>JAQSWD010000041.1 GCA_029266835.1 Steroidobacteraceae bacterium
ATGAAGCGCGCCACGCAGTTCATGGTGGAGAAGGTGTCGTACCGCGGCGGCTATCTCTGGAATTACCTGCCCGACATGTCGCGGCGCTGGGGCGAGTTGGAAGCGCGCGAGACCATGATCTGGCTGCAGCCGCCCGGCACATCGAGCATGGGCCATGTGTTCCTCGACGCGTACCACGCCACCGGCGACGAGTACTACTACAAGGCCGCCGAACAGGTGGCGAGCGCGCTGATCTGGGGCCAGCATCCGAGCGGTGGCTGGAACTACGTGGTCGACTTCGCCGGCGACCGTTCGCTGCGTGACTGGTATGCGACCGTCGGCAAGAACGCGTGGCGCCTCGAGGAATTCCAGCACTACTACGGCAACGCCACCTTCGACGATCAGTCGTCGACGGACGCCGCCATCTTCCTGCTGCGCCTGTACCTGGAAAAACTCGATTCACGTTACAAGGCGCCGGTCGACAAGGCCATCGGGTTCGTGCTGAACAGCCAGTACCCCATCGGCGGGTGGCCGCAGCGTTATCCGCTGAGCCAGGAGTTTTCGAAGAAGGGCCTCGCTGATTACTCGTCCTATCTCACGTTCAACGACGACGTGGTCTGGGAGAACATCTCGTTCCTCATCCTCTGCTACCAGGTGCTGGGCGAGCAGCGGCTGCTGGACCCCATCAATCGCGCCATGAACTTCGTCATCGTGTCGCAGCAGGGCCAGCCCAGCCCGGGCTGGGCGCTGCAGTACACCCTGGATCTCAAGCCCGCGGCCGCTCGCACCTACGAGCCGCTGGCGCTGGCCACCCATACCTCCGCGAGCAACATCGATCACCTGCTCACGTTCTACGAGTACACCGGCGACACGCGCTACCTCGCGCGCGTCGGCGAAGCGCTGGACTGGCTGGACAAGGTGAAGCTGGCGAAGCCGGATGCCGGCGGACGCACGCATCCCACCTACATCGAGCCGGGCACCAACCGCGCGATCACCGTCCATCGCCGCGGCTCGAACGTGGTGAACGGCGAGTACTACCACGACTACGACCCGGCGCGGCCCATCGGGCATTACGGGCAGACGCGACGCATCGACACCGCGGGAATGCGCAAGCGCTACGAGGCGCTGCTCAAGGCGGACGCGAAGGCGCTGGTGAGGAAGTCGCCGCTCACGCCGGGCGCCGGCGCCATCGAACTACCGCGCTTCTTCGCGGAGCGTTATGCCTCGCCCGTGGGCAAGGACCTCGGCGCACAAGTTGCCACCTCGCTGAAGTCACTGAACGAAACCGGTTACTGGCCGGCAATGCTGCCGCAGAACAGTCATCCCTACAAAGGCGACGGCGGGAAAGAAGTGGCGCCGGGCGATTTCGGCACCACGCATGTGGGCGATGAAACCGATACTTCGCCTTTCAATGATGGCAAGACGCCGTCCATTTCCACCGCCGAATACCTTAAGAACATGAATGCGCTGATCCAGTCGCTGGCGAAGGAAAAGCGCTGACGTCGGCCTGAACGGCCGAACCCCCGGCCGCGTTCCCGTTACGTACCAGACGTCACGGGAATGCGCCGAAAATCCCTTCGCGCGTCCGTGGCGAAAAGCGAGGGGACTCATGAACATTCTCAAACGAACTCTGACGCTGGCGACGGCATCCATCTTCCTGGCCACGGGCTGCGCACAGCTGCAGAACGTGCCGCTGGCACGCACCGCGCAGGGCGCCGAGCGCGGGGAACGCGATCGCATTGCCTATGCCGACATGCAGTCGCTGGGCGTCCAGAAGCAAGGCCAGATGCACTTCAGCAAGACGGCATTGATCGTGGGTGCGGTGGTGCTGGGCGCGGTCGCCGTGGGCGCGGCCAGTGGCGGCGGCGGCAGCGGCGGGTACTGACGCACCGCAGGCAGGGCACGGCGCGTCGGCGCGTCAGCGGACAGGCCGTCCGATGCGCGGCCGACCGCGGGACTGATTGAACCCCTGACAACCGCGTTCTATACGCGGGAGAGTCCAATTGTCAGGGAGTACGGTATGTCCACGCGTTTCCGCTTCGTCGCTCTGGCGGCCGTGCCCTTGTTGTTGCTGGCCATGGTCACGCGAGGCGCCACGCTGCCCGCGGGCTTCACCGAAACTCGCGTGGCCGACGGGCTGACGAATGCCACTGCCATGGCCATCGCGCCGGATGGGCGCGTGTTCGTGGCGCAGCAGGGCGGCGCGCTGCGTGTGGTTCGCGACGGCGCGCTGCTGGCGCAACCGTTCCTCACGGTCAGCGTCAACGCCTCGGGCGAGCGCGGTTTGCTCGGCGTGGCCTTTGACCCTGACTTCGCCACCAACCGTTTCGTGTACGTCTACTACACGACGTCGTCGTCACCCATCCACAACCGTGTCAGCCGCTTCACGGCCAGCGCTTCCAACCCGGACCTGGCGGCCGCGGGCAGCGAAGTGCAGCTGCTGAATCTGCCGGCGCTGTCAGCCACCAATCACAACGGTGGCGCCATTCATTTCGGCACTGACGGCAAGCTCTATGTCGCCGTGGGTGACAATGCCAACCGCGATAACGCGCCGTCGTTGAACTCGCCGCTGGGCAAGATGCTGCGCATCAACGCCGATGGCTCCATCCCGTCGGACAACCCGTTCCTGTCTCAAACTACCGGCATCAATCGCGCCATCTGGGCGCGCGGGCTGCGCAATCCCTTCACCTTCGGCGTCGACCGGACCAACGGGCGTCTTCACATCAATGACGTGGGCGAGGGCACCTGGGAGGAGGTCAATCGCGGCGTGTCAGGCGCGAACTACGGCTGGCCGCAGACCGAGGGGCCGAATCCGCCGGGCGTCCCAGGTGTCACCTATCCACTCCATTCATTTCAGCATCCCGGTGGCTGCTCGATCACGGGCGCGGCTTTTTACCGGCCGGTCACGGCGAATTTCCCGGCCGCGTACACCGGGCGGTATTTCTTCGGTGACTACTGCGGCGGATTCATCCGCACGCTGAGTCCGCCCGACTACACGGCGTCCACGGGCTTCGCCACCGGCATCAGTTCACTGGTGGACATCCAGGTGCATGCCGACGGCTCGTTGTACTACCTCGCTCGGGGTGGCGGCGGCGAACTGTTCCGCGTGACCTATACGACGATGACGGCGCCATCGATATCCTCGCAGCCCGCCAGTGTCACGGTGGCCGCGGGTGAAACGGCGCGCTTCTCCGTGAGCGCGTCCGGGTCGGCGCCGCTGGCATACCAATGGCAGCGTGATGGCGCGAACATCCCCGGCGCCAACGCGGCGAGCTACTCGTTCACCGCTGCCGCCGCCGACAACGGCGCGCAGTTCCGCGTGTTGGTGACCAACTCGGCCGGGTCGGTGCTGAGTAGTTCGGCGACGCTGACCGTGTCCAGCGCTGTCGTGTTCAGCGACGACTTCGAACAGGCGCGTGGCTGGACGCTCACGCAAGGACGCAACTACGCCACCACGGGCCTGTGGCAGCGTGGTGATCCGCAACCCACCACCTACGCGGGGCTCACCATCCAGCCGGGCGCCTGCGGCGGGGGCTCGACGAACTGCATGATCACCGGCCTCAGTGCGGGCTCCGTCGTGAACTACAACGACCTCGACAATGGACTCACGTCCATCGAGTCGCCACCCATCACGCTGCCCGCCACCGGCACGCTGACATTGAGCATCGATTTCTATCTCGCGCATCTCAACAACGCGACGCGCGCGGACTTCATCAGCATCCGGATCGTTGGTGGCAACGGTGTGGCGCAGACCGTGCTTGCGCGCGGCGCGACGGCCACCAATGTGGCTGGCAGATGGACGACGAGGACGGCGAACCTCGGTGCCTGGGCCGGCCAGACGGTGCGGGTGCGCGTGGAGGCCGTCGACAACGCTCCCAACGGCGTGGTCGAAGCGGGCTTCGACAACGTCGTGATCCGTCGGCAGTGAGGAGATCGCGGCGCAACGGGTTGGGGCGGTTTGCCAGCGTGCGCCGGTGTATCACGACGCCGGCCCTTGTATTTGCGGTGATGCTTTTCATGTCAGCGACGTGGGTCTTCTCGCCTGCGGTGTTCGCGGCGCAGCCCTCGCAGCTGTCGTTCCGCATCGACGAAGGCCATAACGTCAACAGCTTCGTTCGCGAGGGTGACGTCGCGGCGCATCTGCTGCTGCGGTCGGGGGAATTGCCGCGCATCCTGGTGGCCTTTCCGGCGGGCAACAGCGGCGTGGGATTGTGGTTCGAACCGACGGAGTCGCCGATCACCTGGAATCTGACCGCGCCACCACGGCCGTTCACCGCGCGGGACAAACAAGGCCGTGCGTTGAACGGCATCGAGTTCGCCGTGGAAGTGAACGCGCCGCGGCTGAAATTCCGTGGCGCCGTGTTGTCGTCGGTGCGCGTGTTGCGCGACTTCGAATTGTCGGGAACGGCGCCGCCGGAAGTGCTCGAAGAGCCACGCGCCACCGGGCGTTTCATCGCGTGGGCACGCGATCGCCTGGATGGCGCCGCGGGCTACCAGCTTTCGATCGAGGCCCAAGGTGGGACCAGGATCTCGGCGGAGGGCATCACGAGCGTTGCGAACGCGCCGCTTCGCCTGAAGGTCTGGGCGCTGACCGGCGAGCCGCCGCTGACGCCGCTCGACCGGATGCTGACGCCCGCGGCGATCGACGACGCGCGGGCGCGCAATGCGCTGGCGTTTCTGAGCTACCAGGAAAAATTCCTCGCGGGCTCGTGGCGATTCGATACGTACTTCGGGCGCGACACGCTGATCTCGGCGCTGCTGCTGGCGCCGGTGCTGGAAGCGCCGGCCATCGAGAGCGCCATCTCTTCGGTGCTCGAGCGACTGGCGCCCGATGGCGAGGTGGCGCACGAGGAGGACATCGGCGAGTTCGCGGTGCTGCGCAACCAACGCGAAGGACGCGGCCGGGTCGACACGCCGGTCTACGACTACGGCATGGTGGACGACGACTTCCTGCTGGCGCCGTTGGCCGCGCGTTGGCTGCTCGACGATTCGCGCGGCAGCGAGAGAGCAAGCAGGTTCCTCGCGGGCCAGGGCGATGGCGTGCCCCGCGGCGAAATGCTCGCACGCAATCTCGTCTGGCTGGTGGAGCGGGCCGCCGCCTTCGCGGAGGATCCGCGCGCGGAAAATCTCGTCGCCATCAAGTCCGGGCGCATGACCGGAAACTGGCGGGACAGTGAGCAGGGCCTGGGACGAGGGCGGTACGCCTTCGACATCAACGCCGCGCTGGTTCCGGCCGCACTCGACGCGGCGGCCCGCATCCACGAGCGCGGTCTGCTGAATGAATGGCTGGATGCGCGGCAGAGGCAGACGCTCGCGCAGGCGGCCCCGCGCGCGAAAATCTGGGCCGAGAAGGCTCCGGGACTCTTCGCGGTGAACATAGACGGAGGTCGAGCGCGCGCCAGCATTCAGTCGTATGCGCGCGAGGCCGGTGTCGATGGCAAAGCCGCGCTGCGCTCGCTGGGGCGCGCGTCACTCGCCTTCCACGCGCTGTCGCTGGATGCGCAGGGCAGGCCCGTTCCCATCCTGAATTCGGATGAAGGCTTCAGGTTGCTGCTCACGGAGCCTCCCGTCGACGAACTCGCGCGGACCTTGACCGCCATCCTTCGGCCTTTCCCCGCCGGGTTGCTCACGGACGTGGGACTGCTGGTCGCCAACCCCGCGCATGCCGACCCTGAGCTGCGGCGTGAATTCAGCCGCTTCGCCTATCACGGCACGGTGGTCTGGTCGTGGCAACAGGCGCTGCTGGCCGCGGGCATCGACCGGCAGCTTCGCCGCCAGGACCTTACGCGCGACGTCAGAGTCCAACTGGAACACGCGAGCCGCGAACTGTGGCGCGTCATCGGGAACACGCGCGCGTGGCGCACTTCCGAATTGTGGTCATGGTCCTGGTCGAAGGGCCGGTTCCACGCCGAGGCCTTCGGTCGCCCCGGCGCGGATGCCGACGAGTCCAATGCCGCGCAGCTCTGGAGTACCGTGTTCCTCGGCCTCGCGCCTCCCGGCGCAAAATAGTCAGAAGCGGTACTTGGCCTGGAAGTTGATCTCGCTGCCCTCCAGCGGGCGCGCCAGCAGCACGCCACCGGCACCGGCCGCCGCGCCGAAGATGCGCGAGTTGCTCTCGGTGAGCCCGAGCTCGTCGGTGACATTGGTTCCGCGCAGCGCCAGCTGCCAGTTCTCGTTCACATCGGCGGTGATGCCGAAATCCCAGGTCTGGTACGAGCCCAGCTGCTGCAGTGCCGACTGGTCCTGCGTGTGGTCGCCCACATGCGTGTACGTGACGTAGGCCGATAGTTCGGTCGAGCCCCACCCGAATTCGTAGCTGGGCGTGAGCATGTAACGCAGCTTGGGCTGGCGTTGCAGCTGTTTGCCCTCGATGACGGCGCAACCGGGCCCGGTGACCACGTTGGAGTAGGGCACGCAGGCGTCATAGTCGGTGTACTCGCCGTCCAGCCAGTTGGCCACCACCTGGAAACGGAAATGTTCACCCGGCGTGATGGCGCCGATGAAGTTCACGCCCTTGGACTCCGAGCCGTACTGCAGTTGCAGGTCGGGGATCTGCACGCCCTGGTCGTCGGTGGGCGTGTACAGCAGGCCGGTGAAATCGCGGAAATACGCGCTGATGTCCGCGTAGACCAGGTCGTTCTGGAACTTGTAACCCACCTCGAAGTTGCGGATCACCTGCACGGGTGGGGTGTCGCCCGTGACGTTTCCGCGGATGCCATTGTCGAAGTCCGCGAAATGCCCGCCGCGGTTGACGCGCGCATAGGCCGAACTCGAGTCCGTGAAGCTGTAGTTCGCGCCCACGGTCCACGAGGTGAAGTCCTCGTCGTAGTCGGTCACCGCGAAGGTGCCGTTGCACACGCCGACGACATTGTTGTAGAGCGTCAGCGGGTCGCCATCGAGATCCGTGTCGGTCCGGTTGCAGACGTTGTTGGTCGCGTCCTGGTTCTCGAAGCGCACGGAGGCGTCCAGCAGCCATTGGCCGACGCGCCAGGAGTCCGATAGATAGAAGGCGCGGTTGAACGCATGCCCATGCTGCGCGATGTTGAAGCCGCCGTTGTCGAGGAAGCCCTGCGGATCGGTGAGCTGGAACGTCTGCCCGCCGTCGACATAACTCACCGTCATCGGGCGCGCGTTCGGCTCGTTGGTCATGAGCATCTGGTTGCCCAGGGCCCATTCGTCATCCATCTCGTAATAGGCCATGTACAGGCCGATGGTTAAGGTATTGCCGTCGAACAGTTCCTTGCTCAGGCGGAAGTCGTTGTTGAGATTGGTCAGTTCCTTGTGGATGAACCACCAGCCCTGGTGGATCACGCTCTGATTCGCGTCCACCGCGCCGCCGCCGACAAAGTTGACTGTCGCGGAGCCTGGCGGTAGTTCGAAGCCGCCGAGGCCGGACTCGATGACATACAGCTCGTCATTGAGCGTCGCGGGGTTGGTGCCGGAGAACAGCGCATTGGTGTCCACGTCGCCGGCGTTGTAGAGCAGCTTGTTGACGATGGACCAGCCATTGCCGAAGTCATGGTCGTAGTCCGCGCCCAGGAAGACCATCTGCGCGCCGCGGCCATTGGCGAGGTCCGCGTTGGTGCCGCCGCCAGGGTATCCATCGAGGCGCACGCGACGGATGGCGTTGCTGTTGTAGGTAGAGGTGAGCGGATCGAACCCGGGGAATGCGCTGAAGTTGTCAGTACCGCGCTGGATCAGCGGAATGGGCGTGATGAACTGGTTCTTGTCGTCGAGATATCGCGCGTACAGCGTGAGCTGGCCGTTCTCGCCTTCGCGTTTCAGCGTGGCGGTGAACTGGCCGCCCTCGTCGGCCGGGAACTCCGGGTCGCGCACGCCATCGGAGGTGCGCCAGAATCCACCGACGCTGCCAAACCAGTTCTCTCCCACGGGGAAACCATAGAACCCGTCCACCCGCATGAGGTTCTCGTCGCCATAGGTCAGCGCGAGACTGCCTTCGGGCGTCTCACTACCCGTCTTGAGCAGGAAGTTCGCGGTGGCGCCCATCTGGCCGCCCGCGAAAACCACCGACGGGCCGCCTTGCACGATTTCCGCGTTGCGCACCGTGTCATCGAGCCGGAAGATGCTGGTGGTCTCGAAGAACGACAGCGTGGGCATGCCGTACAGCGGCGAGCCCATGAGCTGCGTGGTGAAGTAGGGTGCGTCGCCACCACCGGGAAAACCCGCGATCTCGATGTTCGCGCCGGTCTGGCCGCCAGTGGATTCGGGCCACATGCCCGGCGAAATCTTCAGCAGGTCGGCCGTGCTCTTGGGGTTGGCGCGCCGTATTTCCTCGTCGGTGGCCGTGACGATGTTGTAGCTGGCCTCCAGCTTCTTGACGCCGCCCGCAGATGCCACGCCCGTCACCACGATGGTCTCGAGGCCGCTGTTGTCGGTGTCTTCGGCCGGCGTCGCAGCATCCTGCGCGAGGGCGCAAACGGGTGATGCGAGCGCGACGCAAATGGCGAATCCCTGCGCTGAGTGAGTGCGGAACATGTTGCCCCCTCCATACAAGTGGTTTGGCTTGGGGCGAGTCTCCACCTCGAATGGGCAAAAGGCTGTGTCAACTGCGCGCGTCGTCGCGTCAGTGATTGTCTACACCCGGCGGAGGTACGTGCCCAAACGACCCGCGCAGTGCTAATACACCTACATGTTCCAACACCCGTTTCGTTGCTTCGCCGCAATCGTTGCCTTGCAGTTCGCGCTGCCCGCGGCGCTGCAGGCGCGCGATGCGCCACCGCTGCCGCCGTCGCAGATCTATGGCGAGTTGTTCCAGCGTGTGCAGGTCGAGCGATTGTTCCCCGACAGCAAGACTTTCGCGGATGCCGTCGCCAGGACCGAGCCCGCGGAAATCCTGCGCCGATACCAGGCCGCGAAAGATCAGCCGGGGTTCTCGTTGCGCGACTTCGTCGCAGAGAACTTCGAGATTCCGGCGCCGGCCGGCGGGGACTTCCGCACCACGCCGCGCGAGGAGATCCGTGCGCACATCGACCGGCTCTGGGGCGCGCTGACGCGCGAGCCGCGCGAAACCGGGGGCGCGAGCTCGCTGCTGCCCATGACCACACGCTTCGTCGTGCCGGGTGGCCGCTTCCGCGAGCTGTATTACTGGGACTCCTATTTCACGATGGTGGGTCTGCAGACCAGCGGCCGAGACGACCTGGTTGCCGACATGATCGAAAATTTCGCGCGGCTCATCGATCGGTACGGCCACATCCCGAATGGCGCGCGCAGTTACCAGGTGAGCCGGTCGCAGCCGCCGTTTTTCGCCGCGATGATCGGGCTTGCCGGCGACCGCGCCCTGCTCGAGCGGCTGCCGCAGCTGGAGCGCGAACACCAGTTCTGGATGGAGGGCGACGGTAGTTTGTCGCGCGGGCAGGCCTATCGACGCGTGGTCATGCTGGCCGATGGCACGGTGTTGAACCGTTATTGGGACGATCTCGCGATTCCGCGCGACGAGTCGTATCTCGAGGACGTGGAGACAGCGCGCGGCGGCGGGCGTCCGGAAGCCGAGGTGTACCGCGAGTTGCGCGCGGCGGCCGAGAGCGGCTGGGACTTCAGCTCGCGCTGGTTCGCGGATGGCAAGACACTGAGCACCATCCACACCACTGATTTCATCGCCGTCGATCTCAACAGCCTGCTCTATCAACTCGAGGTCACCATCGCGCGGGGCTGCAAGGCGGCAAAGCGCGCCGACTGCAACGACCAGATGACAGCGCGCGCGAAGGCGCGCAAAGCCGCGATGCTGACCTATCTCTGGGACGACAAGCTCGGCACGTTCGTCGATTACGACTGGCGCGCGGGCCGCAGGTCGCCGCATGTCACGGCGGCCGCGGCTTTCCCGCTGTTCGTGGGGCTGGCGTCGCGCGAGCAGGCGCGCGGAGTCGCGCAATCCTTCCGCCAGACCTTGCTCCGGCCGCATGGCTTGCTGACCACCGCCATCGATACCGGCCAGCAATGGGACGCCCCCAATGGCTGGGCGCCGTTGCAATGGATAGCCATCGACGGATTGCGCCGCAATGGCGAAGGTGGCCTCGCCGCGGAGATCGCCGCGGGCTGGGTGGAGGAAAACGCCCGCGTGTACTGCAAGACCGGCAAGCTGGTCGAGAAATACAACGTGCGTGATGCCGGTGAGGGCGCGGGTGGCGAATATCCCGTGCAGGACGGTTTCGGCTGGACCAATGCCGTGCTGGTCAAGCTGCTGGCCATCTACCCGCAGCTGGCGCGCAGGAAATACGAGTTCACCGGCGATCGCTGCGCCGCGCGGGCCAATGCGCTGACGTTGAATTGATCGCCGGACACGGGAACCGGCGTCTCATGCGTCAGTTCCAATGAAAGCACCCATACGCCCTCACAACATGGAGACTCCATGAATACGCGCCGCCAGTTCCTGGGCCATTCCGCCGGCCTGCTCGCCGCAGCCTCCGTCTGGTCGGCGCATGCCGCCTCCGGCAAGGGCATGCTGAAGCGACCCATACCTTCCACGGGCGAGCTGTTGCCCGCCATCGGCATGGGCACCTCGGGCAGCTTCCAGATTTCGCCCGATGGCGCCGAGTACCAGGCGCTCAAGGAAGTGCTCAAGCGGTTCTTCGAGGGCGGCGCCACGCTCATCGATACCGCGCCCACCTATGGCAATGCCGAGGACAACCTCGGGCCGCTGCTCAGCGATGGCGGCTACCGCAAGAAGGCGTTCATCGCCACCAAACTATCGGGAGTGACGGGCCGCGACGCGGGCCTCGAGCAGTTCAACAGCACGCTCAATCGGCTCAAGGTGGACAAGGTGGAGCTGCTCCAGGTGCACAACCTGCGCGACTGGAAAACGCAGCTCGACGTGGCGCGCGAGCTCAAGAAGCAGGGCAAGGTGAAGTACGTCGGCGTCACGCACTACGTGGATTCCGCGCATGCCGAGATCGCCGACGTCGTGAAGGCGGGCAAGCCGGACTTCCTGCAGATCAATCACTCCGTGACCAATCGCGGCATCGAGCAGACCGTGCTGCCGGTAGCGAAGGCACTCGGCGTGGCCGTGCTCACCAACCGCAACTTCAACGACGGCGCGTTGTTCCGGCAGGTCCAGGGCAAGGCGCTGCCCGGCTGGGCAGCCGAAGCCGGCATCACGTCGTGGGCGCAGATGTTCCTGAAGTATTCGCTGAGCCACGAGGCCGTGACCGCGGTGATTCCGGCCACCGGCAAGCCGGATCGCCAGACCGACAACCTCAAGGCCGGCTTCGGGCCGCTGCTCACGGCGGCTCAGCAGAAGGAACTGATCGCGCTGGTGGGTTAGAGCGCCGCGCGCAATGCGCGCAGCAGTCTTGCCACGCCATCATCCGTGGTCATGTTGCCGGGCGACAGGCGCAGCGTGTGCCCGCGGCAATCGGCGAACAAGGATTGTTTGCGCAGCGTGTCGACCAACGCGGCCGGGTCGCTCGCGGCCGGCAGGCGGCACATGAGGCTGCCGCCGCGTTCATCGGCGCGCCGCGGGCTCACGATTTCCAGCCCCAGCGCGCCGCAGCCATCGACCAGCACCTCGACCAGGCGACGATTGTGAGCCAGCAGATCCATGGGATCCTGGCCGCCTATCCACTCGAGCGCAGGCAGGCAGGCCGCGAAGGGCAGGATGGACGGGGTGCCACTGTCGAAACGCCGCGCATCGCGCGCATAGGCGAAGGAATCCAGCGCCCAGGAGAAAATGTTCTCCTGGCTGAACCAGCCGCGCAGCTCGGGCCGGCACTCGCCGAGCAGTGGCTGGCGCACGTGCAGGATGCCGGCGCCGCTCACGCCGCACAGCCACTTGAGCGTGCTGGACACCACGAAGTCCGCCGCGAACTCGGGCACGGCGAAGGGCACGATGCCGACTCCCTGCGTGATGTCCACGCCCACGACCGAGCCCATCGCGCGCCCGTGCTGCACCAGCGACTTGAGATCGCAGCGGTGCGAGGTGGTGGAAGTGACCCAGGTGATCAGCGCCACGCCGACATCGGCCTGCCAGTGCGCGAGGAAATCCTCGTCGCGCACCCAGTGTTCGCCGGCGCGCACGGGCACCGTCACCAGCTCGTAGCCGCGGCGTTGCGCCATGCCGGCTAACAGGAAGTGCAGGCTGGGGAAACAGTCGGCCGCGATGAGCACCTTGCGTCCGCGGAGGTGGCGATCCGGCAGCGCGCCCATTACCGCGTGCGCCGCAGCCGTCACGTTCTCCGCGGTAGTCAGTGTGCCTGCCGGCGCATCGACCAGCCTGCGCCATCGATCGACGAATTCGTTCCGGATCGCCAGAGACCGGTTCCACTGTTCGTCGTCGGGTGTGCCCCAGAGCGTGGCCACGCCTGCGAGCGCCTGCGCTGCCTGCTCGGCCTTTCCCGGATACATGCCAATGGAGTGGTAGAGAAAATAGCCAGAGCCGGCGACTTCATCGATGCCCATTGGCAGAGCATGTCACGTTTTGGCAGGCTGCCGGCATGAGTACCCACTCCGAAGCCTTCGATCGCTGGATCCGTGGCTCCTTCATGGAGTTGAACACGGAGCTGGAGAATCTCTACTTCGCGCAGGAGGATCGCGCCGACGTCAGCCGTGCAGGAGGCGACCTCAAGGCGCGCCTGCGCGACGAAGGCCACGTGCACGTGGTGGCGCTGCTCGCCGAGGGCGACACCGGCGATGGCTTCGCCACGGCTTTCGGCGTTCTCGGGAACGTCGGCCTGTATCTCGCCGCGCTGCGCCGCCACGAATTGACCAATCCGGCGCGCGAAGAGAAATCCCCGTTCCCCGAAGCCTCATCGCTGGCCATGCACGTGGGCGCCGCGCTGGGCATGGCGCCGCGCTTCTCCACGGCGCATCTCGCGCACATGAACTTCTCGCACGCGGGCGTGCGCAAGAGCTTCACCTCGTTGCCCGACGAGGTGTTGTTCATCGACGAGAACACGCGCGGCATCATGCTGCTGCAACTCGCCGCCGACGCATTGACCAAGGTGGTGCCACTGGGCATTTCGAGCCCGCTGGTGGATGTGCCTTTCGCCGCCGCGCGACACGCCCTGCTGGCCGTGCTCGAATCCAACCAGCGGCTGTTCAGCCGGCTGAACGTCGACCGCTTCTTCTTCTCGGTGCGGCCTTACTACAAGCCTTACATGGTGGGGCGCCAGGAATACCGCGGCGCGAATGCCGGTGACTTCTCCGGCATCAACGAACTCGACTTGTTGTTAGGCCTGTGCCGGGCGAACGACCCGTACTATGCGCAATTGCTGGTGGACAAGATGCAGTTCATGCCGCCGCAGGACCAGGGCCGGCTGCGCGACTGCATGCGCCACGAGAGTTTCCTCGACGGGTTGCTGGCGCTGTCGCGCGAACACGCGCGCAAGGACTGGTTCCAGCGGAATGCGCGCGCCTACCTGGAATTGACGGATCTCTACGGGCGCATCGCCGCACAGCATCACGACCAGCTGGTGAAGCGTTTCATAGAAGCGCCGGCCGCGCGCATGAATGAAACACACCTCGCCAGCGTCACGGCGAGCGGGCCGCCGCTGCCGGTGCTGTTGAGGGCGCTGGAGACCCTGCGCGACATGCGGCTGGCGGCAGATCGGCCCGACATCGCTTCGCGGTACGCCGACCTGGCGAAGCTCAGGCAGCTGGCACCGGCGTGATCGCGACAACAGGGGAGGCGCCTGCATCGGCGGTACGGGTGAGTTTGACCGCCGCCGCGCAGGGGTTCGCGCCCGCGGCCAGCTGCTCGATGATCCGCGCGGAGGCCGCGCGTACCTGCTCGCGCAGTGTCGCACTGAGCCCGGCGCCATCCAGGTGCGCGCGCAGTTCATCGACGCGCTGGTTTGCCTGCCAGCGATCGGCTTCCTCGCGCTGTGCGGCACTGAAGCCGCCGGCCCGCGTGCATCGGCCGTGTAATTCGTCGAAGGTGGCAATGATGATGGCGGTGCGAATGCGCGCGCCATCGGCTTCGCTCAGTTCGGGCGCGGAGGCATCAGGCTTGCCGGTGGCATGCGCGACCAGCGCGAGCCCCGCGTACATTGCGGCCAACAGGATCAAGCGGGGCCGATGGGAGGATTTTCGCATTGGCGAAGTCTGCCATGCGCTTCATGACTGTTTTGTTCGTCGCAATTCCGCGACCAGCACGCCATTCTCTCGACCAGCACGCGGGTATTGACGCGGCCAACTTTCTCCCGCGCCTTTTCGTCGCCGCGCGCCTCGGGAGTAGTCAGGCGGCGGTGTGCGCGTGTTTGCCGCGCAGCGCGCCCTTTGGATCACCGAGGATCCCGCATTTTCCTTCGAAGCCGTTCGATCAACGGCCGGTCATGCGTTCCAGGCCTTCTGGATATCGGTTCCCGACGACGCCAATGCGTTCCGCGGCGGACGCGAGATCGTCCAGTTCGTTGTCGGTCAGCTCGAGAGCGAGCGCGCCGAGGTTTTCGTCCAGGCGATGCAGTCTGGTGGTGCCCGGAATAGGCACGATCCAGGGTTTCCGCGCCAGCAGCCACGCCAGCGCCACTTGGGCGGGGGTCGCATTCGAACGCGCCCCGATGGACTTGAGCAGATTCACCAGGCCCTGGTTGGCGTCGCGGGCTTCCGCGGAAAAACGCGGCAGGTTGTTGCGAAAATCGCCCGTGACGAACGAAGTGCTCGCGTCCATGGCCCCGGTGAGAAAGCCGCGTCCCAGGGGGCTGTACGGGACGAAGCCGATGCCCAGTTCTTCGAGCGTGGGCAACACTTCCTGCTCAGGCCCGCGTGTCCACAACGAATACTCACTTTGCAGCGCCGTCACCGGCTGCACGGCATGTGCGCGCCGGATCGAATCCACACCGGCCTCGGACAGCCCGAAGTGTTTCACCTTGCCAGCGGCGATGAGTTGGCTGACCGCCCCAGCGACGTCTTCGATGGGAACGTCGGGGTCCACGCGATGCTGATAGAGCAGGTCGATGCGTTCGATGCGCAGGCGTTTCAGCGATGCTTCGACCACCTCGCGAATGTGCGCCGGACGACTATCCAGTGCGGGCGAGCCATTCCGCGCGGGCTGGCCGATGCCGAAGCCGAACTTGGTGGCGATGACCACCTTGCCCCTGAAAGGTGCGAGCGCTTCGCCCACCAGTTCTTCGTTGGTGAATGGACCATAGACTTCCGCTGTGTCGAAGAAGGTGACGCCGCGATCGACGGCCGCGCGCAACAGCGCAGTCATCTGCTCACGATCCTGTGGGATACCATAACCATGGCTCATGCCCATGCAGCCGAGACCGAGTGCGGAGACTTCGAGTCCGCTGCGTCCTAACGATCGGGTTTTCATGATTTGCTTTATACGCTTCATAGGACAAACCCTGTAGGTACGCCCCGGGCACGCATGCGATAGTTCGTTGCTCGCGGACCGGGAGCGGTAGGTACAACTACATAGTTCATGACTCGCCACGCCAGCAAAGCCGGTGCCTTCTTAGTCGGCGCGATAGTGTTGTCGACGACTGCCGCTCTCGCGAAGGTGGATCAGCTCGCCGAACTGAAGCGGATGTCGGTGGACGAGCTGCTCAACGTCGAAGTGACGTCGGTATCACGGCGCGAGGAAGGCCTGCGCAATGCCGCCGCCGCCGTGGCCGTGCTCACTCACGAAGACCTGCGACGGTCGGGCGCCACCAGCATGCCCGAAGCCTTGCGCCTGGTGCCCGGCCTGCACGTCGCGCGCCAGAACTCCACTTCCTGGAGCGTGAACGCGCGCGGCTTCAGCAGCGTCAATTCCGAGAAGCTGCTGGTGTTGTCGGATACCCGCAGCATCTACACCCCCTTGTTCTCGGGCGTGGCATGGGACGTGCAGGACTATCTACTCGCCGACGTCGAGCGCGTGGAAGTGATCCGCGGGCCCGGCGCCGCGCTCTGGGGCTCCAACGCCGTGAATGGCGTGGTCAACATCACCACGCGCAGCGCCAGGGACACCCATGGCGACTACCTCGAGGCCGGCGCCGGCGACAGCGACCGCTTCTGGGTGGGGGCGCGCCATGGTGGCGAGTCTTCCGGCGGCAAACATTACCGCGTGTTCGCGCGTTACTACGATCGCGCGCCTACGGACAACGCGGCCACCAGCGAGGACGAGGCACGCCTCGGCCACCTCGGTTTCCGCATGGATTGGCAGGGCGCCGATGAGGCCGGGTGGACGGTGCAGGGCGACGCCTATGCCGGCACCATGGGGCAGCTCGCTCCCGCCGTGGAAGTGATCGGCCGCCCCGGCCCCACCGGCCAGCTCGACGCCAAGGTATCCGGCGGCAACATGCTGGCGCGCTGGCGCCGCGCCACAGGCCCGGATTCCGATCTGCAGGTGCGCGCCTACTACGATTTCACGCGCCGCGACGATCCAAGTTTCCTCGACACCTTGCACACCGTCGACCTCGATCTGCAGCAGCGCTTCCGGATGAAGCGCCACGAAATCGTCTGGGGCATGGCCGGGCGGCTCACCTCGAACCGGAACGAGAGCCGCGGAATTTTCGCGGTCTCACCCGAAAGCTCCGACGACTTGCTGTGGAGCGGTTTCGTCCAGGACCAGATCTCGTTGTCCGATTCGGTGGCGCTGACGCTGGGCACCAAGCTCGAACACAACGACTTCAGCGGGTTCGAAGTACAGCCCAGCATCCGCGCCGCCTGGTCGCGCGAATCGCACACTGTGTGGTTGGCGGCGTCCCGCGCCGTGCGCGTGCCCACGCGGTTCGAGCGCGACATCAATGTCGACGCATCTGACCCGGCGGGCGACCCGGTCTTCCGGCTGGTGGGCAATCGCGATTTCGACGCCGAGCGCCTCATCGCCTACGAAGCCGGCTATCGCTGGCAGGTGTCCCGGCAGCTGTGGCTGGACCTCGCGCTGTTCCACAACGAGTACGATCAGTTGGTGTCGCTGGAGCTCGGCGACCCCTTCCTGGATACCACCGGGCGCACCATCGTCCCGGTTCTCAATCGCAATCTCGGCAGCGGGAATTCGCGCGGCGCGGAGCTGCTGGTCGAGTGGCTGCCGATGGAGAACTGGCGTCTCACGGCCAGCTACTCGGCCCTGGACCTGGACCTCGATTCCACAGGCCTCGACATCAATCGCAACGAGTGGATAGAAGGGTCGACACCACACGGCATGGTAGGCCTGCGCTCGCTGCTCACGCTGGGCAGGGCGGAAGTGGATGCGCAGTTCCGCCATCACACGCGCATCCGCCGGCTGCCCACCGACTTCACGGGCGGCGGCATCGATGCCTATTCTTCGCTCGATCTGCGCGTGGGCTGGCAACTCAACGCGGAGTGGCGGATCTCGCTGATGGGGCAGAACCTGCTCGACGCGGAACACGTGGAATTCGGGTCGCCCGCCACGCGCGGTGAACTGGCGAGAGCCGCCTACCTGAAAGCCGAGTGGCGGCGGGAGTGATCGTGCGCGGCGCACGGCGATACGCGGGGCTTGCCGCGACGCTCCTCTTCTCCGGCTGGGCTTTCGGCGCGCTGGACGAATACCAGGTGAAGGCCGTTTTCCTGTTCAATTTCGGCCGCTTCGTCGAGTGGCCACAGCAGGTCTTTGACACGCCGCAGGCGCCGTTCGTCATCTGCGTGGTGGGCGACGATCCCTTCGGCAAGACACTGGACGACGTGGTGCGTGGCGAGTCGGTGGGTTCGCGCTCGCTGGTAGTGAGGCGGTACGACGGTACCGGTGAGCTGGCGGACTGCAACATCCTGTTCGTCGGCCGCAACGACGCGTCGCACCTCGAGCGGGCGCTGGCGGCCGTACGCGGGCACAGTGTGCTCACGGTCACCGACATCGAGGGCGCGGAGCGCTCGGGCGCCATCATCGTGCTGTACGAGGATCAGAACCGCATCCGCATGCGCATCAACCTGGCGGCAGCCAAGGCCAGCCAGCTGGTGATCAGTTCGAAACTGCTGCGACCCGCGGAAGTGATTGGCGCGGAGGGCGGTTGATGTCCGGGGCCGTCCCCATCCGGCGCAAGCTCAGTGCGATCACGCTGACTACCTGCGGCATCGCATTGCTGATCACCGCCTCGCTGTTCCTCGCGGGCGAGCTGCACCAGATGCGCAAGTCCAGCCTGCAGCATGTGCGCACGCTCAGCGAAGCGATCGCGTCGAACAGCACGGCGTCGCTGGCCTTCGACAACCCCGAGGACGCGGTCGGCGTGCTGTCGGCGTTTCGTTCCGACCCGGGCATCGAAGTCGCCGCGCTCTACAAGCCGGACGGCACGTTGTTCGCCACCTATCCACCCAGCGTGTCGGCTCGTCTGTTGCCGGCTTCAATGGGAGACAAGGGTTACCAGCTGCAGGGCGGCAACCTCGTCGGCCTGGCCGAAGTGCGCGAGGGCGACCTCGTGCTCGGATCGCTGTTCGTCCGGTCGGACATGAAGCCGGTTTACGAAAGGCTGGGCATCTACGCGCTGCTGGCCTTGCTGGTGATCGCGCTCACGCTAGCGGTGGCCTGGGCAATCTCCCGACGCCTGCAGAGACACTTGTCGGAATCCATCCTCGCGCTGGCCGCCACGGCCGAGGTGGTATCGCAGCGGCACGACTACAGCGTGCGCGCGCAGGCGCCGGGCATCAACGAGCTGGACACGTTGACCAGCGCCTTCAACCACATGCTCACCCAGACGGAACAGTCCGAGGGCCGGTTGAACACGCAGGTGAGCCGCCTGGCGTTGTTGCAGGAGATCACGCACAGCATCGGTTCGCGGCACGATCTGTTGAGCATCCTGCAGGTGGTCCTCGGCAGCCTCGAAGAACATCTGCCCATCCACTTCGGCTGCGTGTGCCTGCACGAGAGCGCCGCGGGCTTGATGACGGTGGAGGCTGTGGGCCCGGCCAGTGCCAGGCATGCGGCTTCGGTTGGGCTGGCAGCGCGCACGTCCATCCCCATCGGGCAGAACGGTCTGTATCGCGCGCTGCACGGCACGTTGATCCACGAGCCCGACGTGCGGCAGGTGGATTCGCCTTTCCCCGGACGCTTCGCGGCGGCGGGTTTCAACTCGCTGGTGCTGGCGCCGCTCGCCGTCGAGTCCAGCGTCTTCGGTGTGCTCGTGGCCGCACGGCGTGACGCCAATTCCTTCTCGAGCACGGACTGCGAATTCCTCAAGCAACTCAGCGAGCACGTGGCGCTGGCTTCACACCAGGCGCAGCTGTACGGCGCCCTGCAGCAGGCCTACGACGATCTGCGGCAGAGCCAGCAGTCGGTGATGCAGAACGAACGCCTGCGCGCGCTGGGACAGATGGCCAGCGGCATCGCGCACGACATCAACAACGCCATCTCGCCCGTGTCGCTGTACACCGAGCTGCTGCTGCAGCAGGAAAAGCAGATCAGCGAAAAGGGCAGGGAACGGCTCGGCACCATGCAACGGGCCATCGATGACGTGGCCGGCACCATCGAGCGCATGCGCGAGTTCTACCGCCCGCGCGAGTCCGCGCGGATCTTCGCCAAGGTGGATTTGCACGCGCTCATCGACCAGGTGGTCGAGCTCACGCGTCCGCGCTGGCAGGCGCAGCCGCAGGAGCGTGGCATCGTCGTCGACCTGAAGCGCCGGTTCGGGCCTGACAAGATCGAGATCATCGGCGACGAGGTCGATCTTCGCGATGCGCTGACCAACCTCATATTCAACGGCGTCGACGCCATGCCGGAGGGAGGCACTCTCACGCTGTCGGTGGGCATCCGGCGCGGCGAGGCGACGCTGCCCGACGTGCTCATCGAGGTGTCGGATACCGGCATCGGCATGGACGAAGAAATCCGTCGCCGCTGCATGGAGCCCTTCTTCACGACCAAGGGCGAGCGCGGTACGGGCCTGGGCCTGCCGTCGGTTTATGGAATGCTCAAGCGCCACGACGCCGATTTCGAAATAGATAGTGCGCCGGGTATTGGCACCACCGTGCGCATGATCTTCCCCGGGTTGCCCGAACGGGCGGCCAGCAGCTCGGCCGCCGCCCCGGTCCTGGCCGTGCGCAAGAATCTGCGCATCCTGGTGGTGGACGACGACCCGGTACTCACGCGGTCATTGCAGGATGCGCTAGAGACCGACGGCCATCGCCTCGACCTGGCCTCGGGAGGCCAGGCCGGCATCGACATCTACTTCGCCTCGCGCAAGGCGGGAAAGAACTTCGACCTGGTGATCACCGATCTCGGCATGCCGCGCGTCGATGGCCGCAAGGTGGCCGAGGCGATCAAGACCGATCAGCCAGGACTACCGATCGTGATGCTCACCGGCTGGGGCCAGCGGTTGCTCGACGAGGGCGAGATTCCGCCCAACATCGACCGCGTCCTCAGCAAGCCCCCGCGACTGGCGCTGCTGCGCGTCGCGATCGCCGAATTGGTACGCTGACCGCATGACGCGAATCGACCCGCACGCCCGCAATGTGGGCGTGACTTTCGGCACATTGCTGGCGAGCACCACCACGCTGCTGTGTTGCGTGCTGCCCGCGGTGATGGTGTCCGTGGGCGCCGGCGCGGCCCTGGTGGGGCTGGTGTCGGCGTTTCCGCAACTGGTGTGGTTGTCGGAGCACAAACTACTGCTGTTCATCGTCGCCGGAGCCCTGCTGGCTGGTAGCGGCGCCATGTTGTGGCATGCCCGCCGCTTGCCCTGTCCCATCGATCCCGTTGCTGCGCGAAGTTGCACGCGTTTGCGCAGAATGAGCGCGGTGCTGTTTTTCGTGTCGCTGTTCGCATACGTCATCGGCGCGTTGTTCGCGTTCGTGCTGCCAGCGATCCTGCGGTGACGCGCAGCGTCACGGCGGATTCCGACACGCGCTCCCGCAAAGAAATAAGGAATCGCACTACGTGACTGACGGAGAAACCCGCTGTCCCGAGGCCGCGCCCGGTGTGAGCATGCGCCTCATGATGCGAGTACTACTGGTGGATGATGATCCGCTGATTCTCGACAGCATCGCGGAGGTGTTGTCTTTCGACGGGCACGAAGTGGCGGTGGCTTCGAACGGGCGTGCGGCGCTGGCCTGCTTCACGGCGGCGCTCGACACGCAGTCGCCTTTCGATGCCGTGGTGACGGACCTGGGAATGCCGGTGGTCAATGGCATCCAGGTCGCCAACGAAGTGCGCGCGCTTTCGGGCACGGTGCGCATCATCTTGCTCACGGGTTGGGGCGAGCGCGCGCGAGAGGAGCCGAAGTTCCCCCAAACCGTCGACAAGCTGCTGGGCAAGCCGGTGCGGATCGAAGAACTTCGCGCCGCCCTCGAGATCAATCCAGCCTGATGTCCGTTACGTAGAACTTCGGCAGCTCGATGGCCGAGGCGTTCTGCACCCAGATGCCTTCGATCACCTTGTTTTCGACGCCCAGTGTCGCCAGCGGCACCTGCACGTCCGTCCACCCGGTGTTGCCGATCTTGAGTAGTTTGCCTTCGCCCACCGGCTGATGCAGGTACAGCGCCTCCCATGGCCCGGCCACGACCTTGATGGGTCGGCGCGGACTGCCGCCGAGTTCGATGCTGAGCTCGGCCTTGGCCCAGCTCCAGTTTTCCCAATCCGGCGCCAGTGCCGTGTCATATACGGTAACGGGTTGTGCGGGAGCGACGACGGGACTGGCATCTTCGGCCGCCGCCGCGCCGTGAGTCCCGAATGCGAATGATGCGGCCACGGGCAAGGCGCCGCGAGCCATGGTCTTGAGCATGATGGTCTTGAGCATGATTCCCCCTGGTCTTGTTTTTATCCGCGCGCCGAAATCCTACCGCAGGCATATTTGCGCTTCAAAGCCACGGGGGAAACGTGCGCCGCCAACAATCGTTCGCAATGCTCATGGTCATGGCGCTGTTGTCGATTGGCGCCGCCGCGCAAAACGCCGACGGTTGGGTCACACATCCCGACCAGCCGCCACAGCCGCGGGTGCTCGATTTTCAGCGCGAATTCATGCTGGACCGCGTGCCCGCGCGTTTGCCGGTGCAAGTCGGATTTCGGCAAGAACGCGCCGCTGGCCCAGCAAAGCCTGGCCACGGGGTTCCGGCTGACTGGCGCGCCTTTCGGCACCGACACGCCGGGCTGGCGGGTCCGCGCGGATCCGCGCATCAGCGCCATCAGCGGCTCCGAACTGCTGCGGCCGGAGTACTACGTGGCCAGCGCGCCCGAGGTGCATGACGCGCGCCGGACGGTGGGCGACTGGCGGGACGCAAAGCCGGCGCCGGAAGCGGCGAAGCGAATTCTCATCGCGGATCCGTTGCCGCCGCAACGCGTGGCGCCGGCATCCGCCGGCACGGTGGTGCGGTCGTCCCTCGGAGAAGTCGCATTTCCGAAAAAACCCGTCACCATTCCCGGCGGCGCCTCGGCCTATCTACTGATCCGGCGCGACGCCATGATCTCCGCATACCCCGAACTGCAGGTGAGCGGCGGGCGCGATGCCGAGATCAAGGTGACGTATTCCGAGGCGCTGTACGACGCCGAGGGCAGGAAGGGTGACCGCGACCTGGTCGAAGACCGGGAGCCGCGCGGATTCCACGACACCTTCCATGCCGATGGAACACGCCACGTGTTCGCGCCTTTGTGGTGGCGAACCTGGCGCTTCATGAAGATCGAGGTGACCACCGGCAACGAACCGCTCACCCTGGAGGCGCTGCGCGTCAACGAGACCGGTTATCCCTTCGTGCAGGTGGGCCAGTTCGAGAGCGACGACGCGGAACTCGATCGCATCTTCGACATCGGCTGGCGCACGTTGCAGGTGGATGCGCATGAAACCTTCATGGACAGCTCATATTGGGAGCAGCTGCAGTATGCCGGGGACACGCGCATCGAGATGCTGATCACCTACGCGATGTCCGGTGATCCGCGATTGGCCTTGCAGGCCATCGACGCGTTCGCCGAATCGAACGTGGAGGGCGGCATCATGGAGGGCGCGTATCCGAGCCGCGGGCGAAACACCATCACCACGTTTTCGCTGGCCTGGGTGGCCATGCTGCATGACTGGATGCTCGAGCAGCCCGACCCCGCGCCCATCCGCCGCCACCTGCCGCGCGTGCGCGAGGTGCTGGCGTGGTTCGAAAGGCTGCGCACGCCGCGCGGATTGATCGGCGCGAACCCGCATTGGAACTTCATCGACTGGTCTGGTCAGCGTTGGGATGACCGCGTCGTCTTCCCATCGTACGGCAAGGAGAACGGCAGCTGCCTGATGACGGTGCTGTGGCTGGGCGCGCTGCGCCAGGCGGCGGACCTGGAAGCCGTGCATGGCGACGCCAGCCAGGCTGAAGCCGATCGCGACAAAGCCACGGCGGCGCGCGAGGCCATCCGCAATCTGTGCTGGAACGAGAAGCGCGGACTGTTCGCCGACAACCCCGACTTCGATTCGCCGGAGCATGAAAAATACAGTCAGCACATGAATGCGCTGGCAGTGCTCCATGACGTCGCCACGAAAGATGAGGCGCCGGGCATCCTGGAACGAATCACGCTGCCGGGCCGCGGCATCGATGCGCCCGAGGGCATGTTCGCCATGACTTACTACTTCGCGTGGTACCTGGTGCGGGCTTTCGAGCATGCCGGCATGGCCGAGCGTTATCACGCGTTGCTGTGGAACTGGCGCGACATGCTGAAGCTCAACTACACCACCTGGCCGGAATCACGCGGCAAGACGCGTTCGGATACCCACGCCTGGAGCGCCCATCCCACCACCGATCTGCTGGGCGTGGTCGCGGGCATCCGGCCCGACGCGCCCGGATACTCGCGATTGCGGATCGAGCCGCATCTCGGCGCGCTGACGCGCGTCGACGCCACGGCGGCGACGCCGCAGGGGCCGGTGACCGTGCGTTATCGCGTCGAGAAGGGCCGGCTGCGCGCCGACATCCAGGCGCCATCCAACCTGCCTGGCGAATTCCGCTGGCGCGGGCGGAGTTACCCGCTGACCGGCGCGCGTACGCGGCTGACCCTGGAGGAATCGCGTGGCGCTGCTGACCATGGCGCGATGTCCGCTGGCTCGCCGTCGATTCCAGGACAGCACTGAGCCAGCGGACGAGACCTGACAACCTTCTACTTCGGCGACAGCGGCGGCGCGCGCACCGGCTCGCCGAATTCCGGGTCCGTGCTCACACGCCGCGCCACGGTGCCGGGTGGATTGGCATACCAGCCCGGGTCACGGAAATCCCCGGGCGCGATGTCGTCGCGCACCTTGATGACAGTGAACATTCCGCCCATCTCCAGGTTTCCGAACGGACCCTTGCCCATCATCATGGGCAGCGTGTTTTCCGGCCCTTTCATGTGGCCCGCATCGACGTGGTCCTGGTGTTCGGCCATGCCATCGCGGCCCATGTGCATGTAGCCGGGCAGTGCGGCGCGCATCTGCTCGGCAAGGCCTTCGGCGTCCGCGCCGATGTTGTTAGGGATGTCGTGACCCATGGCGTTCATGGTGTGGTGGGACATGTGGCAGTGCAGGGCCCAGTCGCCCGGTACGGCGGTGAATTCGATGTCTCGAGCCTGTCCTACACCGACGATCTCCGTGACTTCGCGCCGCCACTGCGACCGTGGCCAGCGGCCACCATCGGAGCCGGTCACGACGTACTCGACGCCATGCATGTGGATGGGGTGGTTCCACATCGAGAGATTCCCGACGCGGACGCGCACGCGTTCGCCGGTGCGTGCCACGAGCGGATCGATGGCCGGGAACACCTTGCTGTTGAAGGTCCACAGGTCGAAGTCCTGCATCACCATGGGGTCGGGGCGCCAGGTGCCCGGGCGCAGCGCCCAGTTGTGCAGCAGGAAGCAGTAGTCGCGGTCCACGCGCACTTCTTCGCCGCCGCGCGGATGCATGATGAACATGCCCATCATCCCCAAGGCCATCTGCACCATCTCGTCGGCATGCGGGTGGTACATGTGCGTGCCGTGCTGGCGGATCGGGAATTCGTAGGCGAAAGTTTCGCCGGGCTTGATCGAGGGCTGGCTCAGGCCGCCAACGCCGTCCATGCCGCTGGGCAGGATCATCCCGTGCCAGTGGATAGTCGTGTGCTCGCGCAGCCGGTTGGTCACCAGGATGCGCACGCGGTCACCTTCGACGACCTCGATGGTGGGTCCCGGTGTCGAGCCGTTGTAACCCCAGACCTTCGCGCGACAGCCGGGCGCGAACTCGTGTTCGAACTCCTCTGCCACGAGGTGGAACTCCTTCACGCCGTTCTTGAGCTTGTAGGGCAGCGTCCAGCCGTTGAGCGTGCGCACGGGTCGATACGCGCCGCGCGGGTTCGCCGGGGGCGCCGCGCCTTGCGCCTGCGCGGCGTTGTCAGCCAGCGCGGCGACGCCACTCGCGGCCACCAGCAGATTGCGTCGGGAAATGCTCATGGATGTTCTCCGTGGCCGTGCGATGGACCGGTGGCGGGCGCGTCGATGTTCAATGTTCCGTCGGGCGCGAGGGCGGGCAGAGCGCCGCCGCTGAGCCGCCGCAGTTCCACGCGCGCCAGCCAGTAGTCGCGCACGGCTTCGATGTATTCCCGGTAGGCCTCGAACTGCTCGCGGCGGGCGGCCAGCGCTTCGAACGCACCCGCCAGCATGAAGTTCACCTCTTCGACGGTGCGCGCGGTGACGTTTTCCCGTTCGGGCACCAGCGTGACTCGATACGCGTCGGCGATCTTTCGCGCCGTGTCGAGGCGGTCCAGCGCCAGCGCCACCTCGTTTTCCGTGTCGAGCTCAACGGCAGCGAGGCGCGCACGGGCCGCCTCCATCGACGAGCGCGCGCGCAGGACGCCGCCGCGGTTCCAGCTCAGCAGTGGCAGGCCCAGTCGGAAGGTCGGCCCGCGCAGCACCGAACCGTGGTCACGTTCGCGTTCGTAGCCGACATCGAAATCCCCCAGCCAGCGCCAGAAACGCGTGGTGCGCCAGGCCTGCTCGAGCAATGCGGCTTCGCGGCGCGCGGCGGCGACGTCGAGCCGCGACTCCAGCGCGCGTCGCACGAGATCCTGCGGTTCGTCATCGTGATGCGGCAGTGGTGGAAGCCGCGGTTCCAGCCGCCAATCGTCGCGAGTGGATAGCCCCACCAGCGTGGCGAATCGCGCGCGGGCTTCCTGGGCATGCGCCTTGGCGCGCGCCGCCGCGATGTCCCCGCTGCTCGCCGCCGCGAGTTCCTGGGCCTGGGCGCGCGCGGGCAGGTTGCCCGCGGCGTGCAGCCGCCGCGCATACTCCGCCGAGGCGCGTGAGGCCTGCGCGGCCCGCGATTGCACTTCGGCGGCCTGCAGCGCCGACGTGTAGTCGAACCAGGCCGCTTCGACATCGGCTTCGAGCTGGCTCAGCTTCGCCGCCACGCGATCGCGCGTGATCTGCTGGCCGGCATTGGCGATCCGCACACGGCCGGGCAACAGCAGCAGGTCCGCAAGTGCCAGGGTCACGCCGCGCGTGACTTGCGCGTGGCCGTCATCGAATGACAGGCGCGAATACTCCAGCCCCAGGTCCGGCACCTTGCCGGCTTCCAGCATCTCGGCCGCCCCGATGCCGAGCTCGGCGTATTGCTCGCGGATGACGGGGCTGTGCGAAAACGCCAGTTCCACCGAACGTCGCAGCGATAGCGCCTCACTCGCGGGCGCCGGTCGTTGGCCTTGCCCTGATGATGCGGTCCACGGGACGGCGGCCGTGCCGCGCGCCGCGAGTAGTTGGTTCACCTGCTCGGCGTCGCGGTCGCGCGTCGCACAGGCACTGGTGAGAATGACGCCGGCCATGGCCAGCGCAGGAAAACAGGTACGCATGAAACTCTCCGCGGGAAACGATGCAGGGCGCGTCGCCGCGCCTTCACGTACTCGAAGGTTTCAGCGGATGGGAGGCCTCAGCGCGTCGTCGAAGGGATGCGCGGGCAACGTGGAAGTATCGTATGGCGCGATGAACGCCGGACGCGGCGCTCGAGTGGAAGCGCCGGCGATGAAGATGAACAGGGCGGGCACGGCGCAGGTGCAGTTGCCGTCCTCACAGCAGGGCATGGACCCCGGAGCGGACGAGGGCTGGTCGGCGGCCGCGGCTTCGTGGCCATGACAGGGGGCACTCTCGATATCCACGGAATGACTCGCCTGGCCCGAGGGCGCCGCGTCGAGCCATTGCGCCCACGCCATGGGACTGCCGAGGATATTCAGCAGTATCGCGATCGCGAAAACCGACCGTTTGAGGCGTGCCTGGCGCATTGCCGGAACGATAGGCGGGTTGGAGGCCTCGGGCAACCCGGCGCGCGGGTTCTGCGAATTCCGACATGGCAGGCCGTCCGGCGGGGGTTGCCGGGCCGCGATAGACTCGCGCCCCAAGAAGACGGAAGAGGAAAAACGGGGGTCCCATGTCGAAGATTCCGCTCGCCATTGGCGTTTCATTGGCCGCAGCCCTGATGTTCTCCATGTCCGCGAACGCCGCGGACGACGGCTGGAAACCGCTGTTCAACGGCAAGGACCTCTCCGGGTGGACCATCAAGATAGCCAAGCGCCCGCTGGGCGAGAACTACAACGACACCTTTCGCGTCGAGGACGGCGTACTCAAGGTCAGCTATGACAAGTGGCAGAAGTTCGATCGCGGGTTCGGGCACCTGTATACCAACCAGGCGTACTCCAACTACATCCTGCGACTCGAGTACCGCTTCACCGGCAAGGCGCCGGAAGATGCGCCGCATTGGGCCAAGCTCAACAGCGGCGTGATGATCCACTCGCAGTCGCCGCTCAGCATGACGCTGGACCAGGAATTCCCGACCAGCATGGAAGTGCAGTTCCTCGCCGAGAACTCCACGGCAGGCAAGCAGACCGCGAACGCGGTTTCCCCCGGCACCAACCTCGCCATGAACGGCAAGTTGATCGAGGATCACATCATCGATTCGAAGTCGAAATTCTTCCCCGTGGATGAATGGGTCAAGGCCGAGGTGGAAGTGCACGGCAACCAGGAAGTGATCCACCGCATCAACGGCGTCGAAGTGCTGCGCTACCAGCATCCGCAGCTCGACCCCAGGGATGAGGGCGCGCAACGCCTGCTGGCCGCGGGCGCGCCGCTGCAGCTGTCGTTCGGCCACCTCGCGCTACCCCGCGCTGCTCGCGGGTGCGCGCGCCGCGAACGATGTGTTCGCGCTGCGCGTCACGCCCAGCTACCTGGCGCGCATGCGCCGCGGCGATCGCAACGACCCGCTGTTGCGACAGGTGTTGCCACTCATCGAGGAAACCGAGCAGTTCGACGGTTATGTCGCCGACCCGCTGGCCGAGCGTGACTACACGCGCGCGCCCAACCTGCTGCAGAAATACGCGGGCCGCGCGTTGCTCATCACCACCCAGGCCTGCGCCATCCATTGCCGGTATTGTTTCCGGCGTGAATTTCCCTACGACGAGCAACAGGAAGAGCAGGGCGCATCTCGCTGGAGCGCCGCGCTCGCGGCCATTGCCGCGGATGATTCCATCGAGGAGATGATCCTGAGTGGCGGCGACCCGTTGTCGCTGTCGGACACGCGCCTCACGCAACTCACCGACGCCATCCAGGCGATTCCGCATGTGCGCCGCCTGCGGCTGCACACGCGACAGCCGGTGGTGCTGCCTTCGAGAGTGGACGGTGGTTTGCTCGGCTGGCTGCGAACCTTGCGCCTGCCGACGGTGGTGGTGCTGCACATCAATCACGCCAACGAAATGGACGAAGCGGTGCGCGCGGCATGCGCTCGACTGCGTGGCGCGGGCGTCACCCTGCTCAATCAATCCGTGCTGCTGCGTGGCGTGAACGACGACGTGGAGACACTCGCGAACCTGTCGCGCACGCTGTTCGACGCCGGCATCACCCCCTACTACCTGCACCTGCCCGACCGCGTTCGCGGCACCGCGCATTTCGATGTCCCCGAAGCCAGGGCGCGCGAACTCGTGGCCGGCCTCACGGCCCGGCTTTCGGGCTACCTGGTGCCTCGGCTGGTGCGCGAGGTGCCCGGCGCGGCGTCGAAGGTGCAGCAGCCCGTTTGACGTAAGGCCGTCGTTAGAGCTTTCAGGGAATTTTCCAAGGATCCTCTTCGGCGCCACGTCTGATTGGCTGAAGGCATGAACGGGCGGTAATGGACGATCTAGCGCTAATCCGCAGGGCTCAGGGTGGGGACGCCACGTCCTTCGCCGAGCTATTGGATTTGTACTACGACACCATTCACCGCTTCGCCTGGAAGTGGTGCGGGCACGCGGCCAATGCCGACGACATCGCTCAGCTGGCCTGCATCAAGCTGGCCGGCAGCCTCGCGCAATACCGCTTCCAGGCCGCGTTCACGAGCTGGCTGTATCGGCTGGTGATCAGCTGCGCCCAGGACTGGCAGCGATCGCAGGTGCGCCACGAACACGCCGAGCTGCCCGAAGACGAACCGGCGGCCGGCGCGAATGCCGCGGAGGAGTCCATCTACCTCATGCAGTTGCTGGATCAGCTCGAGAAGCTCGGTGAAGGCATGAAGGAAACCGCGCTGCTGGTGCACGCGGAAGGACTCAGCCATGCGGAGGCGGGCGCTATCTTGGGTGTGTCTGAATCGACGATCTCCTGGCGCGTGCACACCATCCGCAAGCACATGGCCCGACAGGAAGCGCGGGCAGGCACGGCGACATGAAAGACCCCGGCATCGAAAATTTCCTGAAGAACCTGAAGGCTCCTTCTCCGGATCCGGCGGCGCGCCTGCGCGCCAAGCGCACGGCGCTGGCCGAGTTCGAACGCGGCCATGCGGCGAACCAGGAGATCAAACTACCCGCCGAGGCGCCCGGGCCCTTCCAAGCTTTGTTGAAGAAGCTGCGTCTCTCCCGTGAAGAAGATTCACACGGGAGCAGTTCCATGAAGTGGTACATGAATCGCGGCTTTCTCGCCGGCGCCGCTGGCCTGTGCGTGGTGGCACTCGGCCTCACCTGGGTGTTGCCCAACCTCGACCCGTACACGCGGGAGTTGACGCAGGCCGAAATGCCGTCGGCTTCCGTGCCGTCTTCCGCAGCCAAACTACCCGGTGAGGAATCGGCCGATGCCGCGGCCGAGGCCCCGGCCGAGGCGGCCGCAAGGCCTCTCGAACAAGTGGCCGGGACATCGACGCCCGCGCCCGAGCTGAAGGACGATGCGGCGCGGTCAAGCTACGAGGCCAGGGTGCGCGACGACGCTCGCCTCACGCAAGAACTCGCCAAAGCGCGCGCCGACGCGCGCCAGGAGCAGGAAGCGCGCGGGGCGATGGGCAATGCTCGCGCGCCGTCGGCGCCGCCATCGCCCGCCAGCGAGGCCGACGAAGTGGTGGTCACGGGAATGCGCGCTCCGCTCCGCGCCGCCATGGAGATGAAGCGCGAGGCGGTGACGGTGATCGACGCGCTCGAGTATCACGAGGAAGGCCGCGACCAGTTCGGACACTTCGACAACAACCCCGTGCAGCGCGTATCGGATGCGCCCGTGTCCACCTTCTCCGCCGATGTCGACACGGCGTCGTACAGCTTCGTGCGCCGCCAGCTGAACGATGGCGAGCTTCCGGAGAAGGACGCCGTGCGCTCCGAGGAGATGATCAACTACTTCGACTACGCCTGGCCGGCCGCGAACTCGCGCCGTTCACCTTTCAAACCCACCGTGGTGGTCAGTGACTCACCGTGGAGCAAGGGCCGCAAGCTGGTGCACATCGGCATCAAGGGTTATGACGTCGATCGCGGGGAAACACCCGACGCCAACCTGGTGCTGCTGCTGGACGTCAGCGGTTCCATGAACGCGCCCGACAAGCTGCCGTTGGTGGTGCGCTCGATGGAGTTGCTGCTCGACAGCCTCAAGCCCGGCGACACCGTCGGTATCGTGGTCTACGCCGGCGCCGCGGGCACCGTGCTCGAACCCACGCCCGTGCGCGAGAAGCAGAAGATCGTCCAGGCGCTGCGTTCGCTGCGTCCCGGTGGTTCGACCGCCGGCGCCGCCGGTATCGAACGCGCCTATCAACTGGCGGAGGCCCATTTCCGCAAGGGCGGCGTGAATCGCATCCTGCTGTGCACCGACGGGGACTTCAACGTCGGCGTGTCCGGCACCGAGGCGCTGAAGAGCCTGGTCGAACGCAAGCGCGCGAAAGGCGTCCACCTGTCGGTGCTGGGCTTTGGCGAGGGCAATTACCGCGACGAGCTCGCGCAGGCACTGGCGCAGAACGGCAATGGCGTTGCCGCGTACATCGATACCGAGAACGAAGCGCGCAAGGTGCTGGTGCAGGAAGCCGGCGCCTCGCTGTTCACCATCGCCAGCGACGTCAAGCTACAGGTGGAGTTCAACCCCGTCACGGTGAGCGAATATCGCCTGGTGGGATACGAGACGCGCGCCCTCATGACCGAGGACTTCAACAACGACGCGGTCGACGCCGGCGACGTGGGCGCGGGCCACACGGTGACCGCCATCTACGAGATCACGCCGGTGGGCGTGGAGCCGCAGTCGGTGGACGAACCGCGCTACGACGGGAATCGCCCCGAGAACCGGCGGGAGAATCGGCGCGAGAAGCGCGCACCCGAGGCTGATGGAAAGCGCGACGAATACGGGTTCCTCAAGATCCGCTACAAGCTGCCCGGCGAGCAGGAGTCGAAGCTCATCAGCGAGCCCATCCCGCTTCGTTCGGGCGGCACGTCGTCGGCGGTGAAACGCGACGTGATCTTCTCCACGGCCGTGGCCGGGTTCGCGCAGTTGCTGCGCGGTGGCATCCACACCGGCGCGCTGACTTATGACGATGTGCTCGAACAGGCGCAGTCATCGAAGGGCGAAGACCGCTTCGGTTATCGCGCCGAGTTCATCGAACTGGTGCGCAAGGCTCGCGAGGCCGGGCGGTAGCCGGCCCCGCGCGCCTGACTACTTGGCAGTCTTGACCTTGTAGTCCGAAGGAATCTCGAACGAGGCCGCGGGAATATCCCCGGCCTCGATCTTCGTCACCGTGGTGACGATGTTGCCCTTGGCGAGCTTGGCCATCATGCCGGCCATGGGCCCGCTGCCCCCGGCATTGATGTTGACGTTGCTCTCCAGCGCCATGCCGGCCTCCGCCATCTTGCGCGTGAGCGCCGCGTACGCCTTGGCCTGCGCCGCGCCGGTGGGCGACTTGGCGCCGCGCGGATCGCCGAAGATGAAGCCGGAATCCGCGGCCGCACGATAGAACGTCTGGTAATCGGCGAGCCCGGGCACGTCGGTGGCCAGGCACACCGTGCCGGCCAGCGTCATGGTGAGGTCCATGCCGTCGCCGGGATTTCCCGTCGGGCTGAAGGGCAGGCTCACACTGATGTCATGCACCGTGCAGCCGTGGCCCGCGATGGTCTTGGTCGCGGCGGTTTTCGTGAGCTTCGCATCCAGCGTGCCCGCGCCCACTTTCTGCAGCTGCTCGGCGATGCTGTCCAGCGTGGTCACGGTGGCGGACTTCTTCCTGGCGTCCAGGTCCACGAAACGGCGGCCGTCGATGTCGATGATCAGCGTCTGCGACTTGCCACGGATGGTGTTGTCGGTGCGCTGGTGCCTGCCTTTGAAAAGCGTCACGCCTTCGCCGCTCACGTCGATGATCATCTTGCCCGTGGTTTGCGTCGTCACCGTGACGTCGGCTTGCGCCGTGGTCGCCGCGGCTAACAAGATGCCGGAAACCAGGATTCCCTGCTTCGTCATTGGCCTCTCCCTGCTGTCGAGGGCGGCATTTATATCCCGGTGTGCCGGCGGCCGGAATGTCTCGTCGCGCCGACAGGTGGTTAGACTGGATCCGACGGGCGGGGGCCCCGGTTCTCGCCTTCCAGCACCACCGGCCGCGTTACGTTCAGTCGCATGCGGCCGCGGCCGCGAGGTTCTCCCGCCCATGCCCATCCCCGTGCACCCGAACTTCACGGACGCGGACCTGGTGGCCATTTATGCGTACCTGCAGCGCATTCCGGCGGTCCGCAACCGCGTCCCGGACCCTCGTCCGCCAGCCGCCGCTGCTGTCGCAAGTAACTGAAATCATTGCGATTGTCGGAATCGGGCCGGGGCTGAGCGCGCAAGTGGAAGAGCAGGGTTGCAAATAAGAATTCTTCTCATGTAGCTTGCGCGCTCGGTCTGGCAAGGGCTCCGTCATGTTCCGTGGAAAAATCGGTTTCGGGTTCGTGAACGTCGGTGCGTCCGTTCGTCGAGCGATTCAGGCGTCGTGAATTCCCGCCGACGCATGCAGGTGTACCGCACCATGCACCTGTGGCACTGGATCAGCGCCGCGGTGTGTTTCGCGGCGCTCATCCTGTTCACGGTGACCGGCATCACGCTGAATCATGCATCCGCGTTCAGCGCATCGCCGCGAGTCGAGGGCTTCGAAGCCACGCTGCCGGCGCAACAGTCGGCCCTGATCACGGGCGAGACCGCGCCGGCCACATTGCCCGAGCCCCTGGAAAGCTGGCTCGAGAAGGAATTCGGCATCGATCTCACGAATGCTTCGGTCGAGTGGTCGGACGAGGAGTTGTATCTCTCGGCACCCGGCCCCGGCCGTGACGCGTGGATATCCATCGATCGCGCCACCGGCGCAGTGAAATCCGAAACCACCGACCGCGGCTGGCTGGCGTACTTCAACGACCTGCACAAGGGCCGCAACACGGGCCTGGTGTGGACGATTTTCATCGACGTGGTGGCCGCCGCGGTACTGTTTTTCGCGATCACCGGCATGGTGCTGCTGTGGATCCAGGCCCGCCAGCGCAAGTCCACCTGGCCGCTGATCACCGGCGGCGTGGGCCTGGTGGTCGCGCTGATGATCTTCTTCGCGCATTGAATAGTTAGACAACGGAGACACGAATGTTCCATCGTCCCTTCGCGGTGCTCGCATTGCTGGTGCTCGGCACGGGTGCCGCCGGCGCGGCCGACCTGAGCCTCAGCGTCGAGATCCCGCAGCTTCCGGTTGCCGAGTACCACCGGCCCTACGTGGCCATCTGGATCGAAGACGGTTCGCAGGCCATCGCCGCCAATCTTGCGGTCTGGTACCAGGTGCGCGGCGATCACACCAAGTGGCTGCCGGACCTGCGCCAGTGGTGGCGTCGCGGTGGTCGCGATCTCAAGGTTCCCGTCGATGGCCTGACTGGCGCGACGCGCCCCGTGGGCCAGCATCTGCTCAAGTTCGACGCGGCGCAGGCGCCCTTGTCGGGCCTCAAGCCGGGCCAGTACACGCTGGTTGTCGAGGCCGTCCGCGAAGTCGGCGGACGCGAAGCGCTGCGCATTCCTTTCGAATGGCCCATCAAGGCGGCCAGGCGGGAAGCGGTGAAAGGCAGCAAGGAACTCGGCGCGGTGGCGCTGACGCTCAACCCCTAGTTCAGGAGAGAAATTACCCATGAATCACTCTCTCGCAAAACTCTGCGTCGTATTACTGGCCGCGACGCCGGCCATCAGTGAAGCGGCGCGCGCGTGGCTGCTGCCTTCGCAAACCGTGCTGGCGCGCTCCGGCGGCTGGGTGGCCGTGGACGCAGCCATGGCCGACGACCTGTTCTCGGTGAACCAGGGCGCCATGCAGATTGAGAATGCGCTCACCGTCACCGGTCCGGATGGCGCGGCCGTCACGCCGCAGAACTCGTACAAGGGCCGTTCGCGATCCAGCTTCGATCTCGAGTTGCGCCAGCCCGGCACTTATCGCATCGCCGTGGCGGACAGCATGATCATGGCCCGCTGGGAAGGCGAGGACGGCAAGCCCAAGCGTTGGCGTGGGACGGCCGCGGAGATGGCCGCCAACATTCCGGCCAACGCGCCCAAGCTGGAAGTGGAACAGGTACAACGCCGCGTGGAGGCTTTCGTCAGCGTCGGGACGCCCAGCGAGGTGAAGAGCATGCAGGGCAGCGGCCTCGAGCTCGTGCCGTTGCACCATCCCAATGACCTGTATGCCCGGGAGACCACGAAGTTCCGCCTGCTGATCGACGGCAAGCCGGCGAAGAATCTCGAAGTGAAGCTGGTCGCCGGCGGCACGCGTTATCGCGATGCGCCCGAGGAGATGACGATCACTACCGATGCCAGCGGTGAATTCGCCGTCACCTGGCCGACTCCCGGCCTGTACTGGCTGGACGCGGGCATCGCCGACGAGGGCGCGAGCGTGCCCAATGTGAAAAAGCGCCGCGTCTCGTACAACGCCACCTTCGAAGTGCTGCCGCAGTAGTTTGACGCGGCTGCGGCTCATCGCGATCTGCGCGGCCGCGTCGCTGGCGGGTTGCATCGCGAGCGACCGTGCGACGCGCGTTGGGGCTTCCGGCTCCGGTGTGCCGCTGCGCTCCGCTGGGACCCTGCTGGCGGGTGAGACCCTGCTGGTGGGTGAAACCATGGGCAGCGCCTGGACCGTCAAGGTGAACGGCACGCTGCCCATCCCGGCCGAGGAGCTGCGCGCCGGCATCCAGTCGCGCTTCGAAGCCGTGAACCAGGCCTTGAGCACCTGGCGCGCGGATTCCGCGCTCTCGCGTTTCAACGAGGACGACAGCGGCGAGTGGCGCGAGGTGGATCCGGAACTCGCCAGTGTCATGTCTTACGCGTTGAAACTGGCGGAGGCCAGCGACGGTGCGTACGACATTACCGTGGGTCCGCTGGTGAATCTCTGGGGCTTCGGTCCGGACCCCGCCACTCATCGCGCGCCGGACGCGCAAGCCATCTCGCGGGCGCTTTCGCGCGTGGGCTGGCGCAAGGTGGAAGTGGACGAAGCCCGCCACCGCGCGCGCAAACAACCTGGTGTGCGCGTGGACCTGTCGTCGCTGGGCAAGGGACGCGGCGTGGATCGCGTGGCCGAGTATCTGGATGCGGCCGGCGTGTCCAACTACCTCATCGATCTGTCGGGAAAATTGCGCGCGCGCGGCCACAACAGCGCGGGCAGCGCGTGGCGGGTCGCCGTGGAGCGGCCCATCGCCGACGCGGGCACCGACAGCACGGCGGTCGAGCCCGAGGTGGTGACGCTGCACGATTCCAGCGTGGCCACCGCCGGCGACTATCGGCGTTTCTTCGAAAGCGATGGACGGCACTACTCGCACATCATCGACCCGCGCACCGGGGAGCCGGTGCGGCATCGCACCGTGTCGGCCACTTCACTCGATCACGATTGCATGGATGCCGATGCCTGGGCCACGGTGTTCATGGTGATGGAGCCGGAAAAGGCGCTGGCGCTGGCAGCCGCGCGGAATCTGGAGATGCTGCTGATCGAACGGGGTCCGCGGGGATACCGCCTGCGGCCCAGCGCCGCCTGGCGGGCCGGGCGGCCTCACTAACACGCCTGTCAGCCGGCGCTGGCGCGCGGATTCGCCCTGCGCCGACAAGCGCCTCGAGTGGTTAGGCTGCGCGCTCGGGCAGAATGCATGACGTGAGTTCGCGACGAAGTCTCTGGAAACTGCTGAAAGGCACCACCGAGAACTGGCTCGATGACCAGGCGTCCAGCGTCAGCGCCGCGCTCGCCTTTTATTGCGCCTTTTCACTGGCGCCCCTGCTCATCATCATCGTCTCCATCGCCAGCTGGATCGTCGGCGCCGAACTCGCGACCTCCTATCTCGAGAGTCAGGTGACGATGCTGTTCGGGCGGCAATCCGCCGCACTCATCCTGGCCGCCATGGACAGCGCCAACAGCGAGGAGGGCGTCTGGGCGACGGTGCTGAGCGTCATCATGCTGCTCGTGGGCGCGAGCACGGTATTCGCCGCGCTTCAGCAGGCGCTGCAACAGATCTGGGGTGGGCGTGACTCGTTGCCGCACGGCTGGCGCGGATTCCTGCGCGCGCGCCTGCTTTCATTCGGCTTCATCCTGGCGATCGGCTTCCTGCTGCTGGTGTCGCTCACGCTCACGACGGCGCTCACAGCGCTGCGCGGGTTCGTGACCAGGCACTTCGAAGGCATGGTGACCTTGTTCGCCGGCGTCGATTTCCTGCTGTCCGTGGCGCTTGGCACGGGCCTGGTGGCATTGATGTATCGCTATTTGCCGGCGAAGCGGCTGCCTTGGCGGCAGGTGCTGATCGGCGCGCTGGTCACCGCGCTGCTCTTCCACCTGGGCCGCTGGGGAATCGCCCTCTACCTGAGCCGCGCCACGCAGCCCACTGCCTATGGCGCCGCGGCGTCGTTCGCCGCGCTGCTGCTGTGGTTGTACTACTCGGCGCAGATCTTCCTGTTCGGCGCCGAGTTCACCGCCTGCCTGGGACGCTCGCGAAAACCGCCGCCGCTGACGGCTGCTGGCGCGTAGCCTTGCCCGCGCCTACTGGCGCGTGATTCTAAATTTCCCGAAGGCGATGCCCAGGTCCCAGCCGCGCCCGGTGCCGCTCAGGCCCAGCGAGACTTCGCCCTTGGTCATGGCGCGCGCGCCCGAGGATTTCACAGCGCCGGCGTGGGCTTCCGCATCGGCGTAGGCGCCGAAGATCTCTTCGATGTCCTTCACCTTGGAGAAGTCGCCGTGACCGTTCTCGATGGACGACTTGCCGGCGGTGAGGCCGCCGCCACGCGCTTCGAGCTTCACATTGGCGGTCTGGCCGTTCGAGCAGGTGACGGTGCCCGTGCCGCTGGCGCGCTTGTAGATGGCCGACCAGCCCTTCATGGAAAACTTCATTTCGCACTTCACATTCGCGGCCGGGTCCGCCGCGAAGGCGTGGGTGGCGGCCAGGAGGAGGCCGGTCATGCAGACGAGTCGTGTGAGGTTTTTCATGGGCCGGCAACGTACCTGTGACGTCACCCCAAGGCAAGGTTGTCAGAGCACTGTCAAATCGCCATGCCGGTGGGCGCGCGGCGCCCCGCTGCGACAGGAGTAGTTAGTCCGCCCGCCGCTTCCGCGTGCCTCCCTCGTTGGTTACTGGTTGTCCCGCGGCCTCATCGGCGCAGGATTCGGGGTCGAGACGGTGCTTTTCTGATTTTTGATGACAAATTTCTGGCCGGTAGCGTTATCAGGAATGTAGCCTCCCGAATCGCGCGAATTTGGGCCATTAATACGATTTTTGATGGTTCATATAGCCAAATTGTGATGGATATCGCGCTTAATTGATCGATCATGCCCGGTAATGATCGTTAGTGAACGATACCTGATGGTACGGTCACGAAAGGTTTCAGGGCCGCTCGCGAATGCCGGGCGGTCCGACGAGTCCGAGAAGTGCACCTTGTCCGCGCTCTGTGTGCTTTTCGACAACCGGAGCGCCGCTGGCACCCCTTCGCTGGCGGCGCTCCAACTTCCCTTCCGATTCCGCTCCTCATATCCATCGATATACGTTTGGGCTTGATTGCGCGAAATTGCGCGTTCATGATCGAAGTGCAGCGAGGCAGAGCGCGGAAACTGTGCCTCCCTTCGGTTTCGTGACCGTAGTCGTTCGCTTTTGCGCGCGGGCTGCAATTACACGAAGGAAAAAATCCAAATGAAGGGGGATTCATGTCTGGCAATTCAGATGCGAGCTTTGCTCGCAGGACCGCTCTCGCCTCGGCAATAGCACTGGCTCTGACCTCGGGTGGGTTCGCGCGGGCGCAGGACGCTCCGCAAGCAGCCGCCGAAGGCGAGGACATCATCGTGACCGGTTCGCGCATCGCGCGCGGCGCGACGGATGCATCGACGCCGCTGGCCATCATCGATGCCGAGGAATTCAAGCTGTCCGGCTCGATGAATGTCGACAAGGTGTTGGGCGACTCGCCGCAATTCGTCCAGGCCACCAATGGTGGCGCCACCGCCAACACGGTTCCCGCCGGCTCGGCCGCCGGCGCTGCGTACGCCAACCTCCGGGGATTCGGCCCCACTCGCAGCCTGACTCTGGTCAACGGTCGACGTTACGCCATCTTCGGTCCCGAACAGGTCACCGACCTCAACACGATTCCCACCGCGCTCATCGAGCGTACGGAAATCGTCACCGGCGGTTCGTCGGCGGTGTACGGCTCCGACGCCATCACCGGTGTCATCAACTTCATCATGAAGGATGACTTCGAAGGCGTTCAGCTCGGCGGGCAGTACGGTTTCGACACTTCTACCAGCACGCCTGTCTACAGCGCCGACCTCACGCTGGGCGGAAACTTCGGCGAAGGCCGCGGCAATGCCGTGGTCTCGTTGAACTACTACAAGCGCGATGGGTTCACGCGCCACGACCGCGGTGATTGGGCGGAGCTGCCCTATGGCGAAGGCTGCGTCACCGCCGAGAGCCACAGTTCCACGCTCATCGGCACGCCGAATGGTTCGAACGCGGCGGATTGCGCGGCCTCTGGCGGCCGCATGGGCTTCGTATTTTCCGGCAGCGGTGACATCCCCAACGGCCGTTTCTCGCTGACACCGGCCCAGATGACCGCCGCGGCGACCCAGCTCGCCGCCGCGGGCCTTGCCGGCATGGGCGCCAACGGCTTCACCTTCAATGACGCGGGCACCAACCAGCGACTGGTGCAGCGACCTGCGGATGATTTCAACCTGACGCAATTCAACTACCTGCAGGTGCCGCAGGAGCGCTGGATGCTGAATGCATTCACGCACTACGACTTCACCGAGAAGGCGCGCGGTTATCTCGAGTTCCACTTCAGCAACAACCGCGTCGACCAGCAGCTGACGCAGGCCAATATCGGCGGTGACTTCCTGTTCAACGTGAACAATCCGTACCTCGACGCATCGATGCAGGCCGTGCTGGCGCAGCTCGACGCCAGCGAAACTGGCCCGCGCACGCTGCAGCAGGGCCCGATCGCCTACACGACGACGCCGAACGACGGCTTCGCGGTACTGACTGCGGGCCGGCGCCTGGTGGAGCTGCCGTTCCGGCACAACGTCGATGACCACAATGTCTGGCGCACCGCCATCGGCATGAAAGGCGACCTCGGCGATGTCTCCGACAAGTTCTTCCGCAACCTCAGTTATGACGCACCAATGCCGAGCAGCAGATGCTGGCGGCTACGTTGGGCGGCGAGGCTTTCGATCTGCCCGCGGGCGCAGTGGGTTTCTCGGTGGGCGTCGAATGGCGCAAGGCCGAAGCCGAGTACATCCCGGATGAGTACCTTCGCTCGGGTGATGTCATCGGCTTCAATCCCGGTCTGCCGACCGCGGGGGACGTCACGTCCAAGGACATTTTCGCCGAAGTCCGCGTGCCGATCCTGGCCGACCTGCCCTTCGTTGAGAGCCTCACGGCGAACGGTGGTTATCGCAGCTCCGATTACGATCTGGATGGCGTCGGCAAAGTCGGTACCTACCTTTACGGTCTCGACTGGCGCGTCAATGAGTCAATTGGTTTCCGGGGCCAGTTCCAGCGTGCCATCCGCGCGCCTAACATCGGCGACCTGTACGGTGGTCTGCAGCTGAACTTCCAGACGCTGACCGACCCCTGCTCGAGCCGCGCTGCCGTGGCCAACCAGACGGCCGCGGTGCGAGCGGTCTGCGAAGCCACGGGTGTGCCGGCCGCGGCGGTGTTCACGGCGGGCGTGCAGCCCGACAACATCATTCCGGTCCGTTCGGGCGGTAATGTGAACCTGCAGGAAGAGTCATCGGATACGCGCACGCTCGGCGTGGTGTTCACGCCGGAGTTCCTGCCCGGCCTGGCGCTGACCCTCGACTACTTCGACATCGAGCTGGACGGCGCCATCGCGCAGCTGGGCGGCGGCGCGCAGAACACGCTGAATCTCTGCTACCTCACGGTGCAGGATGCCAGCAGCGACTTCTGCCAGGCCATCCATCGGAATACCGCCACGGGCGGCATCACGGTGCCGTTCTCGCTGGATGTGTTGCAGGCGAATATCGGCGCGCTGGAGACCTCGGGCATCGACCTCAATGCCCGCTATGGCTGGGATGTCGGATTCGGTGGACTGGGTGGTGCCGACGGCAGCCGCTTCGACATCACCATGGCCTGGACGCACACGAAGGAGTTCACGGTCACGCCGATGCAGGCGGTGCCGCAGAACAAGAACGAGTGCGTGGGCGCCTACGGTTCGACCTGCGGTGAACCCATCCCGGAGAACAAGGGCGTGACTCGCATCACCTGGAGCACCGGACCGCTGGGCGTGAGCCTGCGCCATCGCTTCATCGACAGCGTCACGACCGATCGTTACGTGCTGGCGAAGCGCAATGCCGAACGCGCCGGCAACCAGGCGGCCGTGGACGCGGCGAATGCGGCGCTGGCCACGTACACGAATCCGAAGTTCTCGGCGAAGAACTACTTCGATCTGTCGCTCACGTATGGATTCGGGGAGCGGGCCGAAATTCATGCGGGCGTGAACAACGTGCTCGATACGGATCCGCCGATCGTGGCCGGCTTTGGTGGTTATGGAAATACGTTCCCGGCCACCTATGACTACGCCGGCATGACGGTTTTCCTGGGAGTGACCATCAAGTCGTTTTAAACGCGTCCCCCCGCGTGTACGCGGGCTCCCTCCAGCGCGCAGCGACGGCGGGAGCCCGCTTTTTCTCAGGTGCGGGACGAGACCAGGATGTCGCGTGATACCCGCGCGACGTCGTTCGCGCCGGTGAGCGCCAGGCTCACGGCCAGTTCTTTCCGGATGATTTCCAGCGCCAGCGTCACGCCGGCCTCGCCGCGCGCCGCGAGCGAATACAGGAAAGCCTTGCCCATCAGGCAACCCTTGGCGCCCAACGCCAGGGCCTTGAGCACGTCCTGACCCGAACGGACCCCGCCATCGAACAGCACTTCGCAGCCGCCGGCCACGGCGTCGACGACACCGGGCAGCGCGGAGATCGTGGAGCGCGCGCCGTCGAGCTGGCGGCCGCCATGGTTGGAGACCACCAGCGCATCCACGCCATGACTGACCGCGAGCCGGGCGTCCTCGGGGTCGAGGATGCCCTTGATGAGGATCTTGCGCGGCCAACGCTCGCGCAGCCAGGCGAGATCCTTCCACGTGACCGTGGGGTCGAACTGCTGGCCTATCCACTCGGAGAGCGTCTTGAGTCCGCCGGTGCCTTTCAGGCGGGCTTCGAGGTTGCCGAAGGTACGGCGCCTGCCCGTGAGCACCTTGAGCGCCCACGTGGGGCGCATGGCCACTTCGAACAGGTTCTTCAATGTCAGCTTGGGCGGAATGGACAGGCCATTCTTCGGGTCGCGCCGCCGCAGGCCCTGCACGGGCATGTCGACGGTGAGCATGATGGCCGAACAGTTGGCAGCCTTGGCGCGCTCCAGCAGTTCTTCGTTGAAGCCGCGGTCGCGCATCAGGTAGACCTGGAACCAGAACGGCTTCTTCGTGAACTCCGCGACGTCTTCGATGGAGCAGATGCTCATGGTGGACAGGCAGAACGGCACGCCGAAGTTGTTGGCCGCGCGTGCGCCCAGCATTTCGCCATTGGCGTGGAACAGGCCGGTGAGACCGGTGGGGCCAATGCCGAGCGGAATGGACCAGTCCTCGCCGAGGATACGGGTCTGCAGCCGCTGCTCCGACACGTCCACCATGACGCGTTGGCGGAACTGCAGCGCCTTCAGGTCGGCGAGGTTGCGGTCGAAGGTGATCTCGTCATACGAGCCGCGGTCGGCATAATCGAAGATGGCGCGCGGTACGCGGCGGCGTGCTTCGAGGCGAAGGTCTTCGATGCTGTTGGCTATCCCCATCTTCAGACTATGCCACCACCGAGACTTTGTTTGCCGGGCCGCATTTCTCCGCATTTCGCGCGGTAACCGCTGTTGCGATAGGCGGCCACCGGGTCGATGGCGGCGCCCTTGCTCACGCGGGCCTGCGCCAGGATGGGCGACACGTCGGTGGTGAACCCGCGCTTCAGCGTCTGCGCGGCCATGAGCGCGTCGTTGCCCATGCGGTATTCGTGCAGCGCCTTGCGGTCCACGATCAGCGCCTGCGCGTAGGCGCGCTGCAATTCGATGGCGCTGGTCATGAGGCTTTCGATGGGGTCAGTGACATTGTGCGACTGGTCGAGCATGTGCGCGGGGCGGAAGTTCGGCGCTTTCGCCAGTTCCGCTTCCACCAGTTCGTTGAACACCAGGAACAGCCGGAACGGCTCGATGGAGCCGGCGTCCAGGTCGTCGTCGCCGTACTTCGAATCGTTGAAATGAAAGCCGCCCAGACGCTGCGCGTGCACCAGCCGCGCGACGATCATCTCGATGTTCACATTGGGCGCGTGGTGGCCGAGGTCGACCAGGCAGAAAGCCTTGGGACCCAGCGCCTGCGCGGCCATGAGTGACGAGCCCCAGTCCTGGATGACGGTGGCGTAGAACGCCGGCTCGTACATCTTGTG
>JAQSWD010000003.1 GCA_029266835.1 Steroidobacteraceae bacterium
AGCACCATGTCGTTGGCTTCCAGCTGGCGCGACAGCATGTCCACTTCTTGCCGTGCCGGCATGGTGTCCTGGTACGCCTTGTACGCGTCGATCTTTCCCGGGCCGATGAGGGCGGCGACCTCGCTCATGTTCTTGTCGTTCGCGAAATTTGCCCCCCGGTCCCCACGGCCACGGTTGGCCGAGTCCATCTGCTGGTCGATCATGAGGTCGATGAGCTTGTTGGTTTCTTCCCTGGTGAGCCCCAGCTTGTCACCGATGTCGGCGTTCATCCGTTTGAAGTTGGCGCGCAGCTGCGAGCGCATCATCTTCTGCATGGCTTCGGTTCGTACCGGCGGGCCGCCGGTGCGGGCACGCTCGGGCGATCCCTCGACGGCGGGACTTTCGGAAAGCTCGACCGAGGCGGAAGTGGGCAAGGCCGCGGGTCTGCCGCCAACGGCAGGTGCGGCGGCACCGTCCGCGCCGGCCGCGCCAACCATCATCCGCATCGATTCCAATTCTGCACGGGCGGCCTCGAGCTCGGCGATGCGCGCGCTCAGCACGCGTGACTGCTCCAGGACCTCGTCAGCGTGGGCTCGCTCGTCGTTGAGCTGGGCGGCGAGGTAGATAGTGCTGGCGCCGAAGGCGCCGGCCGCTATGAGCAGGCCCAGCATGGAAGGCTTCATGAGTCACATCCCCCGGCCGTGTTCCGCGCCGGCCTTGCGCCGGACAAGTCTAACGCTTTTGGTCTAACCCTTTTGGTCTAGCCCTTTTGGGCCAGCATCAGGTCGAGGTAGGCGCCGTCGATCAGCTGTTCCGGCTGAATTCCGAGTCGATCCATGAGTTCACCCGCTTCGCTAACGCCCGCGTCCGCGGGTTCATCGTCCACCAGGACGACTTCGAGCTCGAGGAAATGGCCAAGGCCTTCCACCCGGTCGAGATGGACGCGCGTTCGCCCAACCAGGAAGAGAGTGCGGTACTTGCGGATGCGACCGATTTGTCCGTAGGCCAGCGAAAGCGATTCACGAAGAGTCTCGGGTGACGAAGTGGGGGACCGTAGATAGAACGACTCCTTCGGGCCCGCTTGGTTCACTCTTCGATAAAAAATCAGCTCGCCGAGATCGTTGGAAAAGGCGCGCAGCTTCAGGCGGCCCGTGACGCAGTGAAAGAACGTGTCGTCCTGGGCGATCTCGAGCGGACCTTCGCTGGCCAGCTCGGCCACCCGGGGCGTCAGCGTCGCGACGTTCTCGATACGCGCCTTGATTTCGATGTTGCGCGCCATCGCCTACTTCTTGAGGCGGACTCCGGTGTTGCCGCGCGGAGCGTCATTCGCCTTCATGGCCGCGTCCAGCGAAAGCCGGCCCGCGCCATGCGTCGCCAGGTACAGACCGATGAAGACCAGGCAGCCCGAGGGAAAAACGCCGCGCATGCCGCCGAAGCGGTCGACCATGGCGATGGCCACGGCGAAATTGACGACACAGAGGATGCCGGCCCAGCGCGTGAACAGCCCGAGCACGAAGGCGATGCCGACGAGGAATTGAGCGTAAACCGAGAGAGGCGCGAGGACCCCGGGGCTGGCGAAGTGATGCTGGCGCAGGAACTCCACGAATTCGCGCATGCGGGCGGGGTCCGTGATGTTGTCCCAGACGCCCCAGATGAGGAACAGGCCGACGAACACACGCATCAGCAGCAGGGCGAAATCGCCGAAGCGTTGAGCGGCGCTCAGGTACAGGATCTTGCGCATCCGCCAAGACTAGCCGCGGTCCGCGTTGCGCGACAACCCAATCGTCGTCGGCGAATGCCTTCGTCGCGATATGGCGACCCGAGGCGAACTCAGCCGGGGCCGGAATAGGCGCGCTCGACCCGGGCGATCCGCGTCTCGAAGTGTTCGTACCACTTCTTGTGTCCACTGGCTTGTGCAACACGGTGCTCGCCATGCGCCTTCCACGCCGCGATGGCTTCTAGCGAGGACCAGTACGACACGGTGATGCCAAGCCCGTCCGCGCCGCGTGTGCTCTCGACCCCGAGAAACCCCGGTTGCTGCGCGGCCAGCTCAACCATGCGTTCGGCCACCGCGTGATAGCCCTCGTCCACGGCCGTGCGCGTGGAGGTGAAGATGACGGCGTAATAGGGCGGATCGGGCGTTTTCGCGAAGCTCATGGGGTGGCGACGCTCAAGCCGCCGCGGACACCGGCCGCGCCAGCAGGTCGATGTACCCGGGTTGCGCGGCGACGCGCTTCAACCATTCGCGCACGTTCGGGTACGGCGCAAGATCGAGCCCGCCGTCAGGCGCCACGTGCGTGTACGCGTACAGCGCGATGTCCGCGATGCTGTAGCGCTCGTTGACGAAGAACTGTCGCGTGGCCAGGTGACCCTCCATGACCTGGAGCGCGGCGTGGCCCTTCTCCAGCCGCGCCGGCAACTCCGCGCGACGCGGATGATCGGCCGGGAAGTGGCGGCAGATGTAGCGCGGTGTGGCGACATAGGGCTCGTGACTGTACTGCTCGAAGAACATCCACTGCAGCACCTGCGCGCGGCCCAGCTGCGTGGCGGGCACGAAGCGCGAACCTTCGGCCAGGTACCACATGATGGCGTTGGACTCGAAGAGGTTGGTGCCGTCATCGAGCTCCAGCGTGGGAATGCGCCCGTTCGGGTTGCGCTTCAGGAACTCGGGCGTGCGCGTGAGGCCCTGGTCGATGTCCACGTTGGTCCACTGGTACTTCATGCCGAGTTGCGCCAGGAGCAGGCGGACCTTGAAGCCATTGCCGGAGTCGAGGTAGTCGAACAGGTGCATTGCGAATTCCTTTGTTGGCTGGAAGGAGTATCCGGTGCGCCGGAAATCTGCGCGAGCGGGAAGGCTTTTGGCTGAGGCTAAGTTATTCTTTGTCTTGAAGTGTGAGCCCGAAGCTCACGACTCAGCGAGACCGAATGAGACGCCTGCCACCACTCAATGCATTGCGCGCCTTCGAAGCATCCGCCCGGCTGGGCAGCTTCGTGTCGGCTGCCGCCGAACTGCGTGTATCCGCCGCCGCCGTGAGCCAGCAGGTCCGGCGGCTCGAGCAATATCTCGATACCACGCTGTTCCAGCGTCTGCCGCGAGGCCTGGTGCTCACCGACCAGGGACGCGACTATCTTCCCGAACTCTCTGCGGGCTTCGATCTGCTGGGCGAGTCCACCGCGCGGTTGCGCGCCAAGCGCGCCGACGGCCTGCTCACCGTCACCACGCTCGCGGCGTTCGCCAACGGCTGGTTGCTGCCGCGACTGCATCGCTTTCGCGAGCGTGCTCCACGCATCGACCTGGTGCTGAAGACCTCGCGCGCCGTCATGGATTTCCGGCGCGACGCCATCGATCTCGCCATCCGCTTCGCGCCGACTCCGGGACGTGGCCTGCAGGGCGAACTGTTGTGCCGCGAAGAGCTGTTTCCGGTGGCCAGCCCGTCGTTGTTTCGCGGTGGCCGCATGCCCGACACGCTGGCGGCACTGGCGGACTATCCGCTGCTGCATGACATCGACGCGAACCCGGAGCAGCCCTGGCTGGGTTGGCGCGGCTGGTTCGAGCGCGCGGGTGTGCGCACCACCGCCGCGGGCAATGGGCCCCAGTTCAGCGATTCAGTGGTGTTGGTGGGAGCGGCGATCGCCGGTCTCGGCATCGCCATCGGGCGCGGTCCGCACGTGGCGCCGCTGCTGGCGCGCGGCCAGCTGGTGCGCGTGACGCAGGAGAGTTGGGTGGCGCCGTGGAGTTACTACCTCATGGCGCCGTCCGCGCATTTCCGGCGGCCGCTGGTGCGGACTTTCGTCGATTGGGCGCTGACCGAGGCGCGTGCGGACGCTCAGTAGCCGCGCAGATTGCGCAGGCTGAAGAACCCGAGCACCACGCCCACCAGCAGGTAGACCCAGATCGACATCCAGTAGAGGCCCGGGTCTTGCGCATGCGCCACGAGCCCCACGATGCGAGGTTCCTGTCCGGTAACCGAGGGCACTCGCTCGGTGATCAGTCCGTAGACGGCGGCGGCCAGCATGCCCAGCGCCAGCAGCAGCGGAATGAGTTCGGAAATGTAGAAACCGCGTCGGAACATGTGGGCCTCGCGTGAGTGAGTCACATGATCCAAGGCTGCGGCTCTGGACTCCAGCGGGGAATCGGAGGATTCCTACCTCACACTTAAGAGGGAGCGCCGACGGCGCAGTTTCGACCTCGCCGCCGCCAACAGGGCGCGCGAATAGAGCTTGTGGAAGCCGATCAGCAGCCGATAGCTGCGCGCCATCTCCAGCCTGCCCGTGCGATGGTCTCGCCGCGGAGTCACGACCGAACCGAAATACAGCCTCGTGCCGGAAGGGTGCGGCGACACCATGAGCCATGACCGCGTGTGACCCTGGAAGTCACACATGAGAAGCTGGTTTTCCGCGCGGGCTTCCTGCGTCCACGCGGCGAAGGCAGTGCGCTGCCCCTGCGCCAGCTCATTTGCCTGTGCATCGGTCGAGGGTTTGTTCACCGCCCACGCGAGGATCCATCGCTCGAGCTTGAACAACCCGGTGGTGTAGAAGGCCGTGACGAATTCGGCCAATGTCGCGGGATATTCGATGTCGGTGACATAACAATCGAGATACGCGCCCTCGGCCACATAGCGTGCATGCAAGGCGTGTTCGGGGATGGACTCTCGGCGGATCAAAGCGACAGCGGCAGCTCCAGGTGACGTGCGTACATCATGTCACGATGTTCCAGCATCAGCGGGTCGATGGCGGCCAGTGTTTCGTCGTCCAGCGATTCAAATGCGGCGCGGGAGACGGGATGCATGGCGCATTGGGATTCGGGCAGCGGCATGAACATGGCCATGCAGGTCGCGCTGTAGATGTCGGTGGCCGAGAGCTTCGCGCCCAGGTAGTAAGGCCCCGCCCGGCGCTGTTCGCGAAGTGCGGCACCCAGTTCGCGCAGCAGCGAGCGTACACGTAACGCGTAGTTCTCCGACTGCGCGGCGTCATAGCCGTATTTGTTGCCCAGGTAGCTCGCGACGCGCTCGCCGAAGCCGCCCGTCTTCTGCAAACCCGCGTGCACCAGTTGCAGCCGCCGATTCCAGGCCAGCCCGCCATGCCCGCAGAACTTGTCGGCCAGCAGCAGCGCGCGGCCGCGCGCTTCAGGTTCCAGCGGCAACAGCGCGGGTTCGGGCGCCAACCGCTCGGCCAGCATGAGGATTTCGGCCCAGCCGGAGCGAGGCACCTCGTCGTCGTAGATGGCCACGGGCCCCGAAAGCTGGCCGGCCCATTGTTTGAGTGCTTCGTTGTCGTAGACCAGCCGCACGGCCGCGAAAGGAATGCCCTTGACGTGGCATATCCCCTTGGCGGCTTCGCCCCAGGGGCTCGGCACATTGCCCACCACCACCATCCGCAGGCCTCTGCGCCGGATTGCCGCATCGACGCTCAGGTATTCGAAGCTCATCCGCTCAGGTTCGAGGGTTCAGCCGGCCGCGGGAAGATCGGCCGGCCGAATTCTGTGATCGTCATGGACGAACAATGTCATCCACTGCGTGGCTCAATCCCCGTGTACGTAGAAAACATTGCCATCGGGGTCTTCCAGGGTGAACTGGGTGATGCCCCAGGGCTTCTTCGCCAGCGGATCGGTGATACGTGCGCCGCGTGCCTTCATCTCTTCGTAGGTGTCCTGGACATTCTGCGCATACAGCCAGTGCACGGCCGGTTCGAACAGTTGTGACCGCCGGCGAAAGAAGATGAGAGCGTTGCCTCGCTTCACCGACGCGATTTCATTACCTGCTCTTCCCTCGGACGGGACGGCCCAGCCCAGTTCGAAGCCGAGGAAGTCGCGGTAATAGACCCGTGCGCGCTCGACATCCTCGACGGGCAATTCCGGCACCGGCTGTCCGATATGGGTGTGAGGTATGGGCTTCAGGGATTCTTGTTCCTGCATAAGCTTTCCTTTCTCACTGGTAATGCCGCGGCTTCTCTACAATCCATCGATGTCGAAACGCGGCTGGATACTGTTTCTCTCGCTGGGCCTGCTCTGGGGCATGCCCTATCTGCTGATCCGCATCGCCGTGGGGGAAATCGACCCGCTGGTGGTCGCGCTCGCACGCACGCTGCTGGGCTCGCTGCTGCTGCTTCCGCTGGCATTGCATCGTAGCGCGCTCGCGCCGGCGTTTCGCAAGTGGAAGTGGCTGCTGGCATTTACGCTCATCGAGATCAGCTTGCCGTGGTGGTTGCTGGGGCATGCGGAGACCCGGCTGAATAGTTCGACCGCCGGCCTGCTCATCGCCGTGGTGCCCCTGTTCGCCGCCGTCATCGTCAGCAGGCTCGGGCACGAGAAGCTCGAGCCGCGACGCATCTTCGGCCTGGCGCTGGGCTTTGCCGGCGTGGCGCTGCTCGTGGGCCTCGACATCCACTTCGACGATCTCGCCGCCGTGGCCGCCACTATTGTCGTGGCGCTGTGCTACGCCATCGGGCCCATCATCATCGATCGCAAACTCAAGGATGTACCCGCCATTGGCGTGATCACCGGTTCGCTGATCGTCGCGAGCGTCATCTATCTGCCCTTCGCGCCCTTCCTGCTGCCCGACAGCGTGAGCCTGGCGGCGGGATCCTCGGTGGTGGGGTTGGGCGTGCTGTGCACGGCCGCGGCGTTCATCGTGTTCTTCGCGCTGATCGCCGAGGTGGGCCCTGCGCGCGCCACCGTCATCACCTACGTGAACCCGGCGGTGGCCATCGTGCTGGGTGCGCTGGTGCTGGACGAGCCGCTGACGCGCGGCATGCTGATCGGCTTCCCGCTGGTGATACTGGGGTCGTTCCTGGGAACGATGCGCGCGAAGCCCGCGGCGGCGCGGACCGCCGAGGCCGCAACCTAACTACAAGCGCGGTTCAGGGCACGGGCGGCCAGAGATTGAGCGCCGGCGGGGCCGGCGTCACGAAGGCTTCGCCGAAGAAATATTCGCCGGAATCGGCCTTGTGGAACGGCAGGAACAAGGCGACCGTCAGCCCACGCTCGTGTTCCAGCAGCACCTTGATGGCGTGCATGGGCATTTCGCCGCGAGTCAGGCTGACGTTTTCGGCGATGCCGATGGCCGTGAGCACCTTCTCGCGCGATACCTGGCGCACGCCGTTCAACAACATGGGAAGGATGTGCGCGGCATTGGCCTGCCCGTCGCGCGAGCCCGTCATCGCGCCCATCAGGACGACCTTGCCCTCGGCGCTGAGTACGGCCGCATGCGGCAGGAAATCGTCCTTGGCCTGCAGCCGCTTCTGAGAATGCTCGAACAAGGGGTCGGCGACGGCAACGACATCCGCCTTCAATTCGGCATAAAGGTCGGCGAGGCTGCTCATCCCTGCTGCTCTGTTATATCCCGGGGCTTTCTGACGGCGCGGTGGACGCGAAGCATATTTCAGATTCGCGTGTTTGGGGCCGGAAAGAACCCGGGCTAAGCCCCGCGGGCGAGTTCGGCCTCGTAGACCGCGAGGTCCTGCTCCGAAAAGCAGCAGAAGGTCACCTCGTCGATGCCGGTCAGCCGCGCCAATTCGAGGCGGACCGTGGTCACGGCGATGCGGGCGGCCTGCTGGATAGGGTAACCGTAGACGCCGGTGCTGATGCTGGGGAACGCGATTCGCTGCAGTCCCGTGGCTGACGCCAGCTCCAGGCTGCGCCGGTAGCAAGAGGCGAGAAGTCCGTGTTCACCATGGCGGCCGCCCGACCACACCGGGCCCACCGCGTGGATCACGTACCGGGCCTGCAATCGGTATCCGCGCGTCAGTCTGGCGTCGCCGGTCGGGCAGCCGCCGGCTTGCGCGCATTCCCGCAGCAGTTCGGGTCCGGCAGCGCGATGGATGGCGCCGTCCACACCCCCGCCGCCTAACAACGAGGGGTTGGCCGCGTTGACGATGGCATCCACGTCCAGCGTGGTGATGTCTGCTCGAATCGCGCGCAGTTCCGTCATGTCGGGCTCCGTCATCGTCCGCTCCGCTGCTTTCCCGGCGGCGCACACGCATATATAAGGTGCAGGTGGAGTTCTATACAAAGGCATTCTTCGTCGCGCTCGCAGCATTGGTGCTTTACGGCCTGCTGCTGGTCCTGCAACCGTTTGCCGGGTCCATGGCCTGGGCGGCGTTCCTGGCGTTCATGCTCTATCCCACGCATCGCTGGCTGACGCGCAAGCTCAAGGGCCGCGCCGGGTGGTCGGCCGGCATCCTCACCGGGCTCACGCCCTTCGCGCTGCTGATTCCGCTGACGTTGCTGGGTATCGCCTTCGCCAACCAGGCGCGTGCGCTGGTGCTCTACATCCAGAACAGCAGTTTCCGCCTCGATGGCAGTACTTTTGCCAACCTCGAGCAGTACCCGATCATCGGTCCCGCGGCACGCGTGGCGCGCGAGCATTTGTCCGTATCGGGCGCCGACATCCAGGAATATCTGACCAACGCCGCGCAGACCCTGCTCAAGAACATCGCGACCGTCGGTGGCGGCGTGGTGTTGTCGGCGCTGGGCACGCTGGTCGGCTTCTTCTTCATGCTGTTCCTGCTGTTCTTCTTCCTGCGTGACGGCGCCAGCATGTTCAATCGCCTGCAGCGATTGATTCCGGTGCCCGAGGACCATCGCGAGCAGCTCTTCGATCATTTGGCCAGCGTCACCCGCGGGGTGTTCTATGGCATCGGGCTCACGGCCATCTGCCAGGGCGTGCTCGTGACCATCGGCTTCGCGATAGCGGGGCTGCCGTCGCCGGTGGTGTTCGGCGTGCTCGCCACCGTACTCGCGCTGCTGCCGGCCGGTGGCGCGGCCATCGTGTGGATACCGGGCACGGTGTATCTGGGCGCAACGGGCCACTGGGGCATGGCAGTGTTCATGCTGATCTGGGGCATGGTCGTGTCGACTTCCGACAACATCCTGCGGCCCATTCTCGTGTCGCGTTACGCGCCCGTGTCCGCGTTCACGGTGTTCGTCGGCGTGGTCGGCGGCATCGCCGCGTTCGGCACCATCGGCATCGTGGTCGGGCCGGTGTTCCTCGCGCTGGTGGCCGCCATCCTCGACTACTTCGATGAGAAAGTGATCGCGCCGAACAAGCGGAAACTGGACGCGCAGGCGGAAGAACCACCACAGCCGGGCCTGTGATCCGACGGTGCCGGGTGAGGAAAGTGGGGAAAGGATTTCCCCACTTTCCTCACCCGGCACCAGCTGTATCATTCGCGCCCCGATGAATGACACTTCCCCGATTCTTCAGGGCCTGAACGACGCTCAACGCCAGGCCGTTTCCGCTCCCGTGGGTCCCGTGCTGGTTCTCGCTGGCGCCGGCTCGGGCAAGACGCGCGTGCTCACGCATCGCATCGCGTGGGTGATACAAAATGAAGGCGCGTCGCCGTATTCCATCCTGGCGGTCACGTTCACCAACAAGGCCGCGGCCGAGATGCGCCAGCGCATCGAAAGGTTGTTAGGCGTGCCGGGCGGCGCCATGTGGGTGGGCACTTTCCACGGCATCGCGCACCGGCTGCTGCGCCTGCACTGGCGCGAGGCCAACCTGCCGCAAAGTTTCCAGATCCTCGACGGCGAGGACCAGCTGCGGCTGATCAAGAAGATCCTCAAGGCGATGGAGCTGGACGAGACGCGCTGGGTGCCGCGCGAAGTGCAGTGGTTCATCAACCATAACAAGGACGAGGGCCACCGCCCGGGCACGCTCAAGGACGGCGGCGACCCGACGCGCGCCACCATGTTGCGCGTGTACAAGGAATACGAAGCCCAGTGCCAACGCACGGGCGTCGTCGATTTCGCCGAGCTGCTACTGCGCGCCTACGAGCTTTGCCGCGACAACGCCGCGCTGATCGGCCATTACCGCCGACGCTTCAAGCACGTGCTGATCGACGAGTTTCAGGACACCAATGCCATCCAGTACGCCTGGGCGCTGCTGATCGCGGGCGCGGATGGCGCGCCCTTCATCGTCGGCGACGACGACCAGTCCATCTACCGCTGGCGCGGCGCCCGAGTGGAGAATCTCACGCGGTTCACTCGCGACTATCCCACCGCCAGGATGTACCGCCTGGAGCAGAACTACCGCTCCACCGGCAACATCCTCAAGGCCGCGAACGCGCTGATTTCGCACAACACCGGCCGCCTGGGCAAGAACCTGTGGACCGAGGGCAAGGACGGCGAACGCATCAAGCTGTACGCCGCGTTCAATGAACGCGACGAGGCCGAGTTCGTCATGAACCGGATCCGCGAGTGGCACAACGCCGGCAATCCGCGCCGTGACGTGGCCATCCTCTACCGCAGCAACGCGCAATCGCGCGTGTTCGAAGAAATCTTCATGTCGGCGCGCATTCCGTACAAGGTGTACGGCGGCCTGCGGTTCTTCGAACGCGCGGAAATCAAGGATGCGCTGGCCTATCTACGCGTGATCACCAATCATGCCGACGACGCGTCGTTCGAGCGCGTCGTGAACCTGCCCACGCGCGGCATCGGCGCCACCTCGCTGGACAAGGTCCGCGAGCAGGCCAAGGCCAGCAGCGTTTCGATGTGGGATGCGGCCGCGCATGCCGTTGCCCATGGCCTGCTCGGCCCCAAGGCCGAGGCCGCATTGAACGGCTTCCTCAAGCTCGTCGACCAGCTCGGCAACGACATCGCCGGCCTCGAACTGCACGAGCAGGTGGATCACGTGATCAACAACTCCGGTCTCGTGGAGCACCACAAGAAGGAAAAGGCTTCGGATCGCGGCGAAGCGCGCGTGGAGAACCTGAACGAACTCGTGTCCGCGGCGCGAGGATGGGCGCCCGACGTGGCGAGCACGGACGAAGAGCCCATGCCGCCGCTGCAGGCCTTCCTCGCGCATGCCGTGCTGGAATCCGGCGAAGGCCAGGCCGAGGCCTGGGAAGACTGCGTTCAGATGATGACGCTGCACACCGCCAAGGGACTGGAGTTTCCGCTGGTGTTCCTCGCCGGCATGGAAGACGGCCTGTTCCCGCATCAGCGTTCGCTGAACGACGAGGAAGGTCTCGAGGAAGAGCGCCGCCTCGCGTACGTGGGCACCACGCGCGCGATGAAGCAGCTGTACGTCACCTACGCCGAGCAGCGTCGCCTGCACGGCATGGACAACTTCGGCACGCCGTCGCGATTCATCAACGAGATCCCCGAGGAACTGGTGGAAGAGGTGCGGCCGCGCATCCAGATCTCGCGTCCCGTGGCCGCGGGACGCTTCAAGGCGCCGATCGACGAGTTGGCCCCAGGCGTCAAGCTCGGCGCGCGCGTGCGCCACAAGAAGTTCGGCGAGGGCGTCATCCTCAAGGTGGAAGGCCAGGGCCCGCAGGCCAACATCCAGGTGAACTTCGCATCTTTGGGCGTGAAGATCATGATGCTCGAATATCTCGAGGTGGTGCGATGAGTTTTTCCGACAAGCTGCAGGCAGCCTGGAAGGCCAGCAACTCGCTGGTCTGCGTGGGTCTCGACCCCGAGCCCAGGAAGTTTCCGAACGGCTTTCGGGATGCGCCCGGCGGCATCTTCGAATTCAACAAGGCGATTGTCGACGCCACCCGGGACCTGGTCTGCGCGTACAAGCCGCAGTTCGCGCATTACGCCGCGCACGGCGCGGAGCAGCAGCTCGAGCACACCATCGACTACATCAAGGCCACGGCGCCGAATGCCATCGTCATTCTCGACTCCAAGCGCGGCGACGTCGGCAGCACAGCCGAGCAATACGCGCAGGAGGCGTTCGAGCGTTACGGTGCCGATGCCGTCACCGTGAACCCTTATCTCGGTCGCGATTCGGTAGAGCCCTTCCTGAAGCACACCGACAAAGGCGTCATCATCCTTTGCCGCACCTCGAATCCCGGTGCGCGCGACCTGCAGGACCTGCATGTCGGGCCGGGCAAGATGCTGTTCCAGCACGTGGCGGAAACCGTCGCCAGGGAATGGAACGCCGCTGGCAATTGCATGATCGTGGTGGGGGCTACCTACCCCGACGAACTGGCGGACATCCGCAGGCGCGTCGGTGATCTGCCTTTCCTCGTGCCCGGCGTCGGCGCGCAGGGCGGCGATGTCGCCAAGGTGATGGCCGCGGGCAGGACCGCAGCGGGCACCGGGCTGGTGATCAGTTCATCGCGCGCCATTCTCTACGCCAGTGGCGGCGACGATTTCGCCGCGGCGGCGCGCAAGGCAGCGCAGGACTTGCGCGATTCGATCAATGCTCACCGGCAGGCTCCGGTAGTTTCATCACGCTGACCACGCCTGCCTGGCTATCTACCTGGAGCGCTATGGGCCCCAGCGGAAGATCGGCGGCGGCACCTTGTCAGGCGGGCCAGGGGGTGGCGCGTTGAGATCCGGCAACAGGATGCGCCAGGACTGAGTGGGGTTCGTCACCGCCCACCAGAGGGGCAGCAGGGGCATTCCCGACGGAATGGGTTGCTCCGACTTCACGGGAAGCAGCGGCACATTGGCCTGGACCAGGACGGTATTCCGCTCCTCCTCACGTCCGGCCAGCAGCGCGCGGAATTCCTCCGGAGTCATGTATTTGCGGACGTCGCCGACGCGCAGGTCCAGCTTCCTGGGCAGCGGTTCAGCATCGTTGCCGGCCGCCAGCCGGGCGGGAGCGGCGACGGCCGCAGCGGCAGGCCTGGTGGGCTCCGCGGCCTGGGTAGCCGTGCAAACCAGCAATGCTCCAGCGATCAGGATGCCGCGATTCATGTGATCTCCCGAACAACCCCTGGCGACTGTATTCCATGCGACAGCCGCGGCCATCAGTGGGTTCCACTACAATAACCCCATGAAGATCGTGATCCTCGGCGCCGGGCAGGTAGGGCGTACAGCGGCTTACCACCTGTCCCGGGAGGAAGCCAACGAGGTCACGGTGGTCGACACCAACGAAGAGGTGTTGCGCGACCTGCAGGACCGCCTCGACATCCGCACCGTGGCGGGCAATGCCGCCTATCCCTCGGTCCTGGAAGCGGCGGGTACGGCCTCGGCGGATATCATCGTTGCGCTCACCTCCAGCGACGAAGTGAACATGATGGCCTGCGAGGTGGCGTACACGCTGTACCGCACGCGCACGAAGATCGCGCGCATCCGTTCCTCGGAGTACACGCGACACCCCAAGCTGTTTGCCGACGAGGCGCTGTCCGTCGACGTGTGGATCAGCCCCGAGCAGCTGGTCACCGAATACATCGCGCAGCTCATCAAGTTTCCGGGAGCGTTGCAGGTGCTGGACTTCGCCGATGGCCGCGTGCGCCTGGTGGGCATCCGCGCGCGCAAGGGCGGCCTGCTGGTGTCGCAGAAGCTCAAGGCGCTCAAGGAGCATCATCCGAATACCGATGCACGCGTGGTGGCTATCTACCGTGACGGCCGCAGCATCATTCCCGATGGCGAGACGATCATCCACGAGAACGACGAGGTGTTCTTCCTGGCGGCGCGCGATGACATCCGCAAGTTCATGAGCGAAATCCGCAAGGAAGAAGCGCCGGCCAAACGCGTGGTGATCGCCGGCGGCGGCAACATCGGCCTGGCGCTGGCCCGCCGGCTCGAGGACGAGAACCAGGTGAAGCTGATAGAGCGTGATCCCCGGCGCGCGCGACGTATCTCGGAGGTGCTGCTCAACACCATCGTGCTCAATGGCGACGCGGCCGACGAGGAACTGCTCATCGAGGAGAACATCGACAGCTGCGACGTGTTCGCCGCGCTGACCAACTCCGAGGAAGCCAACATCCTCTCGGCCATGCTGGCGAAGCGGCTGGGCGCGCGCAAGGTGATGGCGCTGATCAACAAGCCTTCGTACGCCGATCTCATGGAGAGCGGCAACATCGACATCGCCATCTCGCCGCAGACCATCACCATCGGCTCGCTGCTGGCGCACGTACGGCGCGGCGACGTGGTGCGCGTGCACTCGCTGCGCCGTGGCGCGGCGGAAGCCCTCGAGGCCGTGGTGCATGGCACCGACAAGACTTCGCGCGTGGTGGGCCGGAAGATCGGCGACATCCAGCTTCCCGAAGGCGCGATCATCGGCGCCGTGGTGCGCGGCGACCAGGTGACCATCGCCCACCACGACACGATGATCCACAACGACGATCACGTGATCGTGTTCCTCTCCGATCGCCGCCACGTGGAGCAGGTGGAGCGCCTGTTCTCCGGGCCCGGCGGGCGTTAGTCAGACCGGCAGATGCTGGCAGTCGCACACCTTCTGGGCCTGATGATGGCCTTCTTCGGCCTCATCTACCTGCTGCCCATCGCCTGGTCATTGGCGGTGAGCGACGGCGCCGTCATGGATTTCGTGATCGCCGGCGGCATCAACATCGTCGCCGGCCTCCTGATTGCGGGGCTCACGAAGCGCTTTCGCCGCGAACTCAAGCCCCGCGACGGATTTCTGCTGGTCACCTCGGCCTGGGTACTGATGTCCGCGTCCGCGGCCATTCCTCTCATGATCGCGTTGCCGGACCTGTCGTTCACCGACGCGTACTTCGAGGCCATGTCGGGCCTGACCACCACCGGCTCGACGGTGCTCAGCCAGCTCGACGACCTGCCGCAGTCGATAAACATCTGGCGGCACACGCTTCATTGGCTGGGCGGTATCGGGATCATCGTCCTGGTGGTGGCCGTGCTGCCTTTGCTGGGTGTCGGCGGCATGCAGCTCTACAAGGCCGAGACGCCGGGCCCGGTCAAGGACGAAAAGCTCACGCCCCGCATCACGGAAACCGCGAAGGCATTGTGGTTCACGTATCTCGCCATCTCGGTGCTGGGAATCATGGGGCTGAGGATTGCGGGAATGAGCTGGTTCGACGCGGTATGCCATGGATTTTCCGCCATCGCGCTCGGAGGCTTCTCCAGCCATGACGTCAGCGTGGGGTACTTCGAATCGGTGGGCGTTGAGCTGGTGTTGATCGTCATCATGGTGGTGGCGACATTGAACTTCTCACGGCATTTCCTGGCGTTCAGGAACCTCTCTTTCAAGCCTTACAAGACGGACTCCGAGGCCAAGGCCGTACTGATCGTTCTCGGCGTGTCGGTGATGCTGGTGTCTTTCGTGCTGTGGGCCGACGGTACATACCCCACGTCACTGGAAGGATTCCGTCACTCGGTCTTCAACGTGATATCCATCGCTACCACCACGGGATTCGTGACCGAAGACTACGAGAAGTGGCCGGCCTTCCTGCCGATGTGGCTGATCTTCCTGAGCTGCATCACCTGCAGCACCGGCTCGACCGGCGGCGGCATCAAGATGTTCCGCACGCTGTTGCTGGTGCGGCAGGCGCGCCGCGAACTCAAGCAATTGGTGCATCCCAACGCCGTCATCCCCATCCGCATCGGCGGCCAGGCTGTGCCGGAGCGGGTCGTTTACTCGGTGCTTGCTTTCATCTTCCTCTACTTCGGCACGATCCTCGTGCTGGCATTCGCACAGCTCGCCGCCGGACTGGATCTCGTCTCGGCCTTTTCTTCAGTGGTGAGTTCCATCAACAACATGGGCCCCGGACTGGGTGCGGTGGGACCGTCCACCAACTTCCAGGCACTCACCGACGTGCAGACCTGGATCTGCACGGCGGCGATGCTGATCGGCCGACTGGAAGTGTTCACGGTGCTGGTGCTGTTCACCGCGGGGTTCTGGCGCAAGTAACCGGCGGGTGCCGGCACCTCTAACTACGGATATAGCTCTCGAGGTCCGCGATCGTGCGTTCCTGCTCTTCGATCACCGCGCGCACCAGGTCGCCGATGCTGAGCACACCCACCACGCGTTCGCCGTTCACCACCGGCAGATGGCGGATGCGCCGGTCGGTCATGAGGCGCATGCAGTCGTGCGCATCTTCGCGCGGTGACACCGTGAAAACCTTGCCGGTCATGATGGCGTTGACCGGGGTTTCGGTGGAGGAGCGGCCCAGCAGCACTACCTTGCGTGCGTAGTCACGCTCGGAAACGATGCCGACGAGTTTGTCGCCCGACATCACCACCAATGCGCCGATGTGATGCTCGGCCATCTTGCGGATGGCGGCCAGGACCGGTTCGTTCGGCCCGATCGAGTACACGCCCTTGGGCTTGTGATCCAGCAACTGTTGCACGGAAAGCATGGTGACCTCCGGCGGCCCTTCCCTGGCCGTCTAACTACAGGTTACGACTTCAAACGGGCGCGACCGTCAGCACCGCGCCATTCACCCCGGTGACGCGCACCCGCGCGCCGGCCGGCAGCTCGGGCCCGGAAACCTTCCAGACGCTATCTCCGACCTTGGCCTTGCCCGAACCCTGCTCGATGGGTTCGATCAGCACGAACTCGCTGCCAATGTACTGCACGCCGCGCTGGTTGAGCGTCGGCTGTTCTTCCTTCTCGGGGTTCTTTTTCCGGTAATTGAGGTAGGCCAGCATCAGCACCACCCCGAGAACCGCGAAACCGATCCACTGCCACTGCCACGGAATGGGCAGGACGACGATCAGCAACCCGATGATGGCCGCGGATGCCGCGAACCAGATGGCGATGGCGCCGGGCATCACGGTCTCGAGCGCGGCGAGCACCACCGCGAACACGATCCACTGCCACCAGACCATGTTCGTGAGAAAGGTCCTCATGACTGCCCGACCTGCGGGGGACGTCGCGGCGCGGGCGGAGGCGCCAGCGGCCCGCTGGGTTGTTTGGCCATGGCATCCTTGGAGAGCTCGACAATGCCGCCGAGGGCGCCCAACAAGCCAGCCGACTCCACCGGCATCATGAACACTTTCTGGTTGGGCGAGGTGGCGAACTCCTTGAGCGCTTCCACGTATTTCTGCGCCACGAAGTAGTTGATGGCCTGCACGTCACCCTGGGCGATGGCCTGCGAGACCATCTGGGTGGCCCGCGCCTCGGCCTGCGCCAGGCGCTCGCGGGCTTCGGCCTCCCGGAAGGCGGCTTCCTTGTTGGCTTCGGCGGCCAGCACCACGGACTGCTTTTCACCCTCGGCCTTGAGGATGGCGGCCTGGCGGAAACCCTCGGCCTCGAGGATGTTGGCGCGCTTGTCGCGCTCGGCCTTCATCTGGCGGCCCATGGATTCCACGAGATTCGCGGGCGGCTGGATATCCTTGATCTCGATGCGCGTGCACTTCACGCCCCAGGGCGAGGTGGCGTCGTCGACCACCTTGAGCAGCTTGTGGTTGATCTCGTCGCGCTTGGACAGCGACTCGTCGAGATCCATGGAGCCGACCACGGTACGAATGTTGGTCATGGTCAGGTTGACCATGGCAAGACGCAGGTTGGCCACTTCATAAGCCGCCTTGGGGGCATCCAGCACCTGGTAGAACACCACGGCATCGATGGCCACCATGGCGTTGTCCTTGGTGATGACTTCCTGGCGGGGGACGTCCAGCACCTGCTCCATCATGTTGATCTTGTGGCCCACACTGTCGATGAAGGGCACCAGCCAGTGCGGCCCGGGGGGCATGGAATGGGCGAACTTGCCGAGGCGTTCGCGCGTGTACTCGTAACCCTGCGGCACGATGACCAGGGTCTTGATGCCAATGACGATGACGCCAATGACAAACAAGATGACTGCGGTGCTACTACCGAATTCCATGTTCTTCTTCCCCTCTGGCCCTTGAGCCGATCATACGCCGAGGGTCGCAGAAACCGCACGTAGCTGCCCTGCGACATGGCCAGTCCGGCGCCCAGTCTGCGATGATTGCCGTGCCAGGGAAGCCAGCGAGAGCCAGCCCAAATTGATGGACCCCGAGTTGAAGGACGATGGGTCGATGACAATCAGAGGAGGCGCGCTGGGCATGAACGCAATTAGTATCCAGCCACCGTGTCAGAAGCCCCCATTCCCGAAATTCAGGTCGATCCCGATCACTTCGATGTCGTCACCACCGATGTCGTGCTGGTCGCGCAGCTCGAATCGACGTTCGCGTTATGTCTGTATGACGCGGTGCTCGAATCCGGGGCGCTGATCCACCTGCGCGTGGGGCCTCCGGGCCGCGTGCAGGACCCCGAGCTGACCGACACCACGCTATCCACTGACCTCCTGCTGCTGGATCGCTGCTTCGCGGAACTGCGAAAAGTGGAGCCGCGCGCGCAGCATTGGCAGGCGAAAGTGGTGGGCCAGGTGCAGGATTCCCCGGGCGCGCGCGAACGCTTCGACGGTGTTCGAGGCTTCCTTTCCGCCTTTCTCGCCGACACCAACGTGAAACTGATTTCCTGCGATACACACGTGGACCACGTTCAGCTGCTGCGGTTCCGTCCCGCAATGGGACACGTGCGCAGCGAGCCTCTTGCCGCGTCGCGCGCGGGAGGCTAAAAAGGGCGCGCTATGCGCCGTATAACCATTGCCCTGTTGGCCCCGCTCGCGGGTTTTCTCATTGCCGCTCCGGCCCTCGCCGCCAAGAAGCCCGCGAATGCTCCGCTGCTGAAGCTGTTCGACCAGGTCTGGCAGGAGGACCTCGCGGACGATCCGATCATGGCCACGCAGCTTGGCGACAATCGCTACAACGACAAGCTGCCCGACATGTCGCAGGCGGCGGTCGATGCCCGCAACGCGCGCAATTTCACCCGCCTCGCCACACTGCGCAAGATCAAGAAGGACAAGCTCGAAAAGGCCGACCTGCTCAATTTCGACCTGTTCGAGCGCGAGATCAACGACAAGATCAACGAAGCCACCTTCAAGTCCTACCTCTATTCCATCCGCAGCAACGAAGGTCCGCAGCAGCTGGCGGAAGTCTCCGAGTTCGCGCCCTTCGCGACCGTCAAGGACTACGACAACTGGATCGCCCGCATCAACGCCTCGGGCGTGTACTTCGACCAGTGGATCGCCCTGCTGCAGGTGGCAGTGAACGAACGCCGCGTCCAGCCGCGCGTCGTCATCAACAAGGTCATCGAGCAGATCAAGCCGCAGCTCGTGACCAATCCCGAGGATTCGGGCTTCTACACGCCATTCAAGAAGATGCCGGCCAGCATTCCGCAGGCCGAGCAGGAACGCCTGCAGGCCGCCGCCAAGGCGGCCATCCAGGCCACCGGCGTGCCAGCCTATCAGCGCTTCGAGAAGTTCCTGCGCGAGGTCTATCTACCGGGCTCGCGTGATTCGGTGGGCATCAAGGACACGCCGGACGGCGAGCAGTACTACCGCAATCGCATCGCGCACTTCACCACCATCTACAATCAGCAGCCGACCAACATCCATAACATCGGCCAGGCCGAGGTGAAGCGCATCCGCGCGGAGATGGAGAAGACGCTGGAAGGCATCAACTTCCTGGGCAACCTGGACCAGTTCCTGGTCTTCCTGCGCACTGACGACCGCTTCTATTACAAGACGCCGGAAGAACTATTCGCCGCGTACGAGAAGACCGCCCGTGCGATCGAGCCGCAGCTTCCGAAGCTGTTCGGCAAGCTGCCGAAGACCCCGTTCGGCATCCGGGCCATTCCGGCGGCCAGCGCGCCCACCACGACCACGGCCTACTACCAGCCGCCGTCACTGGATGGCTCGCGCCAGGGCTACTACTATGTGAATCTGTACAAGCCCGAGTCGCGTCCGATCTGGGAAATCGAAGCCCTGACGGCGCATGAGTCGGTGCCGGGCCACCACCTTCAGATCGCGCTGTCGTATGAACTCAAGGGGATCCCGGAGTTCCGCCGCAACGCCGGCTACACGGGCTTCATCGAAGGCTGGGCGCTTTACTCAGAGAGCCTGGGCTCGGAGTTGGGCCTGTACACCGACCCCTTCCAGAAGATCGGTCAGCTGAACTACGACATGTGGCGCGCGGTACGCCTCGTGGTCGACACGGGCATCCACCAGTTCGGCTGGACCCGTGAGCAGGCGATCTACTTCTTCAAACAGAACACTGGCAAGAGCGACCAGGACATCCAGAACGAGGTGGATCGCTACATCTCCTGGCCGGGCCAGGCGCTGGCGTACAAGTTAGGTCAGCTCAAGATCCAGGCGTTGCGCGCCGAAGCCGAGAAGGCCTTGGGCAGCCGCTTCGACGTGCGTGCGTTCCACGACCAGATCCTGGGCAGCGGAGCGTTGCCGTTGTCGGTGCTCGAGACCGAGACCCGGGCCTGGATCGCCGCGCAGAGCGCTCGGCGGTAACCTTCAATAGAGCGCCTCATTCGCCGTCTCCGACGCGTTCGAGGCGCGCTTCCAGCGCATCGATCGCACTCATGAGCCGCGTGCAGCGGGTATCCGCCGCTGCACGCTGGCGCCTGGCCTGAGCCAGCACGTTCGCGTGAATGTCGTCACGCGCTTCCAGTAATTCGAGTTCGAACCGGGCCCGCGATGCCGCGCGGCTGGCGGCGGCGTACTGGCGATGCAGCTGCTCCAGTTGCTCGTCGAGCGCGCATTCGGCGACGTCGATGTCGTCTTGAAACCCGGCCGGGAAGTACGTGCCGCGCTGCTCAACCTGGGTGGAGATGTTGCTCATGATTCCTCGCCGGTTTGCCGTGGAGTCATGATTGCGTAACGGGATGTCTGCCAGATGTCGGCGCGATTACGGATCGCTGTCGGAGCGGGGAATGCTCGGGTTGTCAGACGGCAACCGACGTCGCCGCGAGCATGCAGGGGAAGCGCTCAGGCGCGGTCGGCCAGCCACAGATCCTGCGAATACACGACGTTCATGACGTTGTCATACCAGCCCTTGAGCTCGGGCTTCACCAGGTGCTTGTTCACGTAGAAATAAAGCGGGATCACGGGGTGATCGGCGAGCATCAGCCGCTCCGCCCGTTCGAGCAGTTCGCGACGTCTGGCGGCATCCGTCTGGCGGCCGGCTTCGACCAGCAGGGCATCGTAGGCGGCGCTGTTGTAATGCGGCAGGTTGATGCCGAAATCGGACTTCAGGTACTGGAGGAAGTTGTACGGGTCGTTGTAGTCGCCCACCCATGAGAGGCGATACACGTCCACGTCGCGACGTTCGATGTCCGCGAACAGCGATTTGAACTCCACGGCAGCGGGTTTGGCCTCGACGCCCAGCGCTTCCTTCCACATCGAGGCCACGGCCACTGCCACCTTGTTGTGGACCTCGCCGGTGTTGTAGCGCAATTCGAAGACCAGCGGCTTTTCCGCAGTGAAACCCTCTTCGGCCAGCAGTCGCCGCGCGGCGGCCACGCGATCTGGCTGCGGCAGCTCCGCGTAATCGAAGGATTGAGCCGTGTAGTCGTGCACGCCCGGCGGCACCCAGCCCCAGGCCGGCAGCTCTCCCACGCGCAATACCAGGTTCGCCAGCCGCTCGCGGTCGATGGCCATGGACAGCGCCTGGCGGATCTTCGGCGTGAAACGCTTACGGTCGAGGTTGAAGCCGTAGTAGTAGATGCTGAGCTGCGGCGACACATGCAGTTCGGCGCCGAGGTTCTCCTTGATCCAGTCGAACTGGCCACGTGGAACCACGTACGTGCAATGCAACTCGCCGGCGCGGTAAGCACGCAGTTCGGCGTTCTCGTCGGCGATCTGCAGGTACTTCACCGCGTCGATCCTGTTCGCGGCGTCGTTCCAGTAATGCGGATTGCGCCCGGCGCGGATGTAGCTGCCCTGCAGCCACTCCTTGAGTACGAAGGCGCCGTTGGACACCTGTGTGCCGGCGCGCGCGAAACCCGGGCCGATCGCCGCGCCTTCATCCAGATGCAACGGCGCGCAGGGTGGATGCGCCAGCAACGCGGGTAGATAGGGTGCCGGCGCGCTGAGCGTGATGACCACGGTGTGGTCGTCCGGCGCCGCCACGCCCAGCGAGTCGACGGACTTGCGGCCGGCGATGACCTCTGGCGCGTTGAGGATGACGTCGACCACCTGCGCGTACTGGGACGCGGTCTCCGGGTTCACCAGGCGCCGAAGGCCGGCGACGAAGTGTCGCGCGAGCACTGGCTTGCCGTCGGACCAGCGCAAGTTCGGACGCAGCGTGAACGTGTAAACCAGGCCGTCCTCGCTCACAGCCCAGCTCCGGGCGGCACCGGGCGCGGGCGCCGCTTCCCTGTCGAGGCGGGTGAGACACTCGAACAGATCGCGCAAAACCATCATGGCTTCGGTTGAGCGCGCCTTGTGCGGGTCAAGCGAGTCCGGATCAGGGCCATTGCCGCGCAACAGCACCGCGCCCGCGCCCGGCTCCCTGCCGCCACAGGCGCTCAGCGCGAGAACCGCGAGCGGCGCGCCGGCCAGAAGCTCGCGCCGCGTAACGGCGAATTTCTTCGAGCTGGCCATCAGGCCGCGCGCGATTTCTTGAGATGCACCAGCAGTATCGACACGGCGGCGGGCGTGACGCCGGGGACGCGCGCAGCCTGCCCCACCGTGGATGGCCGGATCTGCGCCAGCTTCTGCCGCACTTCGTTCGATAGCCCCGCGACGCGCGCGTAATCGAGATCCGCCGGCAGCCGGGTTTCTTCGTTGCGGCGGTGACGAGCGATCTCTTCTTCCTGGCGTTCGATGTAGCCCGAATACTTCGCGGCCACTTCCACCTGCGCGCGGACCTGCGCCGCGAGGCGGTCATCGGTCTCGCCGTTGGCGCCGATGAGTTCGATCACGTGACCGTAATCCACCTCGGGACGGCGCAACAGGTCGAAGGCGCTGAGCGCATCGCGGGCCGCGCTGTCACCCAGCACGCGCGCCTGCCATTCGGCCGGGATCTCGTGCGACTTGATGCGCGTGTTCCGGAATCTTTCGAGTTCGCGCGCCGAGCCTGCGCGCTTGGCTTCGAAGAACTCCCAGCGCTCGTCGTCCACCAGGCCGAGCTCGCGGCCCTTGGGAGTCAGGCGCAGATCCGCGTTGTCCTCGCGCAGCAGCAGCCGGTGTTCGGCGCGGCTGGTGAACATGCGATACGGCTCGCGCGTGCCGCGCGTCACCAGGTCGTCAATGAGCACGCCGACGTAACTCTCGTTGCGCTTCGGTACGAAAGGCTCGAGCGTGCGTGCCCTGCGCACGGCATTGACGCCGGCGACGAGGCCCTGCGCCGCGGCTTCTTCGTAGCCCGTGGTACCGTTGATCTGCCCGGCGAAGAACAGGCCACCCAGCGCCTTTGTTTCGAGCGAACTTGCGAGATCGCGCGGATCGAAGAAATCGTACTCGATTGCGTAACCGGGCCGCGTGATGTGCGCGTTTTCGAACCCCTTGATGGTGCGCACGAACTCGAACTGCACGTCGTACGGCAGGCTGGTCGAGATGCCGTTGGGATAAACCTCGTGGGTGTTCAGGCCCTCGGGTTCGATGAAAATCTGGTGCGAGGCCTTGTCCGCGAATCTGACTACCTTGTCCTCGACGCTGGGACAGTAGCGAGGGCCCACGCCTTCGATCTTGCCGGTGAACATGGGCGAGCGATCGGTAGCCGCGCGGATGATCTCGTGCGTGTGTTCGGTGGTCGCGGTGATGTGACAGGGGAGCTGGCGCGGATGGTCACTCTCGCGGCCCAGGTAACTGAACACCGGGCGTGGTTCGTCCGAGTGCTGCGCGGCCAGCGCACGATAATCGATGCTGCGGCCGTCGATGCGCGGTGGCGTGCCCGTCTTGAGCCGCGCAGTGCGGAATGGCAGGGCGCGCAGTCGCTCCGCCAGCTTGATCGATGGCGGATCGCCCGCGCGTCCACCGGCATGGTTGTCGAGGCCCACATGGATGCGGCCGCCGAGAAAGGTGCCGACGGTGAGCACGACAGCCCGCGAACGGAACTCGATACCCGTGACCGTCACCACCCCGCGAACCTGCGCGCCTTCGACGATGAGATCGCCGCACTCTTGCTGGAACAGCGTGAGGTTGGGTTGGTTCTCGAGTACACGGCGCACGAAAGCCTTGTAGAGCTGGCGATCCGCCTGGACGCGTGTAGCGCGCACCGCGGGGCCCTTGCTCGCATTGAGCGTGCGCGACTGGATAGCCGCAGCGTCGGCCGCGCGTGCCATCACGCCGCCCAGCGCATCGATCTCCTTCACGAGGTGGCCCTTGCCGATGCCGCCAATGGCCGGGTTGCAGCTCATCTGGCCCAGGGTCTCGATGGACTGGGTGAGCAGCAGCGTGCGCGCGCCCATGCGGGCGGCCGCGAGTGCGGCCTCGGTGCCGGCATGTCCGCCACCTACGATGATTACGTCAAACAGTGCTGCAGAGCCCATAGGAAATTGCGCCAGATCAAGGAGTTAAGGCGATTCTCGAGGGGCGCATCGTAGCCCGCCCGGGCTGTCAACGCCACCACGCAACAGCCGTTGTATGGCCAGGACGCCGAATTTCCGGCGACACAGGCAGGCAGGAGAGAGACATGAAGAAGTCAGTGGTTTTCGCGGCGCTGGCCGTGCTGGTTTCGGGGTCGGTTCTCGCGGGAACGCCGCGCTACGACGCGCGCCAGCAGCATCAGCGGGAGCGCATCGTCAACGGCGTGCAGAACGGTGAGCTGACGGCGCGCGAGACGCGTCGCCTTGCCGCGGGACAGGTCCACCTCAACCGGGTGGAACGTCGCGCCAAGGCCGACGGCGTGGTGACCGGCCGCGAACGCGCCCACATGCAGCACGAGGCCAACCAGCAGTCGCGCCGCATTCATCGCCAGAAGCACGACGCGCAGGACCGGAACTGACAAGCGATCCATCGTCAGTCCGACGATGCAGGGGCACGCGACGCCAGTCCGTGCCCCTGTTTCACATTTATCTACCGCTGACAGCCGGGTTGGGTACCGGCCGGCGTCCGTCACTAGTATTCTGCCGCGCGCATGAAGCGCTTCGTTGCCGTTGCAGGATTGATGAGTTTGGCGGCCATGGCCGCCGCGGCCGACTCGCCAACCCAGATCGAACTAAAGCCCTGCCGGCTCGAACATCCGTTCCGCATGCTCGCGCTGACCGCCGAGTGCGGCGTGTTCGTCACACCCGAGAATCCTGACGACCCCAAGGGACGAAAAATCGAGTTGTTTGTCGCGCGCGTGCCAGCGATCAGCTTCAATAAAAAGCCGGATCCGCTGTTCCTGATCGCGGGTGGCCCGGGCACGTCGGCCGTGGATCTGTACACCTCGTCGTCGGGCCCCTTCGATCGCGTGCGTCGCGAGCGCGACATCGTCCTGTTGGACCAGCGCGGCACGGGCCGTTCCCACCGGCTGGACTGCGACTACGGCCACGAGAACCTGTTCGAGCGCGTGGAAGACATGCACGTGGCCGAGGAAAATCGCAAGTGCCGCGACGAGCTGTCCAGGAAAGCGGACTTGCGCCAATACACCACCAGCGTCGCCGTGCGTGATCTGGACGCCGTGCGTGCGGCATTGGGGTATGAGCGCATCAACCTGTTTGGGAATTCATATGGAACGCGCGTGGCGCAGCACTACGCGCGTCGCTATCCGAAGGCGACGCGGACGCTGATCCTGGACGGCGTGGTGAACCCCGAGGCGGTCCTGGGCCCGGCCATTGCCATCGACGCGGAACGTGCGCTGGAACGTATCCTCGCGCGCTGTATCGATGACCCGGCCTGCGCCAGGGCTTTCACAGATCCCGGCGCCGACTATCGCGCACTGCGGACGCGGCTCGCGGCCAAACCCGAGCCCACCATGGTGAGCGATGCCGCCACGGGGCGGCCTATCCACTTCAATTTCACCTCGCGGCATTTGTCCGCCGTGCTCCGCTTCGCAAGCTACAACGACGACCAGGCCGCGCTGCTGCCGCTGTCGCTGCACATGGCGGCGCACGAAGGCAACTTCACGCCCATGGCGAGCCAGTTCCGCGTGTTCGCGAATTCGCTGGAGGCGTCGTTCGCCTATGGCATGCACAACAGCGTGGCCTGCAGCGAGGACACGCCGATGATCGATGCGTCGAAGCTCGATCTGCCGGCGCTCACTGCGACACACATGGGCGCCGAACAGGTGCAGCAGCTCATCGAAGCCTGCGGCCAATGGCCGCGCGGCGTTGTGGATGCCGACCTGCATGCGCCGCTGAAGAGCGCCGCGGCCGCACTGCTCCTTTCCGGCGCGGACGACCCGGTGACACCGCCCGAGTACGCCGCGCGCGCGCAAAGCGGCTTCGCGGACAGCAAACACGTGGTCATCGCCGGCCATGGGCATGGCCAGTTCGGAGTCCCCTGCGTCGACCGCATCATGTCCACGTTCATCGATGCGGGCTCCGCGAAGGATCTCGATACCTCCTGCACGGAGAAACTCAAGCCCATGCCATTCTTCATCACGCTCGCCGGCCCGAGTCCGTAGGCCTTCATGCTGGAAGCACGCGGACTGTTCAAATCTTTTGGCGCAGTCGCGGCCGTCCGCGGCGTGAGCTTCAGCGCGCGCAACGGCCAGATCACCGGGTTGTTAGGACCCAACGGCGCGGGCAAGTCGACCACGCTGCGCATGTTGTACACCGTGCTCAAGCCGGATGCCGGCGATGCGCTGATCGACGGGTCCAGCGTCACGGCGGATCCGCTGGCGGCGCGCCGCGCCATCGGCGTGCTGTCGCATGGCGCCGGGGTCTACAACAACCTGACCGCGCGCGAGAACATCATGTATTTCGGTGAGCTGCATGGGCTCGGCAAGTCCGACCGGGAAGCGCGCGCCGCCGAGCTCATCGAGCAGCTGGAGATGCAGGACTTCGCGGACCGGCTGGCAAAGGGGTTTTCGCAGGGGCAGAAGCTCAAGACTGCCCTGGCCCGCGCGCTCGTCCACCGTCCGCGCAATGTGCTGCTGGACGAGCCCACCAACGGGCTGGACGTCATGGCGGTGCGCAACTTGCGCAAGCTGCTGGGACAGCTGCGCGATGCCGGCCACTGCGTGCTGTTTTCCAGCCACGTGATGCAGGAGGTCGAGCAGCTTTGCGATGAGGTGGTGGTGATCGCAGGCGGCGAAGTGGTGGCCGCTGGAGGCCTGGCGGAGATCCGCGCGCGCGCCGGCAACGCGCAGCTCGAAGACGCCTTCGTCCATCTCATGGGCGGGGAAGCCAGCCAGGGGAAGAACGGCGGAGGCGCCAGGTGATGGTGGATCCATGAGCCTGCGCGGCATCTGGGCGGTATTCCGCAAGGAATTCCGCGAGAACCTGCGCGACCGCCGGACGTTGCTGTCTGCGCTGGTGTTCGGGCCCGTGATCAGCCCGGTCCTGGTGGCGGTACTGGTGCAGTTCCTCATCTCGCGCACCAATACCCAGATCGACCAGGACATTCCGCTGGCGGTGATCCATGCCGAGCACGCGCCCAATCTCGTGAACTACCTTGCCGCGCGCGGCATCAACATCGAGAAGGTGGATTACGACGAGGCCGCGGCGCGTCAGGCGGTGGCGCGTCAGACGCACAACATCGTGCTGGAGATTCCCGCCGATTTCGGCCAGCGCCTGCAGGCCGGTGAGCCCGCGCCCGTGGTGTTGTACTCGGACAGCTCGCGCGGCTTCGAGCGGCAGGGAGTGGCGCGCGTACGCGCGCTGATATCGAACTACGGCATCGAGATCGCGCAGCTGCGTTTCCTGGCGCGCGGCATAGACCCTATTTCAGTGCTGCCCATCTCCGTGCAGGAGATAGACGTGTCGACACCCAGCGGCCGCTCGGTGCTGGTGCTCAACATGATGACCTACCTGGTGCTGCTGTCGATGCTGTTCGGTGGCCTGTACCTGGCCATCGACGCCACCGCCGGCGAACGCGAGCGCGGCTCGCTCGAAGTGCTGCTCACCTCGCCCGTGCCGCGCGAACAGCTCATCTACGGCAAGATTGGCGCAGCGGCCTCGTACATGCTGGTGTCGCTGGTGCTCACGGTGACCATGTTCTCGTTCGCCATGAGTTTCGTGGGGCTTGAGCGACTTGGCGTCACCGCCAACCTCGGACCCTCGCCGGCTGCACTGATCGTGGCCTGCTGCGCGCCGCTGATCCTGTTCGGCTCGGCCTACCTCACCATCATTTCGGCCTTTGCCAAGTCATATCGAGAGGCCCAGACCTACCTGCAGCTGGTGGTCACCATTCCCACCATGCCGCTGATCTTCGCGGGGTTGCTGGGGCTGCAGACCAAGACATCTCTGATGTTCGTCCCCTTCCTGAGCCAGCACCTGCTGATGACCACGGTGCTGCGCGCCGAACCCATCCTGCCCCTGCACTTGCTGGTGTCGGTGGGCAGCACACTGCTCTACGGTGTGATTCTCACGTACCTGGCGGGCCGCCTGTATCGCCGCGAAGCCTTGCTGGGCTAACTACCGACCGCGGTCTTTCGCCGTATCGGGTGCACGCCCGGCGGCAGGGCTTCATTGCGGTGCTGCGCCAGCAGCGAGCGGTATCGGTAGATTTCGCGCGAGGTGAAGTCCCTGGCCTCGATCTCATAACGATTGTCCCAGTAGCCGCGGCGAAAACATTCCGCCAGGTACTTCGGAATGGTCAGGTCGCCCGTGGCCCATTGCCGCAGCACGTGGAAATACTCGTGCAGCAAGAGCGGCGCGTCGGCGAAGAACTCCTTGCCGCTGCCGCGTAGATAGATGCGGCTGGGGCGCGTGGTGGCAATGGCACGCATGTGCCAGCGCACGTAAATGCTGTACTGAATGACCTGGACATGCCCCACGGGCTGGCCGAACAGCGCATCGAGGGCGCCTTCGACGTCCTTTGGCGGTTGGCAGCGATTACCTAACCACATGTCTTCACTTCCCTATGCAGAACGAACCGAAGATGCGTCCTAACAAGTCGTCGGCGTGGAAGACGCCCGTGATCTCGTCCAGTGCCTGCTGCGCCAGCCGCAGTTCCTCGGCGATCAATTCACCGGCGCGGCGCTGGTCCAACTGCGCCGCGGCATTCTCGACGCACGCACGTGCACGCTCGAGGGCTTCCAGATGTCGACGCCGCGCCGAAATGCTTCCGTTACCGGTCGACAGGAAGCTGACGCTGTCCTTCAAATGTGCTCGCAGTTGATCGAGTCCCATGCCGGTGCGCGCCGACACATGCAGGCGCGGCGGCCCGGATATGGTGTCGGACATTGGAAGGCCGTCGCCCAGATCCATCTTGTTGAAGACCAGCGTCACCGGAACATCCGCTGGCAGGCGCGCCCGTTGTTCCTCGAAAGCGCGGCCCGCGGGGTCGTCCGAGCAGTCGATCACGAACAACACACGGTCGGCGCGTGACATTTCCGCCGTGGCGCGGCGCACACCTTCGGCTTCCACGACGTCGGTCGAATCGCGCAGGCCGGCAGTATCGAGCACGTGCAGCGGTAGCCCGTCGATGTCGATGCGCTCGCGCAGCACATCGCGCGTGGTGCCCGGGATGGCCGTCACGATGGCGGCGTCGTAGCCCGCGAGCCGGTTGAGCAGGCTGGACTTACCGGAGTTGGGGCGGCCGGCGAGCACCACGGTAAGCCCGTCGCGCAGCAGCCGGCCCTGCCCGGCCGCGGCGGCGACGCCATCGAAGTGGCCGCGCACCGTAGCTAGCCGGGCGTGCACCTCCTGGTCGCCCAGGAAATCCACTTCTTCTTCGGGAAAGTCGATGGCGGCTTCCACGTAGGTGCGCAGATCGACCACCGCCTCGGTGAGGCCCTGCACCATGCTCGAGAATTCGCCTTGCAATGAACGCATGGCGGCGCGCGCCGCTTCGCGCGAGCCGGCGTCGATGAGATCTGCGACGGCTTCGGCCTGCGCGAGATCCACCTTGTCATTGTGGAAGGCGCGTTCGGTGAATTCACCGGGCTTGGCGCGCCGGGCGCCCAGTTCGATGCAGCGTTCGACCAGCCGTTCCACCACCACGGGGCCGCCGTGCCCCTGCAGCTCCACGACGTGTTCGCCGGTATAGGAATGCGGACCGGGGAAGAACAGCGCCAGGCCGATGTCGATGGGGTCGCCAGCCTTGTCTAGGAAGCGCACCAGCGTGGCATGACGTGGCGTGGGCAGATCGCCCACGAGTGCCGCGCCGATCTCTGGCGCCTTGGGCCCCGACACGCGCACCACGCCGACACCGCCGCGCCCGGGCGGCGTCGCCGATGCCACGATCGTGTCGGGATGGCTCATTGTTTCCGGCATGCAGCCTCGCGGCCGAAGTCTAACTCCGGCCGCCCGGGCGCAAAGTACGGCTTTCGCTTACTAGCGGCCGGTTGCGAACCTTGCTCCCGATCAGCGCTTGCGGGCCTTTTCTTCGCCCGCGAGCTTTCGGTTGATGTTCCACTGCTGAAGGATGGACAGACCCGTGTTCGTGACCCAGTACAGCACCAGGCCGGCGGGGAACAGCGCGAACATCACCGAGAAGATGACCGGCATGAACTGGAAGATCTTCGCCTGCATCGGATCCGGCGGCGGCGGGTTCAGCTTCTGCTGGAACCACATCGCGAGACCGTTGAGCGCGGGCAGGATGAAGAATGGATCGCGCGACGACAGGTCCGTGATCCACAGCATGAAAGGCGCCTGGCGCATCTCCACGCTCTCGAGCAGCACCCAGTAGAACGCCAGGAACACGGGCATCTGGATGAGCATGGGAAGGCAGCCCGCGAGCGGATTCACCTTTTCGGTTCGGTACAGATCCATGGTCGCCTGCCCGAGCTTGGACCGGTCGTCCTTGTACTGCTCCTGAAGCGCCTTCATGCGCGGCGCCAGCGCGCGCATCTTGGCCATGGAGCGGCCTGCCTTCTCCGACAGCGGATAGAACAGCAGCTTGAGCAGGAAGGTGACGAAGATGATGGCCACGCCCCAGTTGCCGACCACGGCATGAGCCTTGTCGAGCAACCAGAACAGCGGCTTCGCGATCAGCGTGAGCCAGTTGTAATCCGCCACGCGGTCGAGCTCGGGGTTCAGCGTCACCAGCTGCTTTTGCAGCTTGGGGCCGACGAAGAGACTTTGCTTTAGCACGGCGCGGGAGCCAGGCGCCACGGTTTCCTTCGGGCCCGAGGCGGCGAGCGTGTATTCGCGGCCGTTTACGCTCATCGAGTAGGCGTAGGCCTTGGTCGGGTCCGGAACGATAGCGCTCACGAAATGGTGCTGCATGCCGGCGAGCCAACCGTTGGGCACCGCGTCGAACTCCTGGATGAGCTGCGGCTTGTCGAGGTTCAGCTTGTGATACGTGAAGTCACTGTCGTTCTTTTTCTTGAGCCAGACGGCCGGGCCGCGGAAGGCGAAGCTGTCCACTTTGAACATGGAACGCTCGACCGGCGGATCCGATCGCTTGATCTGTGCGTACGGATGAACCTGGTACGGCGCGCCGCTCTGGTTGTCGATGGCGTACTCGAGGCCGATGGCGAACATGCCGCGCTTGAAAACGAAGGTCTTGGTGACCGTGACGCCCTTGCCGTCGGTCCAGGTGAGCGGCACGCGCAGCTCCTGCTGCCCGGGCTCGAGGCTGTACTTGTTCGTGGGGCTGCTGAAGACGGCGAAGTGCGTCGGCGCGGCATCATTGGACGAACCGCCCAGGCCCGTGGCAAGCACATAGTTAGTTGAGGGCGATTTCTGGTTGAAGAGCACCACCGGCTCGGGCTGGCCCTTGGTGATCGGGTAACCAGGCAGCTCCGCATAGACCAGCGTTCCGCCCAGCAGATCGATGTCGAGAACCAGCACATCAGTGGTGACACGGACCTTGCCGGTCGGCTGACTCGCCGGCTCGACGGTATTGGTCACCGGGTCGGTGGTCGCCGACTGGACGGGGGGCGGTACATCGGCGCCCGCGGGAGGAACTTCGCTTCCAGTTTGACTCGCAGGCGGAACAGAAGCGGCTTCGGGAATCGACTCTGTGCCGCTGGCGCCACCGGACTCGGCTGTTTGAGCACCTGGCTTCGGGCCGTAGTCCAGCTGCCATTGCGAGTAGTTGAGCCACAAGGCTAGCGCGAGGCCCAGCCACAGAAAGACGCGAATGTTGTTAGTCATGCGAATGCTTGGAACAGGCCGGAACCGGATCGAATCCGCCTTCGTGCCAGGGGTGACAACGGGAAATACGCTTGATCGTGAGCCAGGAGCCTCGTGCGGCGCCGTGCGTATCTATGGCCTCGATGGCGTAATGCGAGCACGAAGGATAGAAACGGCAGCGTGGCCCGAGCAGGGGGCTCAGGCCCAGCTGGTATGCGCGTATGAATATTTTCAGGACGAAGCGCATGTGCTTGCGACACGTTTCCAAAGGGTCGCGAGGCTATCACGCAAGCTGGTTGCGGGCGCCCCGGCGGCGGCAAATTTTGCGGCCACCACGATGTCCACGGCCGGCAGTTCCCCCTGCGCCAGGCGAAAGCTCTCGCGGACCAAGCGGCGCAAACGATTACGTTTGACGGCGTTGCCCGCAGTCTTCACGGCTACCGCCAGTCCTACGCGCGGATGCGCGAGACCGTTGGCCTTCACGCGCAGCGCGAAGAAGCGATCGTCGAGCCGGCGACCGCCGGCATAGACCGCGTCGAACTGCAGCTTGCTTCGCAGCCGCAGGTCCACGCCAAAGTTGAGCGGGCGTTGCGAGGGCTGCATGTCGGCGCGTGCGAGCGACGCGCGCGGAGATCTTTAGGGAACGATCTTCTTGCGGCCCTTCGAACGGCGGCGCGCAAGCACCTTCTGACCACCCTTGGTCTTCATGCGGGCGCGGAATCCGGTGGCGCGTTTGCGCTTGATCTTGCTCGGCTGATAAGTGCGTTTCATGATGATCGGCCCTTCCGCCTGATCTCTCGCAAAAAAGGGCGGGAAGGGTACGCAGCGGGCCCCTCGGGTGTCAACAATTCCCGCTACAAAGACGGTCTGAAAGGCCCTCCAGAAAGCGCAATGGAACGGCTAGACTTCCCGCCCCTTTTTCCCAGCCACCCATCCGGAACACAGGCTCCATTTTGACGGCAGTGACGCACGAAATCACGTCGGTGGACGGCAGCTCGCTGTGGGCGCGCTGCGTTCGTGCGCTCGAGGATGAGCTACCCGGTGAGCATTTCAACACCTGGGTGCGGCCCCTGCAGGCCGTGGAGAGCAAGGGCGCGCTCAAGCTGCTGGCGCCCAACCGTTTCGCCGTCGATTGGGTGAATGCCCATTTATTGTCGCGTCTGGGCGAGATCGTCAGGCGCTTCGTCGAGGGCGACGCGCCCATCGTGACGGTCGAGGTCGGCTCGCGGCTCATCGAAACCGGCCGTGCCGAACCCGTGGGCAGCAATGGCGTCGCGCGGCCCAAGCGCAGCGAAGGCATCGTGGTCGGTGTCCGGCTCAATCCGGATTTCACCTTCGCGGGATACGTCGAAGGCAAGAGCAATCAGCTCGCGAAAGCCGCGGCGGTGCAGGTGGCCGAGAATCCCGGCCGTGCCTACAACCCGTTGTTCATCTACGGCGGCGTCGGCCTGGGCAAGACCCACCTGATGCAGGCCGTGGGTCACGCCATCAAGGCACGTGATTCGGAAGCGCGCGTGGCGTACATCCACTCCGAGCGATTCGTGAGTGACATGGTCATCGCGCTTCAGCACAACAAGATGAACGAGTTCAAGACGGCGTATCGCTCCCTCGATGCGCTGCTCATCGACGACATCCAGTTCTTCGCGAACAAGGATCGCTCGCAGGAAGAGTTCTTCCACACGTTCAATGCCCTGCTCGAAGGACAGCAGCAGGTCATCGTGACTTGCGATCGTTATCCGAAGGAAGTATCGGGGCTCGAAGAACGCTTGAAATCCCGCTTCGGATGGGGCCTCACGGTGGCCATCGAACCGCCGGATGTCGAGACCTGCGCGGCCATCCTGATCGGCAAGGCGCAGGCGGCCAATGTGCAGTTGCCCGAGGATGTCGCGTTCTTCGTCGCGAAGCGCATCCGTTCGAATGTCCGCGAACTCGAGGGCGCGTTGAAACGGGTGATTGCGAACTCGCGTTTCACCGGCCGCCCGATCACCCTGGAGTTCACCAAGGAAGCGTTGAAAGACCTGCTGACTTTGCAGGCGAAATTGATCACTATCGAAAATATCCAGAAGACGGTGGCGGACTACTACAAAGTGCGCGTGGCAGATCTGCTTTCAAAACGCCGTAGCCGTTCCATCGCGCGTCCTCGCCAGGTTGCGATGGCGCTGGCGAAAGAACTCACGACGCACAGTCTTCCGGAAATTGGCGATGCTTTTGGCGGGCGCGACCACACCACGGTGCTGCATGCCTGCGGGCGTATCAAAGACCTGCGCGTGGCGGAGCAACGCGTCGGCGAGGATTATCAAAACCTGTTGAGAACCCTGACGGGTTGACTGGGGAATTCTTGTGGATGGTTTTGTGGATAATTTCATCCACAGTTCGCGCACAGCGGATCAGCAGGGTGTGGGTAAAGTGGTTGATAGGGAGAAGCATAGGTAAGCGATTGTTGGGACACGTAATAAAAAGTAGTCCCCGTCTTTCACAGGCTCTATAGCTGCTACTACTGACTTTAAATCTTAAGAATAGAAGGCAATCGGCATGAAGCTCACCGCGACCCGCGAGCAGATCCTCGCTCCCTTGCAAAGTGTCATTGGCGTGGTCGAACGCCGCCAGACCATGCCGGTTCTCTCCAATGTCCTGGTTGCGGCGAGAAACAACCGCGTCAACATCACGGGTACGGATCTGGAGGTGGAGCTGGTGGCATCCAGCGAAGCCCAGGTGCAGCAGCCCGGGGATATCACGGTACCGGGCCGTAAACTGTTGGATATCTTCCGTGCAATACCCGAGAAAACGTCGGTAACCGTGGCGACTGACGGGGAAAGGCTCTCGATCAAGGCGGGAAAATCACGGTTTACGCTTTCGACCTTGCCAGCCAGCGAGTTTCCGGTCGTCGAAGAGATCAATTCCCAGCAGACATTGACCCTGTCCCAGGGAGATTTTCGCCGTTTGATCGATAAGACGCACTTTTCGATGGCGCAGCAAGACGTTCGCTACTACTTGAACGGTCTGCTGCTGGAGACCGAGGGAAAAACGCTGCGCGCGGTGGCGACAGACGGGCATCGCCTAGCGCTGAGCGAGGCTGAGCTCGAATCAAAGGCCAAGAACAATCAGCAGGTCATCCTGCCGCGCAAGGGAGTCCTCGAACTTCAGCGCATTTTGGGCGGAGATGGCAACGTGGACTTGGCCATCGGAACCAGTCATGTTCGTGCCCAGATCGGCGATATTCGATTCACTTCGAAGCTGATTGATGGGCGTTTCCCGGAATATGGGCGAGTGATTCCGGCCAACCCGACCAAACAGGTCGAGGCTGATAGAGAGATCCTGCGTCAGGCCTTACAAAGAACCGCGATTCTCTCAAATGAGAAATATCGGGGAGTTCGCATCAATTTGAAGGCCGATCTTGTCACGATCCAAGCACATAACCCCGAGCAGGAAGAAGCCGAGGACCAAGTCGAAGTCGCTTATCAGGGCGATGAAGTCGAGATTGGCTTCAATGTGACCTACCTGCTCGATGCGTTAGCTGCGGTAGACACCGAGAAGGTTGTTCTGGGACTTACCGATGGCAACAGCAGTTGCCTGGTCCGTGCCCCTGGCGCAGCGTCTTCGAAGTACGTTGTGATGCCCATGCGCCTGTGAGGGCGCTACGGCAGCTTTCGCGTGTCACTCGCTGAGCTGCGTATCCAGAACCTTCGCTGCGTGGAATCCGCGGCGCTGGAATTTTCCGAGGATCTCAATCTTATTACTGGCCCCAATGGTGCCGGCAAGACGTCCATCCTCGAGGCAATTTTCCTTCTGGGCCGCGGGCGTTCATTTCGAACCCGTAGCAGCGAAAAGCTGATCCGCCACGGCCAGACTGCGTTGACCGTGTTTGGGCGAGGCTACGGGCCGGAGGCGCATACCGCCGGCATCGAGGTTTCCCGCGATGGGACCCGGGCCAGAATCGATGGGCAAGCCGCGGAATCCCTGCTGGAGTTGTCTTCCGTGCTCCCGGTGCAGTCAATCGATCCGGAGATCCACAAGCTGATCGACCATGGCCCCGAGCGCAGGCGGCGCTGGCTGGATTGGCTGGTGTTCCACGTGGAACCAAGCTTCGGTGGCCATTGGGCCCGGTATCAGCGAGCGCTGAAACAGCGAAACGCTGCGCTCAAAGTCGCAGGCGATGATGCCGGGCTCTGGGACGCGGCCCTCGCCGAGCACGGCGTAGCGATGACCACCTCCCGAAGAGCCACACTCGAGCGCTTACGTCCGTACTTGGATGGATTGCTCGCGCGATTCTCTGGCCTGGACGTCTCCGTCGCGTTCCAGCCCGGTTGGCTGCAAGACTTCGATCTAAGCCAGGCGCTGAAGGCAGGCATGGAGCGGGACCGAGATCGCGGGACTACAACCTCAGGTCCCCACCGCGCGGATGTGGTGCTAAGGCTGAAGGGCAGGAGCGCCCGGGAGACGTTATCCCGCGGCCAGCAGAAGCTCACGGCCGTCGCGATGATTGTCGCCCAATTGAAGCTCCTGCGAGCGGAGCTAGGCATGTCGGCAACACTGCTGCTGGACGACCCCGCGGCCGAGTTGGACACCAAAAATCTCGCGCTTCTGTTCGGCGAATTGGCATCGCTGAATTGCCAGATGATTGCCACTTCGCTGAACCCGGAAACCACGCTATTTCAAGCACCTAAGGCCATGTTTCACGTGGAACAAGGGAGGGTAATCCGGGTATAATTCGAGCCCGTTTTATCGAGTCAGTCATGGCCAACGACGACGTCTACGACTCAAGCAAAATCAAGGTCTTGAAGGGTCTTGATGCGGTGCGCAAAAGACCCGGCATGTACATCGGAGATACCGATGACGGCACCGGCCTGCATCACATGGTTTTCGAAGTCGTCGACAACGCCATCGACGAGGCTCTGGCCGGTCACTGCGACCGCATCGTCGTCACCATCCACGCGGACGAATCTGTCACCGTCTCGGATAACGGCCGAGGTATCCCGACCGACATCCATCCCGAGGAGGGCCGCTCCGCTGCCGAAGTGATCATGACCGTGCTGCATGCGGGCGGTAAGTTCGACGACAGCTCGTACAAGGTCTCCGGCGGTCTGCATGGTGTGGGCGTGTCGGTTGTGAACGCCTTATCGGATAACCTGTGGTTAACCATCCACCGCGATGGGAAAAAGCACCAGATGGAATTTCGCCTGGGCGACCCCGTGGCACCGTTGGCCATTGCGGGTGACACCACCGAGAAGGGCACCTCGGTGCGCTTCAAGGCCAGCCCGACCATCTTCACCAATATCACCTTCGACTACGAGATCCTGGCGAAGCGACTGCGAGAACTGTCGTTCCTGAATTCCGGCGTTCGCATCGAGCTCAGCGATGAGCGCGAAGCCAAGAGCGATGTCTTCCAGCACGAAGGCGGGCTCCAGGAATTCGTGAAGCACCTGAACCGCACAAAGGTGGGAATCCATCCGAACGTTTTCCACTTTCGTTCCCAGGATGGATCAATAGGCGTCGAAGTCGCCATGCAATGGAACGATTCGTATACAGAATCGATGTTCTGCTACACGAACAACATTCCGCAGAAAGATGGAGGCACCCATCTGGCCGGCTTCCGCGCGGCGCTGACGCGCACCCTCAACGATTACATCGAAAAGGAGATGGCGACCAAGAAGGAGAAGATCCCGACCACGGGTGACGACTCCCGCGAAGGTCTCACTGCCATTCTTTCCGTGAAGCTGCCCGACCCGAAGTTCTCATCGCAGACCAAGGACAAGCTGGTCTCGTCGGAAGTGAAGGGCATCGTCGAATCCGCAGTGGCGCAGAAACTCTCCGAATTCCTGCTCGAGCATCCGCAGGAGGCCAAAGCCATCGTCGGGAAGATCATCGACGCGGCGCGCGCGCGCGAGGCTGCGCGCAAGGCGCGCGAGATGACTCGTCGCAAGGGCGCGCTCGACATCGCGGGCCTTCCCGGAAAACTCGCCGACTGCCAGGAGAAGGATCCGTCGCTCTGCGAAATCTTCATCGTCGAGGGTGACTCGGCCGGTGGCTCCGCGAAGCAGGGTCGCGATCGCCGCACGCAGGCCATCCTGCCTTTGAAGGGAAAGATCCTGAACGTCGAGCGAGCGCGCTTCGACAAGATGCTGTCGTCCGTTGAAGTAGGCACGCTGATCACCGCGCTGGGCTGTGGCATCGGCAAGGACGACTTCGACATCGCGAAGCTGCGCTACCACCGCATCATCATCATGACCGACGCGGACGTCGACGGCTCGCACATCCGCACGCTGCTGCTGACGTTCTTCTATCGGCAGATTCCGGATCTCATCACGGCCGGCCACATCTACATCGCGCAACCGCCGCTCTACAAAGTAAAGCGCGGCAAGAGCGAGATCTACGTGAAGGATGACGCCGAGCTCAACCGGATGCTGCTCGCGTCGGCGCTGGAAGACGCCGGCTTGCACGTGAACGGTTCGGCTCCGCCGCTCAACGGACCAGGCCTCGAGACGCTGGCGCGCCAGTACATGGAAGTGCAGGCCATCATCCGTCGCTGGGCGCGTCGCTATGACGAGCGCCTGCTCGAGCAGCTCATCTACATGCCGGCCGTCACTGCCGCGGAATTCGATCGCGGCGACTGGATGCGCGACTGGGCCCGCGATCTCACGCAGCATCTCAATGGGCTTTCTGACAGCCCGCGCAGCTACCAAGTTGAGTATCGTCACGTCGACGGTCATCCCGCCCGTGTAACAGTCAGCAAGACTGAACACGGTTCTGTCACGGAAAAGGCACTTCCGAAGGAATTCTTCGAGTCGGCCGAGTACCGTCGCATCGTCGAACTCGGCAAGACGCTCGCCGGCCTGATCGGCGACGGCGCCTATATCACCCGCGGTGATGCCCGCGAGGACGTCGGCTCGTTCAAGCAGGCCATGACCTGGCTGCTCGATCAGGCGCGCAAGGGCCAGTACATACAGCGCTACAAAGGCCTGGGTGAAATGAACCCCGAGCAGCTCTGGGATACCACGATCAATCCCGCGACTCGTCGACTCATGCAGGTGCGCATCGAGGACATCCTCACCTCGGATGAAATCTTCACCACGCTGATGGGCGACCAGGTGGAACCGCGGCGCGAGTTCATCGAGAAGAATGCGTTGGCGGTGTCGAATCTCGACGTCTGATTTCTGCACATGGGCGCAGTGACGCCCGCCGATCCGACTCGCTAGATCATCTCGCAGAACGGCGGCGGTGATTCCTTGTCGCACACATCAGGCCTGGTGCGGGTCGTCGTCCAGTACTTCAACAGGCCGAGTTCTGTCGCCACCGACGGGAAGCCGGGATCCGCCAATGTTCCGTGCATGCGTTGATCCCAAAAGATCGTAGGCCCTGGATATTCCGTCGTCGTCGCAATCCGGGCCGCGATTTGAAACGCTTCGCGGTTTGCGCCGAGCTGCGCCAGCAATTTGGCGACGCCTTCGGTCTGCTGGGCGTCCGTGAGCGCCAGCAGAGCTTCGATTGCTTGCGCCCGGGTGCCGGAATCACGCGACGCGAGTGCGCGATGCCCATTCACCAGTGCCGCGCGTACTTCGTCGGATATCGGCAATGTCGGGTCGCGCAGAAGATCTACGTCGCCAATCTGGACCGCCTTGAAGCTCGCCAGCGATTTCGCAAACGGAGCGTTCGGAGCGAGGTCGATCGCCGCATCGAAGTGGAGTTTCGCCTCGTCAGGCTTCCCCGCGATGACCAGTCCTTGGGCGAAATTCAAAGGCGTATAAACATAGAGGGCCAGCATGTCGTTGGCCTGACGCAGCTGCTCGAGCGACTCGTTGGTCCGCCCAACATTGAGCAGCATCCAGCCGTACTGGTGGTACTCGCACCCGCAATCCAGCCGCTGGGCGGCGATCGCGCGTTTCAACAGATCTTCCCTGCCTATCCAGTCGTGCCGATCCAGCACCATCGATTTGATGTACAAGGCCTCGCTGTTCCTGGCGTCGATCGCGATCGCCCGGTCGGCCGCCTCGCGGCCACTCGCGCGCGCCTCCTCGAGCACGCGGCTGCTGTCCGCGCTCAGCGCAACTTTCCAGTACCCCCCGGCGACCGCTGCCCAGCCCCACGAAAAATCCGGGACGGCGGCGACGACCCGCTGGGCGGGGACCAGGGCCTTGCGTCCGTCCCGAAGATTGGGGTCCCAGTGTCCCTCACAAAACAGCATGTAATCCCGGAGAACGCTGTCAGGCAGAGGCTTGTGATAGGTGGACGCGCCGAACAATCCGCAGCGGACCACGTTGCCGGCATCGACTGCGATGTGGCGCGGGACCCTGGAGACCTCGTTCCCGTCGTAGTTGGACGTGTTGGACCACAAGATCTCGCCGGAGCGCTCGTTGATCATGCGAGTGATGACACGGATGGAAGCCCCGTCCCGCTGGATCGTCCCGCCCAGCGTATAGGCGTGCGTTGCGCCGGGTGCGGGCGCGGAAGCACTCGAAGCGCCCACTACACCATCGATGCTGAATGCCGCCGTGAGCTCCGCGTCCACGGTCTCGCGGATCGTTGCAGGCAAGTCTGGGGACAGAAGTTGAAACCCCGTCAGGCGGACGGTCATCCCATGGGCCGCGGTTTGATCTGGACGGCGTACCCACCAAGCCGCGACCGCCGCCGCCACCGTGACAAGGAAAGCGGCTGCGAACGTCACTCCGCGCCGTGACGACAAGACGCCCGGGCGGGCAGCTGACGTGGTCGTCGCCGGAGTCACCGCACGTCTGTCGACGGCCCGTCTGTCGAACTCAGGTGGGGATTCCCTTTCAGCGGCTGGCACCGATGGCGTGACGACCTCCGCTGGCGGATCGATCGTTCCGAGGAATCGATAGCCCTTTCGCGGAATGGTCTCGATGTAACGCGGCACCTCGCCGACGTCGCCCAGCGCGACACGAAGCTTGCGCACCGCCGTGTTGAGCCCCGTGTCGAAGTCAACCACGCCCTTCGGCCACAGCCGCGCAATCAGCTGCTCGCGCGTGACGAGCTCACCCGGGCGCGCGAGCAATTCATCCAGCGCGAGCAGCGGAAGCTGCTGAAGACGGGTCTTCCGGCCCTCCTTGGTGAGTTCGCCGGTCTCCGCGTGAAGCACCCAGCCATCGAATGAGATCACTCGGGAGGACTTCATCTTCGGGGCGCTTTCCATTTGTCCATGAAGGTCAATGACTTGGGCGGGTACAGATCGCGGTCAGAAACAATTTAGCGCACCTACAGCCCGGAAGCATGGTTCGGCGAGCTCGCCACGTGGAACTTCGTCACACGCCGAACGCGCCGCAGGCGCCAACGGTGACCGACACAAACCATGCTCCAGGAGACTGAAATGAAATTCACTACCGCCCTCGTCGCTTCGATCCTCTCGCTCACTACACTCGATGCGACCGCCGCCGCCCCGACTGACACCCACTCGATCACTGTGGAGTACGGGGACCTCAACCTCGACCGCCCGGCTGGGGTCGCCAAGCTCTACTCGCGCATCAAGGGCGCCGCCCGGCAGGTCTGCGACGAGCAGTCCAACGAGCAGATGGTGTCGAAACAGATTTATCGCGCTTGCGTAACGCAAGCCGTGTCGACCGCCGTCGCTCGCATCGGCCGTCCCATGCTTTCGGACTACGTCGCACAGCTCGGCGGCAAGCCGGCGAAGCCCGCGCCCGTGAGCGTCGCAGCCCGCTGATGTCCCGCTTCCGTGATGAGGCCGGAGATCCGGCGCGTGTCTGTCTCGGCATCGCATCGGGTCTCCGCCTCTCCACCTGCTTCATTTCAACTATTCGGGGATTCCAAATGAAAACTGCCTTGCACATCCCACACCATGCCCGCACCTTGATCGCCAGCGCATTGCTCGCCGTTCTGACCACCTCGGCCAGCGCCGGTGGCCATGCGAAGCCCGTCAAGCCCGAGTTCAACACCGCCACGCTCGTGGCAGAGGTCAGCGTCCCGGGTTTTGGTGACGGCTGCCCCATCGAAAGTGCCGATGGCCTGAGCCTCTTCATTGCGTCGAACCGACCCGGCACTTTCGGTGGCAACGACATCTGGGCCGCAGACCGTTCGCGTATCGACGCGCCGTTTTCCGAGCCGCGCAATCTGGGCGCGCCCATCAACACTTCGTCCGCCGACTTTTGCCCCACGCCGGTGATGGGCCGGTCGCTGTTCTTCGTGTCCGAGCGTCCCGGCGATGGCACGGGGCACACGCCCTGTGGCGGAGGTGACATCTATCTATCGCGACAGAGCCCGGCGGGTGGATGGAGTGCGCCGGTGATGCTCGAGTGCGCTCCCAAAGGCCCCAACTTCCCGGGTGGTGAACGCAGCCCGTCACTGGTGGAGACCTGGTTCGGCACCTTCCTGTTCTACTCGAGCAATGGCGAGGGCGGTGACCAGGACATCTACATGAGCCGCATGGAGCGTGACGGCAGCTTCGGCCCCGGCCGCGTGGTGAAGGAACTGAGCACCGAGTTCGAAGACATCATGCCCAACGTGCGCGCGCGCGAGGATGGCAGCTTTGAAATCGTGTTCAGCTCGAACCGCCCGACGTGGGGACGGGGGCAGGCCGCGTTCGGCCTGCAGGACGTGTACATCTCGCAGTCGTGGTGGCTCACCGGGGCGTGGTCGGCGCCGAAGAACCTTGGCAATACGGTGAACACCTCGGGTGTGGAGCAGCGGTCGACGTTGTCGAAGGATGGCCAGCGGCTGTATTTCGGGCGCGACGGTGACATCTTCATGAGCACGAGGAGCGGCAAGCACTGACAGGCGTTGCTTGGGTGGGCCGGCGTGGTGGAGCACCATCACGCCGATCTTCCAGGCGACCAGCCACACCTCCTTCCACCTGCAATCCGGGAAGCTGACCTCGCTGACATTTATCCAGTGTCCAAAGGGACTGCGACTCATCGAAGCGCGGGATCTCGTCCAGGGCCAGGGATGGCTGGTCAGTCGCGGGGCGTTCGAAGTAGGCTATGACAGCGTCTCGCGTTTCACGCGGGAGTCCGGAAGATTAGACGGCGCGCCGCTAGACAGGATGCGCTGCGGCGCACGCGGATTGCGGGTCACAAACAGGAATCGCGAGCACTGATGGCGAAAGCGAAACCCCGAAAGAAATCCCCGGCGGCCAAGGCTGCCAAAGCTGCCACGCCGGCCAAGTCTGCAAGGCCGGCCAAACTACCAAAGCGCAAGGTCGCCCAGAAGGCAGCCGGCAAGGGTGGCCGGCCCAAGCTGCCGAAGAACGAGAATGGCGTGGTACTGCTCGCGGGCGGCAATCCGCAGGTCGCCAAGGCCGATGGCGACGCGCCCGTCCAGCACTACATCGCCAACATGCCGGGGTGGAAGAGCACGCAGGGCAGGAAACTCGACGCACTCATCACGCGTACCGTCCCCGCGGTGCGCAAGGCAGTGAAGTGGAACTCGCCCTTCTATGGCATCGAAGGCCAAGGCTGGTTCCTGGCGTTCCACGTGTTCACGAAGTACATCAAGGTCCACTTTTTCAGAGGCCGGTCACTCGAGCCCCCGCCGCCCGTGCCCAGCTCGGAGCCCCGCGCCCGGTACGTCCACATCGATGAAGGGGGCTTCGATGACGCCCAGATGACGGAGTGGATCAAGCAGGCGGCCGCCATCCCGGGCTGGATGGCGTAAGGGCGGCCGGCCCGACTATTTGTAGCTAGCCGCGCAACCAAAAGGGCGGGCAGGCCGTCTAGATCTGACAACCCCGGTCACCCATGCGAAAGTCGCGGCCATGATCACGCTGCACGATATCCACAAGTACTACCGGACCGGCGACCAACCGCTGCATGTGCTGAAGGGCGTCGACCTTCACATCAGGGAGGGCGAGCTCGTGGCCATCATGGGATCGTCCGGCTCGGGCAAGTCCACGTTGCTGAACATCCTGGGTGTACTCGATTCTTTCGACCGCGGCACCTACACACTGGCCGGACAGGCCATCGGCAATCTCAGCGAAACCGATTCGGCGCGCCTGCGCAACCGGCTGCTGGGCTTCGTGTTCCAGTCCTTCAACCTGCTGCCATTCAAGAACGCGGCCGAGAACGTGGCGCTGCCGCTGTACTACCAGGGCGTGGGCCGCAAGGAGCGCAACTACCGCGCCGAGAAATTCCTGGACATGGTGGGCCTGTCGGACCGCAAGACCTTCATGCCCAACCAGCTCTCGGGCGGACAGAAACAACGCGTGGCCATCGCGCGTGCGCTGGTCGCCGGCCCCAAGGTGATCCTGGCCGATGAACCCACAGGCGCGCTCGACAGCAAGACCACGCAGGAGATCATGGCGCTGCTCAAGGAGATCCACTCGCGCGGCAACACGCTCATCATCGTCACGCACGAGCAGGACGTCGCCAATCAGACCGAGCGGCAGATCATCCTCAAGGACGGCATGGTGGCCACCTCGCACACGCAACCCCAGGCGGCCTGACAGATGCTCGACGGGCTGCAGGAAATCCTGTTCACGCTGCGGCAGAACAAGCTGCGCACGCTGCTCACGGCGTTCGGCGTGTTCTGGGGCATTTTCATGCTCATCCTGTTGTTGGGCGCTGGCCGTGGAATGCAGAACGGCATCTGGCAGGACTTCGGTTCCGACGTGCTCGATTTCTTCATCGTCTGGACCGCCGAGACCAGCGTGCCCTACCGCGGCATGGCCTCGGGACGCCAGATCACGTTCACGCTGGCGGACATCGAAGCCGTCAAACAACAGGTGTCCGGCATCCGCCTGATCTCCGCTGAGCGATTTGCGCAGAACGGCAACGTGAATTACGGCCGCAAGGCGAGCAACGGCCAGATCCTGGGCGTCCCCGACGAATACTTCCAGGTCAAAGACGACGTCCCGTTCAACTTCGGCCGCAAGGTCAACCCGCTCGACCAGGACGAGAGCCGCAAGGTGGTCTTGTTAGGCAAGGCCGTGGCGGACCGGCTGTTCGCCGCGAACGAAGACCCCGTCGGCAAGGAAGTGCGCGTCAAGGACGTGGTGATGAAAGTCGTGGGCGTCTTCTACGACAAGGGCGGCCGCGGCCAGAACTCCGAACGCGTGCTGATGCCCATCTCGACCATGCAGAAGATGTATGGCGGCGGCGAGATCACCGACAACATCTGGGTGCGCCCGCTGCCGGGTGTCGACCCGTTCGAGCTCGAAAAGCAGGTGCTCGAGGTGCTCAAGCGCCGGCACGACGTGTCGCCGGACGATCGGCGCGGCATCAACTCCTTCAACATGGCCATGCCGGCGCAGAGCGTCAACAGCCTGTTCGTCGGCATCACCGTTTTCATCTGGTTCGTGGGCCTGGGCACGCTGATGGCAGGCATCGTCGGCATCAGCAACATCATGATCATCACGGTGAAGGAGCGCACCAAGGAGATAGGTGTCCGCAAGGCGCTGGGCGCCACACCGTTCTCGATCGTCAGCACGCTGCTGCTGGAGTCGACGCTGGTGACGGCGGTCGCGGGCTACATCGGCCTGGTCTGCGGTGTGGGCCTGCTCGAGCTGGTCTCGTTCACCTTGCGCAAGGCCGGCGTGGTGTTGCCGTACTTCCTCAACCCCGAGGTGGATTTCGGCGTCGCTATCACCGCCATCATGCTGCTGGTGGGCGTCGGCGTTCTCGCCGGGCTCGCACCGGCCGTGCGCGCCGCACGCATCACGCCCATCGAAGCCATGCGGGCGGAATGAATGGCGCTCGTCGACGTCGACAAGTGGCGGGAGATCTTCAGCACGCTGGGCCGGCACAAGCTGCGCACGGGGCTCACCGCCTTCGGCGTGTTCTGGGGCATTTTCATGCTCACGGTGCTGCTGGGCGCGGGAAAGGGTTTCCAGAACGGCGTCATCGACGGCTTTCCGCGAGCGCGTAACACCATTTTCGTCTGGAGCCAGGGCGCCACGCAGATTCCCTACGAAGGGCTTCCCACCGGCCGCTTCATGCAGTTCACGCCGGAAGACGTCGAGGCCATACGCAAGGAAATCCCCACCGTGGCCTTCGTGCGCGGGCAGAACTCCGTGGGCGTCTGGGGCGGTAGCGGTTCTTACGTCGTCAGGAAATCGAAGAGCGGCACCTTTGGCGTGTCGGGCGGTTTCGCCGGTGTAGAGGACATCAACTCCATGCGCGTCATCGACGGGCGCTCGATCAACGCGCTCGACGAGCAGCAACGGCGCAAGGTGGCGTTGATCGGGCAGCGCGTCCGCGACCAGCTGTTCGCGCCCGGCGAAAACGTCATCGGCCAGGACATCACCATCAGCGGCATCGCCTTCACCGTGGTCGGCGTCTACCGGTCGACACAGGATGGCAACCAGCAACAGGAAGAAGAGCGGCTCTATCTACCCAACGACACGCTGCGCAAGACCTTCAACCAGCCGGGCATCGGCAGCTTCGTGATACTGCCCAAAGAGGGCGTGCAGGCGAAGGCGACCGAGGACGAGATCAAGGCGCTGCTCGCCCGTCGGAAGAAGGTGAGCCCGGATGACAAGGGCGTGTTCGGCAGCTTCAACATGCAGGAGCAGTTCGAGAAGGTAGGCGGCCTGCTGACCGGCATCAACATCTTCAGCTGGGTGGTCGCCATTGGCACGATTTTCGCGGGCGCCGTGGGCGTCGGAAACATCATGCTCATCGTGGTCAAGGAGCGCACGCGCGAGATCGGGTTGCGCAAGGCGCTGGGCGCGACGCCGGGGTCGATCGTGTGGATGATCATGCAGGAGTCCGTGTTCATCACGGCCATGGCCGGGTACCTGGGACTGGCGCTCGGAACCTTCCTCATCGAGGGCATCGCGAAGCTGCTCAACGCCAGCGGTGGCGGTGGGCGGTTCTTCACGAATCCCCAGGTGGATTTCTCGACGGCGCTGGTTGCGTTGGCCGTGCTCGTGGTGTCGGGCGTGCTGGCATCGCTGATGCCGGCGGCGAAGGCCGCGGCCGTGAATCCCATCGTGGCGCTGCAAGACGAGTAACCAACCAGAAGAAGCGGGTGACATGAAAAAGTTCTTCAAGTGGATTGTGCTGGCCCTCCTCGCGGTGCTGTTCGTGGGCACGCTGGTGTTCCTGTATCGCAAATCGCAGGCGGCGCCGGTGGTCTACCAGGTCGAAGCGCCGGCCAAGATGACCATCGTCAAGAAGACGGTGGCAACGGGCAAGGTGATCCCGCGGCGCGAGATCGAAGTGAAGTCGCAGGTGTCCGGCGTCGTGGACAAACTGTACGTCACCGCCGGCCAGACCGTGAAGAAGGGCGCCGTCATCGCCCGCATCTCGCTTCGGCCCAACATGCTGAACGTCAACCAGGCGCAGGCGCAGCTTCTGTCCGCGCGCACCAGCCTGCAGAAGCAGGCCGCCGATCTCGAGCGCTACAAGAAGCTGCGCGAGCAGCGGCTGATCTCGGATCTCGACTTCAATCAGCACGCCACCGATTACAAGCTTCAGCAGGAAGCCGTGCAGGCCGCGGAAGACACGCTGCTGTTGTTGCGCACCGGCCAGACGCGCAATGCCAGCAACGTCTCCAACATGATCCCGGCCACGATCGACGGCACCGTGCTCGACGTTCCCTTCAAGGAAGGTTCGTTCATCCTCGAAACCAGCACCTTTCAGGCCGGCACCACCATCGCCACGCTGGCCGACATGAACGACATGATCTTCGAAGGCCTGGTCGACGAGTCCGAAGTGGGCAAGTTGCGCACCGGCATGGAACTGGTGCTCAACATCGGCGCGCTGGAAGGCAAGCCGTTCAAGGCCACGCTGGAGTACATCTCGCCCAAGGGCGTGACCGACCAGGGCGCCATCAAGTTCACCATCCGCGCGGCCGTGACACTCGACCAAGAGCTGTTCCTGCGCTCCAACTACAGCGCCAACGCGGACATCGTGCTCGACAAGCGCGAGGATGTGCTCGGCATCAACGAGAAGAACCTGATCATCGAGGACAAGAAGACCTTCGTCGAAGTCGAGACCGCGCCGCAGCGGTTCGAGAAGCGGGAGATCCAGACCGGCCTTTCGGATGGCATCAACATCGAAGTGGTGTCGGGAATCGCGGCCGAAGACAAGATCAAGAAACGATAGCCGGGGAACTCGCGCCGCTGGCTGACAGACTGAACAGGTTGTCGCGCCGAAGCTGGCGCCAACCCACGGCCAACCCTCTGTGAAAGTCCATGGCCCACTCCAGTTCTCGTCGCAAAACGCTCCGGCATCTCGCGTGGGTTGCCGGTGCCCTGTCCGTGAATTCGGCTCTCTCGCGGCCGGCGGGAGCAAAGGTACGTTCAATGCGGGTATTCATCACCGGTTCCACCGATGGTCTCGGTCGCGGCGCCGCCGAAACGTTGATGAAGGATGGCCACCAGGTGGTGTTGCACGCGCGCTCGCAAGATCGCGCCGCAGCCCTCGCGGAGCTCGCGCCTCGGGCGGCCGGTGTCGCCATCGGCGATCTGGCGAGCGCCGAACAGACGCGCTCGCTCGCCGACCAGGTCAACAAGATCGGGCGGATGGACGCGGTCATCCACAACGCCGGCATCTACCGCGAGCCCGGTCGTGGGGCGACGCCGGAGAAACATGCCAAGGTGCTGGCGGTGAACGTGCTCGCACCCTATCTACTCACCGGTCTCATCGAACGGCCCGCGCGGCTGGTGTACCTCAGCAGCAGCATGCACTTCGGTGGCGAGGGTTCATTGAGCGACATCGACTGGACCGAGCGCCGCTGGGACACGAACCGCGCCTACTCGGAGAGCAAGCTCCACGTCACCGCGCTTGCTTTCGCCGTGGCGCGTCACTGGCCGAACGTTTTGAGCAACGCCGTGGACCCCGGCTGGGTACCGACGAAGATGGGCGGCCGCGGCGCGCCCGATGACCTCCAGCAAGGGCACCTGACCCAGACATGGCTGGCGGTCAGCGATGACGCGAAAGCGAAAGTCAGCGGGAAATACTGGCATCACCGCGAACAGCGGCGGCCAGCCGCCCAGGCGCTGGACACGGGATTCCAGGATGAGCTGATCGTGAAACTCGCCGAGCTCACGGGCTACAAACTCTTTTGAGCGTGGACGTCGACATCGTCATCGTCGGGGGCGGCGCCGCCGGCATCGGCGCCGCGCGGCGTCTGGCGCGAAGCGGCGCATCGGTGTTGTTGCTGGAGGCGGAGTCCCGCCTCGGTGGACGTGCGTGGACCCACGGCCTTCGCGGCCTGACTATCGATCTGGGCTGCGGCTGGCTGCATTCCGCCGAACAGAATTCGTGGGCCGCCCTCGCGCGTGATGCGGACATCCCGCTGGACCTGAGCTCGCCCGCCTGGGGCAAGCAGTTTCGCGACCTGGGCTTTCCGCCGGCCGAACAAGCCGAGGCACGCGAGGCCTTCACGCAATGGATGCGGCGCATGTCTGAAACCCCACCCGCCAGCGATTGCGCGGCGGACGCTCTCGATGAGCGGAGCCCGTGGAATGCCTACATCCGCGCGATCGCGGGCTTCATCAGTGGCGCGCCGCTCGAGCGGCTCTCGGTGGCGGACTACGTGACCTACGATGAAACGTCCACGGACTTCAACTGGCGCGTGCGCAGCGGCCTTGGTGCGCTGGTCGCTGGCAGCCTGCCGCAAAACATTCGCGTCAGACTCGCCACGCCCGCGGATGCCATCGCGCTCAACGCCGAAGGCGTCACGGTGACGACCGCATCGGGCGCGTTGAAAGCGCGCGCCGCGCTGCTCAGCGTCTCCACGCATGTGCTGGCCGGTGACACGATCAAACTACCGCCCGGCCTGGATGCCTGGCGCGAAGCTGCCACGAAACTGCCGCTGGGCCGCAACGAAAAACTCTTCCTCGAGATTCCGGCAGATAGCCCGTTCGAGCCGGAGACACAGGTTTATGGCGACCCGCGGAATTCGCGCACCGGCGCGTACTACCTCAGGCCCTTCGGCTGGCCGGTCGTCGAATGTTTTCTCGGCGGTGAAGGCGCCGGCGTCGTCGAAGACGAAGGCCCGGCCGCAGGGTTCGCGTTCGCGCTGGATCAACTGGTCAATCTGTTCGGCGCGCAGGTGCGAGGGCAATTGAAGCCCTTGGTGGCCTCCAGCTGGGGCCGCATGCAACGCATCGGCGGCGCCTACAGCTACGCCTTGCCCACTCACGCGGCGGCGCGCGGAATTTTGGCGCGGCCCTTCGAGCAGTGCATCTTCTTCGCCGGCGAGGCCACGAGCGTAGGGGACTTTTCCACCGCTCATGGCGCGCATGATAGTGGCGTCCGAGCGGCCGAAGAGATTCTCGCCACGCTTCCGTGAACGCTGCGTTATATTGAGCGCGCGGAACAAGCCGCACCCGGGTCCGCGGGCAGGGTTGAACCCACTTGTGCTTCTGACAAACAGCAAACCTTTATGCAGCCGGCGCTGCGGACCATCCGGCGTCAATGCATGGAGGTTTTCGTGAATACCCTGACCGACCGGTCGAATCTCGACCATCTGCGCAAGCAGGCCAAGGATCTGCTACGTCTCTATCGCGCTGGCGATCCGGCTGCGTTCGAGCGCCTTCGCCACTTTCTGCCCGCGGCGCACGGCCGGAGCAACGACGCGATGCGCGGCCTGCAACTGCGACTGCACGACATGCAGTCGTGCATCGCGAGGGAATACGGCTTCGCCAGCTGGAACGAACTCAAGGACGCGGTCGAGTTGCGCCGCGCGCGTGCGCAAGATGCGCATGCGCTGCGCCTCTACTGGGCGGGCCTGGTCTTCGGTGGCGACCTCACCGGCGCCGCACTGCGACCACGGCCAGTAGTCGCCGCACGCCTGCTCGCGGAAACGCCGGACCTCGTCGGCAACGATCCATGGCTGGCCTGCGCGATTGGTGACCTGGACACTGTGCGGCGCGCGGCTGATGCAGACCCTGCGTGGGTCAACCAGGCGGGTGGTCTTCTGCGCGTCGCGCCGCTCGTCGCGGTGACGCACTCATCCCTGACAAAGCTACCGCGCTTCCACGCGGGTCTCGTGGGCTGCCTGCGCCTGCTGCTGGAACGTGGCGCTGATGCCAATGGGTTCTACCTCAATCGCTGGCCGCCACACTCGCTGGAAGAGCCGGGCGAAGAACGCCTCTCTGCCTTGTACGGCGCGGCCGGAAAACACCACGACCTCGAGATGACCCGACTACTGCTCGCGGCGGGCGCCGATGGCAATGACAACGAGTCGTTGTATCACTCCATCGACGACCCCGACACGGCACTGCCGTGCACGCGCGCGTTGCTCGAAGCCGGCACGCGCGTCACAGGCTCCAACGCGCTCGCCAAGGTGCTGGACATGGATAATCTCGAAGGCCTGAAGCTGTTGCTGCGGTACACGCCGCATGGCGACGCCGACCTGGGGCGCATTCTGCACTGGGCTATCTACCGCGGCAGGTCGGCGGCCCACGTGCGCGCGTTGCTGGACGCCGGCGCGGATCCAAAGTCGCTGAGCCCGCACCACCAGGATGCCTTCCACCATGCCGCGGACGCCGGCCTGCCGGAAGTGATGCGGATGCTGAAAGGTGGTGGTGACACTCTCACCGAAGAGGAACAATTCGTGTCGGCCTGCGCGCGCGCCGATGAGGCAGAAGCGCGACGGCTGTTCGAGCCCGGAGTGTTTGCTAGGCTATCACCCGCGCAACTCAAACAACTGCCCAACCTGGCCATGAGCGGCCGCGACGATGCGGTGCGCCTGATGGTGGAATTGGGCTGGCCCGTCGCCACGCGCGGCGGTGATATCGACGGATCCGCTCTCAACTGGGCGGTGTTCCGCGGCCGCCCCGAGCTCGCGGAGTTCCTGCTGGAACGTGGCGCGAGTTTCCGCGAGCCTCACGGCTACAACAGCGACGTGCTGGGCACGCTGTCCTGGGCGTCGATCAACCAGCCCCGTCATGATGGTGACTGGCCCGGGTGCGCCGCCGCCCTGCTGCGACACGGCTTGCCACCAGCGACACCCTTGCCGGAATCGCGGCAGCCGAAGCCGCACCGCATGGTGCGCATCGACGGGCGGGACATGACCTGTTCGGAAGACGTCGCGGAGATCCTGCTGGGCGGCGAGTAGCGGTCGCGCGCGGTGGCGGGAGCACGTGCCCCGCCGCCGCGCAATCGATTCAGGCAACCTGGTTCCGTCCCGCGCGTTTCGCCCGGTATAGCTGCGTGTCAGCCGAATGTAGCAGCTCCGCCAGTTCTGCCGTGCCATCCCACTGCGCGACTCCGATGCTGATCGTGATGCCGAGCCCCGGATGAATGGTCCGCCAGTCATGCGCCGCGACTTCAGTCCGCACGGCCTCGCAGAAAGCCAGCGCATCGTCACGCGTCGTCGCTGGCATTATCAACGCGAATTCCTCGCCGCCGATACGCGCCACGAGGTCCGTATGTCGCGAAATGCGGCGCATGAGCGCGGCGCTCTGTTTCAACGCCTGGTCACCCACCGGGTGACCCAGTCCGTCATTGACCACCTTGAAATGATCGAGGTCGGCGATCGCGATGCTGAGCGGCCGCCCGACGGCCAGCGCCACGTCTATCTCGGCGGCCAGGCGCTGCATGAAGCAGCGGCGATTCGCCACGCCAGTCAGCGCGTCCTCCTGGGTCTCGCGTTCCAGCACCAGGCTGCGTTCGCGCAGCATGGTGATCAATCGTTCCTTCTCGAGGTTCGCCTTCTCGAGCTCTTCCGTGCGTTCGGTGACTCGCTCCTCGAGGCTTAAACGATAATTCTCCAGGTCTTCAAAGGCGCGCGCGTCCGCCAGCGCCACCGCCACTTGCGCACCCAGCTGACGTAACAAGTGGAGGTCCGCGGGCGCGTACACGCCGGCCTGCTGGTGCTGCACGCTCAACAGTCCCAGCACGACGCCGTCATTGACCAGCGGCACGGCGATCAATGACCCCATCTGATCCTCGGAAGCCTCCGCGCGCAGTGGCAATTCCGCAGGCGCGCTCTGCCAGTCCTTGACAAGCAAGGGCTCGGCGCGCGCCACCAGCCATCCGAACAGCCCGGCATCGATGGGCTTCTGCCGCGCGGGTAAGCGCTTGCCCTGGCGCTCGTGGACGCGCACGTCCAGCAGGCGCCTCTCGCGATCCACCAGCAACAGGTGCAGTTCGTCGAAGCGGAACAGCGCGCGCATCTCGCCCAGGATGCGCTCCGCGAGGTCGTCCACGCGGCGCGCGCCCTGCAGCGCGCGTCCGGCTTCGAACAACCTCGTCAACGGACCTCTGTCCGCCCGTACCGGGTCGCGCTGCGTGCCGATGCTGTTGAAGCTGAGAACGAACAGCAGCATCAGTCCCGTGAACAGCGTGAATACGGCGACATTGCCGGTGTTGTACAACACCGCCGCGAGAATGCCCGCAGGCACGAAGATGAGATCCGACAGCGCGTAGCTGGGCGTGACGATGCTGCGCACGTCGCGGCCGTCGAAGCGGAAAAACAGGATCATCAGCCCCACGTTGACGGCCTGCGCCGCCAGCGCCATGGCGGCCAGCGGCAGGATGTCGCCCACCAGCAAACCGTTGATCGGGTGGCGCCCGCCACAGAGTAGATAGATGTGTCCGGCGGCCAGCAACATCAGCGCTGTCATGGCGGCGTTGTGCAGCGCGCGCAGCGCCGCCACCTTGATCGAGCCCTGGCTGTAACGGCGGCTGACCAGCGGCCAGGTCAGCGAAGCCATGCCGCAGATCGACGCGGCGACCGCCGGCTCGAACACCAGCAACATGCCGACTTGCGGCAGCCGTTCCATGGAGATCAGGCCCAGGCGTGGCGCGCGCAGCCCGAATTGCCAGACGAACAGGCAGGCGCCGATGCCCATCAGCGTGACCCACCAGGGTGGGAACGCGACTCCGCCGGGCAGCGACAGCACCAGGGCGCCCAGTGCCACACCAAAGAGCAGGATGGAGTAGGCCGCCAATGCTCCGTAACGCGAGCGCATGCCATGACTCTGGCATGCCGCGGGCAAAAAGAAAGGGTGGACCGATGTCCACCCTTTCCAAGTGTGAAGAAATTGACTAAGGCGTGTTGCCGTAGCCAATGGCGCCGTTGCAGTGCATCCACTCGCTGTTGGAGCCGCCTCCGCAACTGCCGTTGGCGTATAGGCCGGTGTTATAGGTCTGTGCTTCGGATTGCCGCGTCTGGCCGTTGACGATGATGTAATCCACCTGCACGTCGCGATTGCCGCTGTCGTTGGTGAACGCCACGGTGATGCCGCCGCTCAAGGACGTCGAGGCCGTGTAGTTCTGCATGCTGGTGCCCAGCGTCCAGGTCTGCACGTTCTGGTTGTTCACGCGCAGCGTGATGGACTCGCCGCCCGTGGTGCCGCGCGCACGCACCGTGAAGCTCTTCGAGCCACCGCCGCCACTGCTGCTGCTGCTGCCGCCACCCGATGAGGAGCTGCTGCCGCCGCTGCCCAGCGTGATGTCCGAACTGCCGCTGCTCTGGTATCCCTCGGTGGCCATCACCATATAGTTGTGGGTACCGAGGTTCAGACCCAGCGTCGCCCAGGCATCGAAGTGGTTGCCCGTCGTGATGGTGCCGCCGACACGCTTCTGCTGCCGCACGCTCCAGTATTGATAGAACGTCGCGGTGCCGATGATGGAAGGCTGGTTCACGCGCTGCGTGCGGTAGATGTCGTAGGTGCCGCCGTCGCTGGTCACCGTACCCAGAAATCCCGAGCCGGGCGGGCGCCATGAACCCCAACTGTCGACGATGTAGTACTCGACCAGCGGATTCGTGGTCCAGCCATACAGCGTGAGGTACGAATTGCCGTTGGGGTTGAACGTGCCCGAGTAGGTCACGGTACGTCGACCGCCTGGGTTCCAGCCCTTGCCGCCCACCCAGTTGTTGATGTTGCTCCATTGCGAGGTGTAACGGCCGCCGGGATGCAGGCAGAAGGTCACATTGCCGCTGTCCTTCCAGAACGAATAGTAATAACCGTCGTGGGTGCCGGTCTGGTTGTTGGTGAGGCAGGTCTGGGCACCCGCCGATGATGCGTATAGACCCGCGACGCAAGCGAGCGCCGCCGCAGCCTTCCTGAGACTGTACTTCATGGAAACTCCCCTTCGTTGGCGCGCCTCACCGCAACCGCGGCGCGACGCAGTTTCAATGGTGACTAGTTAGGCAAGGTATTTTGTTCGGGAGAGCGGATTTTCCGCGTCCGTCTCCGGGTGACCTCCTTGTGTGTGTAGCCGGCATCCTGCGGCCCCGCCCGTTATCCGCGCGGAGAATTGGGGTGTCAAGCTGCGGAAAGCCGCTGGCCGCGTCAGACGACGCCGGGCACGGCGGGAATGTGACGTTGGAAACTTTCCATCACCACCTGGGCCGCCGGCCCCGCCAGCGCCGGCTTCACCAGCACCAGGTACAGCGGCACTTTGCGCGTGGCGCCGGCGGTGAGCGGCAGCGCGCGTAACTCGCCCGCGTGCAGGGGCTCGGCGACCAGCTGTTCGGGTAACCACGCGAAGGCGAGCCCCGCGCGCACCAGCGCCAGCGAAGCTTCAACGCTGGTCACCGTGCAGCGTGACACGCTGCCCAGCCAGCCGGAGTCGCGTGGATGCAGTCGGCCAGAATCGCGCACCACCGCCTGCGTGTGACGCTCGAGATCCGCGGCGTCGAGATCGCGTGCGTCCTTGAACAAGGCATGCGCCGGATTCGCCACCGCGATGAAGGTGACGTCCAGCAACCAGGTGCCGAGTACGCCGGGAGGCACCTGCGTGGTGATCACCACGTCCGCCGTGCCTTCGGTGATCGCTTCCTCCGCGCCGGACAACACCGCGTCTTCGAGTTGCAGCTGCGTGTCGGCGCAGCGCGCCTGCGCTTCCGCGACAATCTCCAGCAATCGCGAGCGCGGGAATGCGGCATCCACCACCAGCCGCAGACGTGGCTCCCAGCCACGCTTCAACACCTGCGCCAGGCGTTCGACGGTTTCGAGTTCGCGCAGCACAGAGCGCGCGCGCTTCAACAGCGTGTCGCCGTGGGCCGTGAGCACGGCACGCCGACCCTGAATCTCCAGAAGCTTCACGCCCAGCGACTCCTGCAGATTGGCGATGGCGTAACTCACCGCAGGCTGGCTGCGATGCAGGGCCGCCGCCGCCTTCGCGTAACTGCCCAGTTCCACGACGGCCGATAACACAGCCCATTGATCTGCCGACGTCTTTGGCACCGCCATGAATCAGGTTTCCTGATTGTTGACATCCGAATATTGCGCTTTTTTATCCGATTTGTTGAGCGGAAGATCGCGGTCCAGGAGGTTCGCCATGCAACAGATTCGACGCAGCAATGAACGCGGATACGCCGACCACGGATGGCTGAAGTCATTCCACACGTTTTCGTTCGCGAATTACTTCGACCCGGAACACGTGGAATTCGGCGCCCTGCGCGTGATCAACGAGGATCGCGTGTCTCCCGGGCAGGGTTTCGGCGCACACGGCCATCGCGACATGGAGATCATCAGCTACGTTCTCGAGGGCGCGCTGGCGCACAAGGACTCCACGGGTAGCGAGTCGACGATCCGGCCGGGCGACGTGCAGCGCATGAGCGCAGGACGTGGCGTGGTCCACAGCGAGTACAACCCTTCTACAACCTCCGGCGTGCATTTCCTGCAGATCTGGATCCAGCCGGACCAGCGCGGTATCGAGCCCAGCTACGAAGAGAAGCGCTTCGCGCCCGAGGACAAGCGCGGCAAGTTGCGCCTGATCGCCTCGCCGGATCGCGCGGAAGGATCGGTGCTCATCCACCAGGATGCGCGCATCTACGCGGGCCTGTTCGATGGCGCGGAGACGGCGGCGTTCACCGTTCAGCCCGGCCGGCGCGTGTACCTGCACGTGGCGCGCGGCACCGTGTCCGCCAACGGCTCGGTGCTGAATGCCGGTGATGCGTTGAAATTGACGGCGGCCGGCGAGCTCAGGATCGAGCGGGGTGCGGGCGCCGAGGTGATCGTGTTCGACCTGCCGGGCGGCTAACTACCCCCAGAAAGGAGCGCCGCCAGCCCATGACGGCTGGCGGCGCTCGGTGATCGACAAGCGCCCGAATGCGAAAAAGTGGCGCCTCCCGAATCCATCATCGGGTCACGATCTTCAGAACGTGCCGCGGATACCCAGCAGCACCGCGTATCCCGGGTCGTAGAAGGCGCGGGCCGCGTTGCTGAAGGCTCCGCTGTCATTACCCCAGGTCTGGCGAATGGTTTCGCCGGTGATGTTGATCACGTTGAGCGTGATCTGGGGCGACGACGGCAGGCTTTCGAACTTGTAGCTCGCCGACAGGTCCAGCTGGTTGGTCGCGTCCGTCCAGAAGCGGGCACCAGTGATGCCTTCCTGGTTGGTTCCGGACGAGATCTGCTCGTCGTTGTGCACGAATGACAGCCGGACGGAGGCGGGTCCATTGTCGTAATACAGCGTGGCGTTGTATGTGACCGGCGCGATACCCACCGCGACGGCCGGCTGGCCCGTCCCACCCTCGGTGCTCTGCTTCACGTTGGTGTAGTTCGCCTGAAAGCCGAATCCTTCCGTGATGAAGTTGAGAGGCTGCACCCAGGTGAGTTCGTAGCCGCGGATGTTGAGCTGGCCAGGCGCATTGATCTGACGCGTCTGGTTGACCGTTGCCAGGCCGGGTCCACCACGGGAAGTGATGGCCGTCTGCTGCGTCGGGCTCAACGTGTCGAAGGTGATGCCCAGCGGCGCGAGGCTGCTGAAGGGCACCACGGTCAGCTCACCCACCGTGAAGCCGGTGATTTGCTTCTGGAACAGCGTGAGGCCCACGTAGCCTTCGTCGCCCGTGTACCACTCGCCGCCCAGGTCGATGTTGGTGGACAGGTAAGGAGCCAGTGTCGGGTTGCCCACGGTCAGCGCCTGCGCGGACGGATCGCTGAACTGCGCGTTCGGCAGCATGTCGCGCGGGCTGGCGCGCGTAATGGTGCGCGAGCTCGCGAAACGCAGCACGACATCGTCTCTCACCGTCAGTGCCGCGCTCATCGACGGCAGGAACTGCGAGTAGGTAGTGTCGTTGCTCGCCTGCACGATGGTGATGGTGGTGCCGTTGTTGAGCGTCACCGGGCCCGCCACGAACTGGTCGGTCTCGACGAAGCGGCCACCGAGGTTGTAGCGCAGCTCCTTGCCCAGGATTTCGCTCCTGGCATTGAACTCCACGTAATAACCCATGGTGTCTTCTTCGATGATGCCGTTGGCGGCGCCAGTGGCCGCGCCGGTTCCTACCGGGGCATTGCGCGAATACTCGTGATAGTTGGTCGCGTCGAAGAAGGCGTCGTAGTCGACCGTGATGAACCCGGCCGGACCCGCCGTGAGGAACTGCGAAAGGTCGGCTTGCGTGACCGCCGAGCCCGCCTGGCCATTGCAGCCGGGGGCCGTACCAGGGGCGGGAATGAACGCACCGCCGCCACCGCAAACATGCTGCTGCCATTCACGGCTGTTGTCACGGCCCGAAATGCCGCGATGCATGGAGTCATAGGCCAGGCCCACCTTGATGTTCTGATCGTCGTCACCGAACGTGAAATCGAGATGCGCGCCCTCGTTGGTGACCAGCCTCTTCTCGTTCTGGATGTTCACGCGGCCGCCGCCGGCCCAGGTCCATCCCAGGTTCGGATCGTTGACGTCGGCACTCGGGGTGATGGTGACGAAATCGCCGCTGGTGTTGTCGAAGTCGGCCGTGATGCCCTGGTTCAGCGGAGTGTTGACCAGGATCGTCGGTGCTTCGCGGAAGAACCAGCTGCGGCTCTTGTTCACCGCGAGGTCCATGCGCACCGAATCATTGATCTGCCAGCGCGCGCCGGGGTTGAACCCCCAGAAATCCACCTGTTCGTCGTAGGGACGGGCCTCGAGGAACCACTGGGCATTGGCAATTGTGGCGCTGGTGACCACGTTGTTGTCGTCGACCTGCATCGCCGTCGGAATCATCGCGCCATTGCGGCCGACGAGATTGAGATCCAGGCGATTGAAGGCGCGGTGTGCCTTGGAATACAGCGTGTCGAAATACAGGTGCAGATCGTCGGTGGGGCGGTACTCGAGAGAGACCAGGCCCGAATAACGATCGCGGTTTCCGTCGATGAAAGCCGGCCGGCCGAGGCGCGGGAACAGCGCCTGGTCGATCTGCCGCAGCGACAGGCCAGGGTTGATCTGCTGTAGATAGGCACCGTCGATCGGCGTGCCGGCGACGAGGCCCGCACCGGCATTGACGGGCACCGCGCCCGGGATCACCCAGCCATTGCCGCCACCCACGTTGCAACCGCTGTTGGCGCCGGCTCCGGCATTCGGGCTGGTCGCGGGCGTCGTGACGGGCGGCGCGACGCCGCACTGGAAGTAGCTGAGGTTCGGATTCGTGTAACCGATGGTTTCGAAGCCGGTCGTCGTGGAGTCGGAGTCGACTCCCGCGAAACCGACCAGCACGCCGAACTTCTCTCCCGTCCAGCTTCCCATGAGCGAACCGCGCGGGCTCGTGGCCTCGCTGGCATCGCTGTAGCCGGCCTGAAGCTGGTAATTGAAATGCGTGCCCGGGTTGTCGAACGGCCGCGCGGTGCGCATGTTGACGGTACCCGCCGCGCCGCCTTCGAGCTGGCTGGCCACCGGCGACTTGCTGACGTCGAGCCGGGTGAACAGTTCCGTCGGGAACAGATCGAGGTCGAGCTCGCGGTTCTGGCCCTGGCTGTCGACGCGGCCCGTGGAGGCCACGCCCACGGCGGCGCCGTTGATGGTGGTCTTCGTGAAATTGGTGTTCAGGCCGCGAATCGCGATATTGAGACCTTCACCGGTCACTTCGCGCGTCAGCTGGACGCCCGGGATGCGGTTGAGCGATTCGGCGATGTTCAGATCCGGGAACTTGCCGATGTCTTCGGCGAACACCGAATCGGAGAATCCCACGGACTCGCGCTTCGCATTCGTGGCGCTCTGCAGCGAGGCGCGATAGCCGGTCACGGTGACCTCTTCGACTTCCTCCTGGGAGCGCTCAGGTTCTTGCGCTTGCGCGGACGCGGTGGCGGTCGCCAACGCGGCGCATACCCCGGCAGCCACGAGCGAAAGCTGGAAATTCTTTGGATGGTCAATCATCGGTTTGCCCCCTACGGCTGTTGAACTGAATGGGTGGCCGGTGTCCTCGAACGGACACCCGCTCTCGCAAAATTCAAAGGGGGTGGAATCTCCGGTGCGAAATGCAGTAGCCGCGGTAAACCGCCGCCACCTCGCCGACCGGATCGATGCCCCCCACTTGGACAGCCCCAGGTCCGCAGACCCGGAGCAGTCCCGGCGAGGACCGTAACAACTGGTCAGGCCAAATACAAGAATCCGCCTGACCAGCTGGCTTGACCTGTTCAGATGGGTAGTCACCGATACCCGAACCGTGATGCTGCGAGTGCTTGTTGCGGGCCGCCGGCCAACCGATACTCCGCGCCATGTCCGAACCGCGCCGCCTGTACGAGCAGATTGCCCAGAAAGTCGCCTCGGACATCGCCTCGGGGAAGTACGGGCTCGGGCAGCGGCTCCCGTCGGAACGGGAGCTGGCCCAGGTATTCAGCGTGTCGCGGCCCACGGTCCGCGAAGCCATCATCGCGCTCGAACTCGACGGGCTGGTGGAAGTACGAGTGGGCTCAGGCGTTTACGTCACGCATGAGCGGCCACCCACGGGCAAGGTGGGCGCCAAGGACATCGGGCCCTTCGAACTACTGGAGGCCCGGCGGGTGATCGAAGGCGAGGCCTGCGCCATGGCCGCGCTGCGCATCACCGATGACGAACTCCAGAAGCTGAACGATCTGCTGGCGGTGATGCGCACCGACAATCAGCACAACGAAATCCTCATGAGCGAGGAAGCCGATCGCCAGTTTCACGAGATCATCGCACTGGCTACCCAGAACACCGCCATCTACGCCTCGGTCCAGATGCTCTGGGATTCGCGCACCAGGTCCCCGCAGACCCACATGGTGGACGATCTCGTGCGCGCGCATGGCGTGAAGCCGCCGATCGCCGAGCACGCCGCCATCGTGCGCGCACTCAAGCGGCGCGATCCGGACGCCGCCAGGTCGGCGATGCACAAGCACATCACCCGCGTGATCGAGCGCCTGCTGGAACACACCGAGGTCAAGGAAATGCAACGCGTCCGCGAGACCGCGGCTGAAAAGCGCCGCTGGTACAGCTCGGTACGCTGAGCCGCACTCCGCGGTCAGCGGGTGAGCCGCGCGACGAAGTCTTCCATGAACTGCGGAATGTCGACCGTCAACGCCACCTGGGCGTTCGGATCGCCCTCAGCGGCGGTGGTCAGCCCGGCATCGCTGACCACGATGCGCAACGCACGCAGCTCGTAGTGCCGGCGTGGATGCACCAGCTCCAGGGCGAGCACGTCAAACAAGGTAGGCAGGTCGCCCTTCCAGTGGTTGGTGTGGCGCCAGATCTGATCCAGTGAGGCCAGCGCATCGTTGAGCGGTGTGCCATGCGTGAATATCCGCACGCGCATGTCCGGCGTGAGCTTGAGGTCGGCGGTCGAATCCAGCGGCGCCACCAGCAGCGGCACACCCGAGGTGAAAACCACCTGCGCGGCGCGCGCATTCGATTTGATGTTCCATTCGGGTTCGGGCTTCGAGTCCGGCGCATGGCCGCGATACACGGCCCCACCCATGAGCGCGATGGCGCGAATCTTCGCGCCGACGCCAGGCTCCGATTGCAGCAACGCGGCGATGTTGGTGAGTTCGCCCACCGCGATGATCGTCACCTGACGTGGCCGCCGGTTGATCTCGCGGCGCATGAAATCCACGGCACCGCTGGTGTGCAGGCTGGGAGAATTGAAATCCGCCGCCCACTCCACCTGCTTCATGTACTGCGTCGGTGTCGAGATGCCGGCGTACACGGGTGTCTTTGCCCACTTCCCACCCGCTACGCTCAGTAGTTTGGCGGCCAGCCGCGCGCGCGCATCGGCGTCACTCGAAACCGTGGTCACGCCCAGTACTTGCAGCTCGGGACGTTGCATCAACGCGGCCAGCGCGTAGGCGTCGTCGATGTCCGTTCCGATGTCGGTGTCGAAAATCACCGGAGAAACGGCCACCGGCGGCGGGCCGTCGGCGCGCGACGTGTCGTGCGCGGTGCACAGACCCGCACACAACAAGGCTGAGAGAAGGACTCGCATCATGTTTCTCCTTGCCGCGAGTATAGGACCAGTTGTTTCGGCGGCGGCCGCGTACCGGCCGGCGAAATACTTGAACAAGGGGACCTGCCTGCGCCCGCCATCGAGCTTCGAACGAGTAGAGCAAGCGCCGGGTCGAACCAGCCGGCGGCGCTGCTAATCTAGGCGCCATGAATCCCTCGCGTCCGAACTACCAGGACATGCCTTCGCCCATCGGCAGGCTGCGCCTGATTGCCGACGGTGACGCCCTGATGGGCATCTGGTTCGAACAGGGCCGCGATGCGCGCAAGGGCGACGCCACCCTGGTCGAGCGCAACTCCCCCGTGCTCGATCGAACGCGAGCGCAGCTCGAGGAATATTTCCGCGGCGAGCGGCGCGAGTTCGACCTGCCACTGGCGCCGCGCGGTACGGAATTTCAGCGTCGCGTGTGGCAGCAGTTGCGCGACATCGAATATGGCACCACCACCACCTATGGCGCGCTGGCGCAGGAGCTGGGTAATCCCGGCGCCTCGCGCGCCGTCGGGCTCGCGAATGGCTGCAACCCGATTCCCATCGTCATCCCCTGCCATCGCGTGATCGGCGCCAATGGCGCGCTCACCGGCTTCGGCGGCGGTCTGCCGATCAAGAGCGCACTGCTCGAACTCGAGCGTGCCGACCGGCAACCTCGGCTGTTATGAAGCCCGCGACGCCGCCGTCGAGCGGCGCCGCACGAGAATCAGGCCTCCCAGGCCGATGGCCACCAGCACCCACGTGTCGGGTTCCGGCACCGCGGTTGCAACCCGGTTCAGTTCGGTCACATGGCTCGAGAGCCGCGTCTCGCCTATCCACCCACCGTTATCGTCATACAGCGTGGCCCAGAGGTTGAAGCCCATGGTGCCGAACACATCGGTGCCCGGCAGCGCGTCGAGTTCGGGCATGACATCCCACAGCGGAGCCGAGGAAGTTCCCCAGAGTTCGAAACGGTAGTACACGTTAGCCGGCGTGCCCGCGGGTTCGGCCAGCGAGCCGTACAACGACCACTGGTCGAACAGCGCACCACCGCCGCCCGGAACATCGTTGCCTATTCCCAGGCTCGAGGAATTCCAGCCCCAGGGCGGCGGAACCTGCAGGCCCTGCGGACCGGAAAAGCTGGCGTTTCCGCCGGTAGCCCCGAAGGCCACGGTGAATGAAAGCATCTGGTCGAAGAAGTTTTTCTGCGTGCTGTCCTGGTAGTAAGGCGCGGTGTCGCTTTCGAGAACGAACTGGCCCGAGAACGGCGTCAGGTGATCGATTCCCATGTCGACATAGAAGTCGCCGGCCCACGGCACGCTGGTGCCGTTGGTGGTGCCGGAAAATTCGTAGGTGATGGGCACTGCGCGCGCGGGCGCCGATGACAACACCGCGAACGACAACGCCGCGGCGACTAGTTTGAGACGCATGCGATCCCCGTCCGTTCTTCTTGTTCTGCTGCGGGGTCGACTTTACGCCCCCGCGCCGTTTGCGCAGGCGTCAGTTGACATATGCAGGTGCGACTCAGGCGTAGAAGAATCGCACGATGTGGAAGAACACCGGCGCGGCGAAGCAGATCGAATCGGTGCGATCGAGCATGCCGCCATGGCCCTCGATCATCACACCCCAGTCCTTGGCGCCCAGGCTGCGTTTGACCGCCGACAGCGTGAGCCCGCCGAGGAAGCCCATGATGACGATGGCAGCCGAGATCGCCGCTGACTGCAGCGGAGTGAATGGCGTGATCCACCACATGGCGCCGCCGATGGCCGTGGCGGCAAGTCCGCCCCCGACGAGTCCTTCGACCGTTTTCGACGGGCTCACCACCGGTGCAACCTTCGTCTTGCCGAACAACTTGCCGAACACGTACTGCATGACATCGCTCATCTGCACGACCAGCAGCAGATAGAACAGCAGCAGAGCGCCACGTCCCGCCTGCCCGGGAATTTCCAGCATCAGGAGGGCCGGCGCATGGCTCAGGCAGTAGACGGTGACCATGAGTCCCCACTGCTGCTTGGCGCTGCGCGACAGGAAGTCGTCGATGTCCGAACGCAGTGCCGCGATGGACGGCAGCAGCAGGAATGCCCACACCGGGATGAACACGACGAACACGCCGTAACGCTCGATGCCGATGAGCACGTACTGCAGCGGCAGCACCATGAAGAATGACAGCGACAAGGGAAGGTGATCGCCGGGCCGGCTGGGCGTCAGCGTGATGAATTCACGCAGTGCGAAGAACGAGGCCAGCGCGAACAACACGATGGTGACGGTCGGGCCGGTGAGAAAGGCCACCGCGAGGATGCCCACCATCACCCACCAGGCATTGATGCGCTCCACCAGGTTCCGGCGGCTGGCGGCCTTCTTCTCGTCGCCCGGCCGGCGGGTCAGCACCGCGCCGGTCAACGAAGCCAGGCTCAACAACCCGACCAGTCCGCCGAACAGCCATAGGAACTCGCGCGGGATGTTATGCAGGTGGTCGAGCATGCCGGCGATCAGTGGTGAATTCATGTCTGGGGCCGATCCGACAGAGCGATGACCGCGGCGCGCGCGCGTTCGCAGAATGAATCCTTGTCCTCACCCGCGATGCGAACCAGCGGTGCGCCGAAACGCACGGTGCACACCATGGGCACTGGCAGCAGTGCACCCTTCGGCATGCTGCGATTCAAGTTGTCGAGGTAGACGGGCACCAGCTCCACCGCTGCGAACTCGCCGGCGAGCCGGAACAGGCCGCTGCGAAACTTCGCCGGTGTCGCGGTCGCGCCGCGCGTGCCTTCAGGGAAGATGATCAGCGAGTCGCCGTCACGAAGCGCGGCGCGCAGCGGATCGAGCGGATCCGCCTGCGTATTCTCGCGCGTCCGGTCGATGAGCACGGCGCCGAACCCGCGCGTGGCGATGTACTTCTTCAGCCCCGATCCCCAGTAGTCGCGCGCGGCGATGGGCCGCGTGCGCGCCCGCAGAGGGCGAGGCAGCGCCGACCAGAGGGCGAGCGTGTCGATGTGGCTGGTGTGATTCGCGAAATAGATGCGTTGCGCCGACGTGGGCCCGGTGCCGATCCAGCGTGCATAGGCGCCCACCATCAGCTTCACGAAGCCGACCAGCAGCGCGCTCGACGGCCGCATCATTCAGCGCGCCCGCAATTGCGCGGCGATGGCACGAAGCCGGGTGCCACAGGTGACCACGCCGCCGAACGCGATCACCCAGGCGGTCAGGTGCAGGATGCACAGGTGCGGAGTCCCGTTCACATCGAAGCCGGTCCTGTCGAAGAAATAGAACTCACCGATGCCCAGCAGGCAGCCCAGGGTCATGGCGGCCATGCGGTGCGGCTTGGCCATGGGACCACGGAAGTCCTGGGCCAGGCCGAAAGTGCCGCCAAGCACCCGGATGTAGGCAGTGACTGCGGCGGCGAGCGCGGCCAGCCAGCCCAGCCAGGGCACGCCGATGGCATAACCCAGCGCCACGAGGAACAGCGAGTCGGCGACCCGGTCGGGCACTTCGTTGTAAAGCATCCCCACCTTCGACTTCCGGCCGCCCTCGATGGCCACCATGCCGTCGAGCAGATTGCACAGCAGCCGCAGCTGAATGCCGGCCGCGCAGGCCAGCAGGTTCCACGGCGCCGGCACCCAGATCAGCGCGGCGGCGCCCGCGGCGGCAAAAACCAGCGAAAGAATGGAAATTCCGTCGGCCGTGAAACCGGCCCGGACGGCGGTGCTGGCGAAGAAAGCGGCCCAGCGGGTAGAGCGGCTCGCCAGGGGGCGGCGCGCTTCGGTGTTGTTCATGTGCCGGCCATTCTGAAAGATCGGCCGGCGATCTGTCATCAATCCCGTTCGCGCCGCGCCCGGGCCTGTGTACCATCGGCCTCCGCCCTCGGGGGGCCTTGGGGGAGTGCACAACAGCATGAGCAGCCGGATGGAAGATCGCTACCTGGTGGCCTCACTCGAATTCGAGGGAGTCCTTCGGGCCTGCCTGCATCGCTACGCGCGCAACGCCGCCGATGTGGACGAACTGCTGCAGGAAACCTATGCGCACCTGCTGGCGGCCGGCGCCGCCAAGGGTCGCGAGGAAGTCCGCTCGATTCGCGCCTTCGCGCTGACCGTCGCGCGCAACGTCGCGCTGTCGTGGCTGCGGCATCGCCAGGTGGTGCCCATCGAACTGGTGGCCGACCTCGAGGCGCTCGAACTACTGGATGAGACCGGCCTGGTCGACGAGATCGTGAACACCCACCAGGAACTGGCGCTGCTCACGCGCGCCGTGGCCAGCCTGCCCAACCGTTGCCGCCAGGTGTTCACGCTGCGCAAGGTTTACGGGATGTCGCAGAAAGAGATCGCGTCCGAGCTCAAGATCTCCGAGAACACGGTCGAACAACATCTCGCCAAGGGCATGCGCCTGTGCAGCGCGGCGCTGGCGGATTCGCCGATCGCCGAGCGGCGTTCGCCCTGGCTGGACCGCGCGCGCCGTCGCGCCGAGCGCCAGCAAGCGCTGCGCGCGCAAGAATCGATCGCCGAACGCGTCAACGGGCAATAGTCAGGCGCGCCACCCGTGAGTCATGATGAATTGATCGAAGCGCGCGCCAGCCGCTGGCTGGCAGCCCGCGATGCCCGCGGCGCCACTGCGGAGGAAGCGCTGGAGTTCACGCGCTGGCTGGAAGCCGACATCCGCCATCGCGTCGCCTATCTACGTCTGGAGGCGAGCTGGAAGCGCGCCGATCGGCTGCGCGAAGTGCGTCCGCTGGATCGCGACGTCGATCCCGATCTGCTGGCCGCTCCGAAGGCACGCCGCCCATGGATGGCGGCGCTGGCCGCGGGCCTCGTCGTCGCCGTGCTTGGCGGGACCTGGGCCTGGCACCAGAACTCGAGCTGGCAGCACTACGAGACGCGCATCGGCGGCTTCTCGCGCATCGTCCTAGAAGATGGCAGCGTGATCGACCTCAACACCAACAGCGACGTGCGCGTGCGCCTCGGCGGCGAGCGTCGCGAAGTAAAACTATTGCGCGGCGAAGGCCGTTTCCAGGTCGCACATGATGAGCAGCGGCCGTTCACCGTCGCGGCCGCGGGTACCGCCGTGCGCGCCGTTGGCACTGCGTTCACGGTGCGGCTGCGCGAGAGTGAACAGGTTGACGTGCTGGTTTCCGAGGGCAAGGTGGCCGTGGCGCCCGTGAAGCCGACGCAAGCGTCGCCCTCAACCTCCGAACTCGCCGCTGGCGACGCCGCGGTCGTCCTGCCCGATCGCGTATCTGTCAGCCGCGTCGAGCCGCAGGCGGTGGCGCGACGGCTCGCGTGGACTTCTGGCCGGCTCGAATTCCGCGGTGAATCGCTGGGACAGGCCATCGAGGAATTCAATCGCTACAACCGCCGCCAGATCCGGTTGTCGGCCCGCACGCTCGAAGCGTTGCGCGTCGGCGGAAATTTCAGCGCGACGGACCCGGAAAGCTTCGCGGATGCGCTCGCCAGCGCCTTCAAGCTGCGCGTGGCGCTCGACAACGTCAACGAGATCGTACTGACACCACTTTGATCGAAACGCAGCGAGGAGCGCGGGGGCTCTTGTCCGATGCGGTTTTTTCATCAGCGCCAACGACTGGTTGAATGGATGCTGCTGGCGGCCCTGGTCGCCGCGGCGGCCGTCGCCCGTGCGCAGAACCCGCCCCCCGAATTCGCCATCGACGCACAGGATGCGGACATGGCGCTGACCTTGTTCAGTGACCAGTCCCGCCTGCAGATCCTCTTCGACTACAACGCCGTTCAGGGTGGGCGACGAGCCCGATCCGCAGATGGAGCGCGCGGGCGGGCTCGATGAAATCCTCGTCACGGCGGAGAAACGCGAAGAGCCCCTGCAGCGCAGCGCGCTGGCCGTGACCGCGCTGGCGTCGCAGGTCGTCGAGCGTCAGCAGATCAGTGATCTCAAGAGCGTGACCACGCTCATTCCGAACCTGCAGATCGGACTGAGCTCCACGCAGGCGGCCTTCGATCTGTCGCTGCGCGGAATCGTCTCCACCAACCGCACGGAATTCGGAGACTCGGCGGTGGCCTTCCACGTCGACGGCTTCTATTCACCGCGCCCCCAGGGCGCGACCATGATGATCCACGACCTCGACCGCCTCGAGGCGCTGCGCGGCCCGCAAGGCACCTTGTTTGGCCGCAACGCGAATGCCGGCGTGATCAACGTGGTGACCGCCAAGCCCGACGCTTCGCAGACTTTCGGCGCGGTCGACGTCACCGTTGGCAGCTACGATCTTCAGCGCATCAAGGGCCATCTCAATCTGCCGGTGTCCGACACCTTCGCGCTGCGCGGCGCCGCGTTCGTGGAACAACGCGAAGGCTACATCTCGTTCCTGCCCGGCTCGAGCGCCGACGCGACCACGCCGCGTTACGACGACAGCAACAAGCAGGCATTCCGGCTGTCGGCGCAGTGGGAGCCCAACGATCAATGGACGATGTTCTCGTCCGCCGAGCGTTATGCGGATCGCGGCGCGGGCACGATTCCCGTGAGCCTCCTGCCTGCCGAAGGTCATCGCCTGCGTTCGGCGCTGATCACCTCGCCCGGCAAGCTGGACATGGTGAACGACACCTTCCACCTGCGAACCGACTATCGTTTCGAAGGATGGGGCCCGAACGACCTCTTCGAGATCAGCTATCTATTCGGCTGGGCGCGCATGACGCGCCAGAATGTCAGCGACCAGGATGTCGGTCTCGCGCTGGACCCGGAACTGCGCGGCCTGCCGAACCCGCCGCTGCCCGACACCTACGACGAGGAACGCCGAACCGAAGATTCGGAATTCGTGTCCACGCAGCACGAGATCCAGCTCAAGCCGCTCGCCGCCGAACGCGCCGACTGGATAGTCGGGCTGTTCTACTACCGTGAGAACAACACCATACGATTCGACGTCGACGTACGCGACGACCGCGGCGACATTCCAGGCGTGGTGGACGATGGCGACGTGCGCTACTCGCAGTCCTTCATCCAGCCCGATCGAACGCTCGCCGCCTGGGCGGGCTTCAGCCAGCTGACCTGGCATGCCAGCGATGCCACGCGTTACACGCTGGGCGCGCGTTACACCGAAGACATGAAACGCGACCGGCATGGCATCAACATCGTTTGTCCGGGGCCCGGCACAACCGTCGGCGAAGGCGGCCTCAATCTCGAAGGTATCGCCACCGGTGATATCCCGTATCCGGCCGACCCAGACTCGCCCACGCCGGTGCCGGGCACTTGCCGCATCACCACGCACAACGACGCCGAGAAGACCTGGGCCAAGGTCACGTACATGGCGCGCATGGAGCACGATTTCCGCGATGGACTGCTGGGTTACGCGTTGACCAACACGGGCTTCAAATCGGGCGTGATCCAGGATGGCGGCGCGCATGCCGACCCCGAACAGGTGGTGAACTACGAGCTCGGGCTCAAGGCCACGCTGCTCGACGATTCCATGGCCATCAACACCGTGGGTTTTTACTCCGACTACTCCGACATCCTGCGATCGCGCGTCGACTTCGACGCCAATGGACTGCACCAGCTGGCTACCCGCAATGCCACGCGCGCGCACATCTATGGCCTCGAGACCGAGCTGCTGTGGAAGCCGAGCAATTCGAATACCGTTCAGGCCGTGCTGACCTGGCTGAGTGCGGAGTATCGCGACTATCCCACGGTGGACACGCAGTACTACGTGCCGTCCGATCCTCTTTCACCCGTGATCAATCTTCGGGGAAACCGACTCCCCTTCGCGCCCGAGTTCACGGCCGCGCTGGTGCTGGAGCATGCCTTCCACCTGGGTAACGGCGCGCGCCTGGTGCCGCGCCTGCAGACCAAGTACCAGAGCGAGATGTTCCTCACCGACTTCAACCGGCCGTCCGACACCCAGCGCGGCTACCGGCGCAGCGATGTAAGCCTGCGGTTCGAATCCGGGCGGCCCTGGATGGTCGAGGCGTACGTGCTCAACATCGAAGACGAAGCGGTGAAGAACAACGTCGACCTGCGCGCCAGCCAGCCTGGCGCCGGTGGCGTGGCCGGGTTTCCGGGCGTAGCCCGCGCCTTCTTCGATGCCCCGCGCACCTGGGGCCTGCGGGCTAACTACCGCTTCTCGGACTGAACGCCGCAGACCAGCGCTTCGGCGAAAGTGAAACGTAGAGCTTCCAGCAGCCCGGCCTCGTCGAATCCCGCGACGGCCATGGCTTTGCCAAGCGGCGCGCCGGCAGCGAGAGCAGACACAAAAGAAAAGAGCGCGGGCGAAAGCCGCGCCACCAGCAGGCCTTCGTCCCGGCAGAGCACCATATACTGTTCCGCGCCAGCGGATTGATCCACAGGCGAGGCATTCTCGGCCTGGTTGGCCAGCCAGACTGAAACCACGGGGTAATCCGAGGCGCCCATCTGCAAGGACGGCTGCAGGGTGAACACCAGGTGTTCGAGTTCTTCGGGCACGAACTGTCCCAGTGATTCCACGCCGACCGCGGACCGGAGTTCGGCGACCGACGCCACCTCGCGCGCCCACTCCAGCCGTGCGAGATCCGCCAGCCAGGCGTACTCGCCACCCGCCAGGTGGACCGCCAGAAAGTCCGCGAAGTTGCGCCCCACCCAGTGCAGATCGCCGCTGCGCGAAGGGAAACGTTTCCGGTAGTGAGCCGCAAGCTGGCGGAAGAAGTCGTCCCCCACCCGGCGCTTGAGCACTGGGAAACTCAGCGCCAGCGCGTTGCGGAACTGCCAGTCCGAATTGTTGCGATACACCGCGAGATTGGCGACCGGGCGCACGGCCTCCGCACCCGCTTCGCCAGCGTCTCTTTCATCTCGCAATGCCGAGGCGAACGCGCGTTGCAGATCACGCAGCGATGACATGGCAGTCCTCGAGGACGGCGTCGGCGCGCCTGGCCTCGTCGACCAGGGTGGCGAGCGCCGGGATGTGGGTATCCCATTCGATCAGCGTGGGGCGGGCGCCGAGGCGCGCGATCGCGAAACGATAAAGCTCCCAGACTTCGTCACAGACCGACGAGCCGTGGTCGTCGATCAGCACTTCACCGTGATCCGGCGTGGTCACCCGCGCATGGCCGGCGAGATGGATTTCGCCCACGCTTTCGCGCGGCAGCCCATTGATGAATGCGCGTGCGTCGATGCCGAGATTGCGTGAGCTGACGTACACGTTGTTCACGTCCAGCAGCAGTCCGCAACCGCTTTCCCGCGCCACCGCCGCGAGAAAATCCCATTCGTGCAAGGTGGAATGTTCGAAGGCCACGTAGGCCGAGACGTTTTCGATGAGCAATCGGCGTCCCAGGAAATCCTGGGCCTGCGCGATGTGACTCGACAGCAGCGACACGGCTTCCGCGGTGTACGGCAACGGCAACAGATCGTTGAAGAATTCGCCGCCGGATTGACCCCAGCAGGCATGCTCGGACACCAGTGCGGGTTCGAACCGGTCGATGGCTCGCTTCACGCGCGCCAGATGTTCGCGATCGAGTCCGTCGACGGACCCCAACCCCAGGCCTACGCCATGCAGGCTCAGCGGGTAGATGGACCGCGCGCGTTCCAGCGCGCGCACCGCGGCGCCGCCGTCGTGGAAATAGTTTTCGGTATGCGCCTCGATCCAGCCGATGGGCGGCCGTTGGTCGAGAAGCGCCTGGTGGTGAACGGACCGGAGCCCGATTCCGGCGCGAGCCGGAATCGGGTCCGTGAAAGTACCAGCCTGCGAAGTGTTCCCGAGGCTGGTCACGCGGTCACATCGGCTTTTTGTCACCGAGCTTGCCGCCCATCTTCTCGCATTCGCCTTTCGGCACGTACTTCCATTCGTCGGCCGCCTTGTCGGTCTTGGCCTGGCCGGCACAGGAGTGCTTGGCCGTGCCGCAGTCGTTCTTGCCGGCTTCGGCGACGCCATAACACTTCTCCTTCGCGGCATCTTCGGCCGAGACGGTGACAGTGCCCATGGCCAGCAGGCTGCCCACGGCCGAAGCGATTGCGATGGTCTTCAGATTCATGACTACTCCAGATTGGTTGGCGGAGATTGTTGGCGTTTGGAACTCACTCACCGGCAGCAGACCCGGCCAGCAGTGGGTTTATTTCGGACCCCCGGACGACCTGGGCGCCTGGAGGCAGGTGCCATGTTCACCGCTCCTGCGGCCGCCGACAACCATTTGCCTTTCGGCGACAGACGTCCCGTGATTCCCGGTGGTTTGGTGTCCCACGATCGGTTCTCTCTTTCATTGCGCCATTGTTATGCTGGCCTCTTGCGGGAGGAATAAATGGTTTGGCGACAGCCAGGTGGCGTGAGCCGCGCGGCGACGTTTCTTTGCGTGTGGACTGCGGTCAGCGGTTTTCCGGCCATTGCACATGCCCAGGACGCCGAGCCCGGTGACGACCGGCGTTTGACCGAGGTGCTGGTCACCGGGACACGCATCGTTCATCAGGGCGACTCGCTGGAGCCCGACATGGCCATCAGCGGCGCGTACATCGCGGACCGAGGTCTTACCAACGTCGCGGACGCGCTCAACGAGTCACCGGGTTTCGGTACCGGGGTGACGCCGGAAGGCAATCAATCCACTTACGGTGCCGGCGTGAGCTTCGTCAACCGGTTCGGCCTCGGGACCAATCGAACGCTGACACTGGTGAACGGACGCCGCGTCGTCACGTCGAACCCCGCCAACATCTTCGGTCCCGCCGCATCCGGCACGCAGGTGGATCTCAATTTCATCCCGTCCATCCTGGTTGAGCAGATCGACAATCTCGCGGTGGGTGGCGCACCCGTGTATGGCGCGGACGCCATCGCGGGCGTCGTGAACGTGAAATTGAAAACCGACTTCCAGGGTTTGCAGGCTTTCGGGACGTACGGCCAGCTGGAAGACGGGGGCATGACGAGCAACAGTGTCGGCCTCGTGGGCGGGCTCAACTTCGCCGAAGGACGGGGCAACGTTACGACATCCATCCAGCACAGCAACCTGGACGGTATCCTGACTACCCGGATCCCGCGTTTCGCCGAGGCACTTTCCTTCACGCCCAATCCGTCGGCCGGCATCACCGCGACGCAACCAGCGCGGCTTCCCGGCAATGACGGCCGCGTGCATTCGGCCGTGCCGTTCAACACGTCTCCCAATGACGGCATTCCCAATGCCATCCTGATCCGCAACCAGCGCATGGCTGCGGTGACCTTCGGCGGGCTCGCGTTTCCCACGGGCGCCGACAATCTTGCCGCGCCGGACAATCGCCTGCGCTGCTTCGGTGCCAGCGCCACGGACCCGGGAACCTGCCTGCAGTTCTCACCCGCGGGCGAACTCGTTCCCTACGACACCGGAAGCAACTTCGGCCTCACCTCCGCCTCCGGTGGCGATGGCATCAGGCCCGCGGACATGGCTTCGGCGATGACCGATCTCACCCGCACCAGCGTCACGGTGAGCACGCATTTCGAATTGAATGACAGAGTGCGCCTGTTTGGCGATCTCTACGGCTACGACGCGGAAGCGCGCGAACTCGTGGACCAGCCGGGATACAACTACACCGCGTTTGGCGGCGGCAGCAGCGGCCCCATCACCTTGCCGGCTGATCACCCCGCGCTCACGCAACAGGCCCGAAATACGTTCGCCAGTCTGGGCGTGGACACTTTCCGCATCTCGCGCGCGCATCGCGATCTGCTGGTGAATCACGCGCATGGCAAGACCTCCCTTTACCAGGCCGTGGCGGGAGCGGAGGGCGACTTCGACGCTGGCGGCCGCCACTTCGACTGGGAGGTGTACGCGAACTTCGGCAAGCGCGAGTCCACCTACTTCAGCAACCAGCTGAACCGGCAGCGATTCGTGAATGCGCTCAACGTGGTCGACGTCGGTGGGCAGTTGCGGTGCTCGCCGGATCCCGGATACGCAAACCTGCCCGAGTCGGGCGGCCGCGTGCAGGTAGGCGCCAATCTACCCGTCGCGGACCCCGACTGTGTCCCGCTTGACATGTTCGGCGAGGGACGCCCGTCGCAAGCCGCACGCGACTACATCGCCAGCATCCAACGCATCGAGGATTCGGCAGAGCAACGCGTGTTTCACGCCAACATCGGCAGCCACCTGTTCGACGTGTGGGGCGGACCGATTGCCTACAACGCGGGCTGGGAGTCTCGCCGCGAGGCCAGCGACTTCGCGCCCGATGCTTACCTGCGCGCGGCCCTGGGCCGCTCGTCACCACTGCAGGCAGTGAAGGGTGCTTACAGCACGCAGGAGTTCTTCGGTGAAGTGGTCGTGCCCCTGGTGGGTGAGCGCAACGCCAAACCACTGCTGCGCGAGTTCACTCTCTTCGGCAAAGGCCGGCGCGTGGACAACGAGGTCAACGGCGAATTCACCGCCTGGACCGGCGGCCTGCAGTGGAAGCCCGTCGATGATCTGCAGATCCGGGGCAATCTCACGCGCTCGATGCGGGCACCGTCCCTGCTCGAACTGTATACGCCAGTGTCGCCCTTGTTCACGACGGTCCCGGACCCCTGCAGCTCCGCGAATCTGGCCAACGGTACGCGACCCGCGGTTCGTGCCGCCAACTGTGAGCGCTTTTTTGCGGAGTACGGCCTGCCCGACGATGGCAGCTGGCAGTCGATCGCCAACAATGTGTCAGTGCCGGGAAGTACGCAGGGCAACCAGGACTTGCGCAATGAATCCGCCAACGCCTGGACGCTGGGGTTCATTCTCCGGCCGCGCTGGCTGGAGGGTCTCGATATCGCGGTGGACTGGGTCGACATCCGCGTCGATGACGCCATCACCAACCTCACGACAGAGGACCTCGCCGAGGCTTGCTTCGACAACGCCGACTACCCTAACCACTACTGCGGATTCTTCCAGCGTAATGCGCCCGGCTCCACCAATCCGGGCCAGATCACTTTCGTGCAGACCGGTTACGTGAATGGCGCGTACCAGTCCATGGCGGGTGTCACCGTTGATGCCGCCTATCGTCGGCCGATCGGCAGGTTCGGTAACCTGGATATCGGGCTGCGGTACTTCCGGCTACGTGAGGAGAGGGCTTCGGCCACGGGCCTGGTCACGGCGAATACAGAGTCGCAGATCGGAAGTCCCACAAATTCCGTGCAGTTGAACCTGGCCTGGGAGAAAGGCCCATTGAGCATGGCCTGGCAAACCAACTACGTGAGCGCGCAACTCTACGATCGCGGCTTCACCGCGGACTCGCGCGACGTCCTCGAAGTAAACGCGGACTACACCCACAATCTATCTGCCCGATACCGCTGGAAGGATTCCACCACCTTCCGGCTCGCCATCACCAATCTACTCGATGGCAAACCGCCGTTCCCGATCGGCGCCGAAGCCTTCAACGGCAACTACGATTTCCTCGGTCGTCGCTACTCGTTGTCGATTGCCCACGAGTTCGGCGGGCGCTAGCGCGCCATTCTGGTTCGCGAGCCTGACAAAGGCCCTACGTCAGGGCATCCCCGTATTTCCGCCCGCTCATCGGCACCCGCTTTCAACTAACTGTTTCATTTTCCATTCTCCGATGGTTATGCTCCAGCCATGGGTGTGCCCGTGCTTGGCTCGGACGCATCAAGGGAATCAATAAAAATCAGCTGCCGTCCGCGGCGAAGCGAACGCCCGGTACCCGGCAGAACTCTCTTGCAGGAGGGCTCATGTCTCTTTATCGCAACCGCGGCGACCGCCGCGCATTGGCTTTGCTTTGCTCGATTTCCGCCTACGCCATCAGCATGGCCGCGCAGGCGCAGCAGAAACCCGATGAGAAACCGATGGACGAAGTGGTCGTCACCGGCACTCGCATCATCACTCCCAACCTCGAGTCACCGGTACCGGTCACGACGATCAGCGGCGAAGAGCTCTTCCAGACAGGCAACACCTCCGTCGGCGACCTGCTCAACGATCTGCCGGCACTTCGCAGTACCTTCAGTCAGTCCAACTCCAGCCGATTCCTCGGCACCACGGGTCTGAACCTGCTCGACCTTCGCGGCCTCGGCACGCAGCGCACGCTGGTGCTGGTGAACGGCCGGCGGCACGTGGGCGCCGACATCCTCAGCAACGCGGTTTCACCCGACACCAACACGTTCCCGACCGACCTGATCGAGCGCATCGACGTGGTGACCGGCGGCAACTCCGCGGTCTACGGCTCGGACGCCATCGCGGGCGTGGTCAACTTCGTGCTCAAGCAGGATTTCGAAGGGCTGCAGTTCCGCGGCCAGGGTGGCCAGAGCGACGAGGGAGACGCGGGCAACTACTACGCCAGCATCCTGGCGGGCACCAACTTCATGGATGACCGCGGCAACATCGCCCTGAACGCCGAGTACGCCAAGCAGGACGAGTGGTTTGCGACCGATCGCAGGAACCTGATCAACAACGGGAACTTCGTGGTCGTCGACACGGACCCGGCCGGCACGCCCAACGGCAGCGACGGCATTCCGGATCGCATCTACTACGACGATATCCGTTTCGCGTCGATCGCCAATGGCGGTTCTTTCCTCATCGCCAACAATGCGATGGCGCCGGCGGTGACGCCTTGCGGCGTCGACGGGCAGGGTGCGCGATGGAACTGCTCGTACGTGTTCAATCCCGATGGCACGCTGGTGCCGCAGACCGGTGAACGCATCGGCCTGGCGCCCACCGGAAACTTCCAGGGTGGCAACGGCATGAACAATCGCGAGGGCACGCTGCTCGCGATCTATCCGAAGCTCGATCGTTACAGCCTGAACCTGTTCGGCCACCTGGAGCTTTCCGAAGCCTTCGTACCGTTCATCGAAGCCAAGTACGTGCGCACGGAATCCGTCCGTTTCGGCAGCCCGGCCTTCTTCCAGGGCGGCACCACGGGTGATCCGCGCGAAACGATTCGCTTCGACAATCCTTTCATGGGTGATCAGGCGCGTGCGCAGCTGCAGGCCGCCAGGGCCGCCGCCGGTTTCGCGGATCCCTACATAGCCACCTCGCGAATTGCCTTGCGCCGCAACCTCATCGAGTTCGGTCCGCGCCGCGAGGACGCCACGCGCGAAACCACGCGCATCGTGCTCGGCGTGAACGGCAAGATGAGTGAGAACTGGAGGTACGAGCTCGCGCTCAATCAGGGCAATTTCAAGGAAGACACGGTCGTCAGGGGCAACATGAACATGCAGCGGTTCGGCCTGGCCATGGATGCCGCGACGAATGGCAGTGGTCAGATCGTGTGCCGCTCGCAGATCGATCCGGCTGCGGCATTCGGCTACGACGACACCAATCCGATGTCGGTGAGCACCCTGGCTGCCGACATTGCCGCCTGCGTGCCGCTGAATCCCTTCGGCGAAGGCTCGATCAACGCGCAGATGCGCGACTACGTGACGCAGGACACCACCTCGGTGGCCGAGATCAAGCAGTTCGTCGCCAGCGCCACCGTCATGGGTGATACCAGCGGTTGGTTCTCGCTGCCGGCTGGAGCCATCGGCGTCGCATTCGGCATCGAGCACCGCACCGAGGAGAACTTCTTCGAGGCGGACGAGCTGGTGTCCAGTGGCATCACGTTCTACAACGCGCTGCCGCTGTTCGATCCTCCGAAGTTCAAGGTCGATGAAGTGTTCACCGAAATGCGCGTGCCGCTGCTCAAGGAGCTGCCATTCGCCGATGAACTCACATTGAACCTGGCGGGCCGCTATGCGGAATACGACGGTGACACGGGCGGTGTCTTCGCCTACAACGCCGGCATCGACTGGTCGCCGACCAGCAGCTTGCGGTTCCGCGGTGGCGTGGCGCGCGCGGTGCGTGCGCCCAGCCTCGTGGACCTGTACTCCGAGCAGAGCCAGAACTTCGCGACCATCAACGACCCCTGCTCCTACCGCAACGTGGGCGCGGGTTCCGCGACTCGCGCGGCGAATTGCGCAGCGGCCGGCATCCCCGGTGGTCCGCCGCCTTCGCAGGGTGGCACTGGCTACGACCACGTCTACAGCTCGACTCCCGAAATCCTGAGCGGCGGCAACCCCGAGCTCAAGGAAGAAGTTTCGGACTCGGTGACCATTGGCGTGGTGTATCAGCCGGAGTTCGCGCCTGGACTGTCGCTGTCGGCTGACTACTTCGACATCAAGATCGACGACGTGATCACCGCGCCCACCGCGCAACAGATCATGAACGCCTGTTATGACGCCGTGGACCTGAACAATCAGTTCTGCGGGTTGTTCCAGCGTTGGGGTGCGGCGGGTGGACCGGACTACGACCCGGATGTGGCGAATCACCCCGAGTCGCCGTACGCATTGATGGACGGCACCCTGCAGCAGACGTTGCTGAACTACGCGAGCTCCACGTCGCGTGGCATCGACTTCGAAGTGGGTTACAACCACAGCACGTCGGACGGCTCGAAGATCAAGACACGCCTGATCTACACGTTGATGTTGCAGCGTGACGAGTTCCTCGATCCCGCGAACCCGAATGATGCCGACCAGGCCTTGCTCGAACTCGGAGATCCGAAGGATGCGTTCAACCTGAACCTGGACTTCGAAAAGGGCCCGTTCTCGATCGGTTACCAGCTGCGGTACATCGGCAAGCAGGTGTTGCTCAATTACGAGGATACCTACGGGCTGCAGGGTGAGCCGCCGCAGAACGCCGACTACGCGGACGTCCGCTTCTATCCCAGTGTGATCTACCAGGATCTGCGTGCCGGTTACGACATCAATGACTCCTGGCATGCCTATCTGGGCGTCGACAACTTCACCGACAAGATTCCGCCGCTGGGTCTCACCGGCACCGGTGAAGGCAGCGGCATCTACGACGTGCGCGCGCGTTACTTCTATGCGGGCGTCAAAGTGAAGTTCTGATCACTGACCGCTGAGTCGCGGTTGTCTCCTTGGGGCCGGGTCATCCCGGCCCCTTTTCTTTGCGCCAACGACTGCGGCCCCGGCGGGTATGATCCGACCCGCCAGATGAACCCTGTGTTGGTGACAAACGCGCGATTGGCTTCCGCATCGCCTCGATTCAGCTACCGGCGGCTCGCTCCCGCGCAGGACTTGCCCGCTGACGTATTGCTCGCCATCGGCTTCGGTGATGGCGTCACCACGGGCGAGCGCCGCGTGCGCGTGGCTCTGGAGCCGCTATCGGGCGCCGGACTCACCGAACTTTGGATGGCGAACGGTCCCGTGACCTGCGGCGAATTCGCCGGCGTGCGCTTCAGCAGCGACGAGCATTTCCTCGCGGGTGTCCTCGAAGTGCACGAGAGCGAGCACGGCGGCCTCGCGCAGGCCGCGGCCGCTGCCTACCGGACCCTGGCGCGCTTCCAGTCCGAATCGCGGTTTCCGCACCTGCTGCGCACGTGGAACTATTTCGATGCCATCAACGAAGGTGCCGGGGACGCCGAGCGATATCGCAATTTCTGCACCGGGCGCGTCGCGGGCCTCGCGCAGTGGCGCCAGTTGCAACACCCGGCGGCCACCGTCATCGGCGGCCGCGAAGACAGGCGCGTTCTGCAGCTCTACTGGCTGGCGGGCCGGGAGCCTGGCCTCGCGCTGGAGAATCCGCGCCAGGTATCGGCCTATCTATATCCCCGCCAGTACGGTGAAACGGCGCCCACCTTTTCACGCGCGATGCTGGTGACCCCCGGCCTGCTGATGATCTCCGGCACCGCAAGCATCGTGGGCCACGCGTCCCGGCACCTCGACGACACGCGGGAACAGGCCCGCGAAATCCTTGCCAATCTGGACAGCCTGCTGGCGCGCGCGCACTCGCAGGCGCCGGCGCTGCCTGTCACGCTGGGACGCGACACGCTGATCAAGGCTTACCTGCGCAATCGCGCGGACCTGCCCGTGGTCGAGGCGGCACTGCGCGAACGCTTGCCGCCGGATACACCATTGCTGCTGCTGCAGGGAGACGTGTGCCGCGCCGAACTACTGGTGGAACTCGACTGTGTGGCCTATTCGGGCGGATAGACGTGCGCTTCGATCCAGCGCTGGCACTCGTCGTTGACCTCGCGCACATCGCGGCCCGCGGCCTCGATGGGTGGCCCGATGACCACGCGGATGGTGCCGCGCTTCTTCAACAGCCCGCGCCGCGGCCAGAAATAGCCCGAATTGTGCGCCACGGGCACGATCTTGCATCCCTGTTGCGCGGCCAGCAGCGCACCGCTGGAACCGTAACGCCGCGTCTCGCCGGCCGCCACGCGTGTGCCTTCCGGGAACACCAGGATCCATGCGCCTAACTTCTCCATGCGGTCCTTGCCCTGCCGCAGCACCTGGTTCACGGCGGACCCGCCGGCCCTGCGGTCGATGGCGATGCATTTCGCCAGAATGCATCCCCAGCCGATGAACGGGATGAACAGGATTTCCCGCTTCATCACCCAGACCAGCGGCTTGAACAGGAACATGATGGTGTAGGTTTCCCACGTGGACGAGTGCTTCATCAGGATCACGTGTTGCCCTTCGGCGGGCAGGTTCTCGCGGCCTTCCACGGTGTAGGTGAGCCCGCAGATCCAGCGCAGCAGGAACACCATGACGTGACCCATGACCCCCGCCATCCAGAAGCGGCCGCGCCATGGCAGGAACGGGCAGATGATGCAGTACATGACCCCGATGAACACGGTCCACACCATGTACGCCATGGTAAAGACGACCGATAGCAGGAACTGCACCAGTCCGCCCTCAACCCGGCAGACAGGACAGGTCGGCGATGCGCGTGAACTGGCCACGCAACCCGGCGAGCAACGCCAGCCGGTTGTTGCGCAGCGCCGGGTCCTCGGCATTGACCATCACGCCGTCGAAGAAGGCATCGACGGTCGGCCGGAGCTTTGCGAGGCGCGTGAGCGCGCCGGCGTAGTTGCCCTTGCCCAGCGCGCGCTCCACATCCGGCAACGCCTCGGCCAGTGCCTCATGCAGCGCCTTCTCGGCCGGCTCGCGCAGCAGCTCTACCTGCGCCGCGACCGGCGTGGCCCGTGTACCGTCGGGCGTCACCGAGGTGCTCTTCTTCAGGATATTGGCAATGCGCTTGTTGGCCGCGGTAAGGCTCTCCGCCTCGGGCAATGCGAGAAACGACGCCAGCGCGTCGAGCCGCGCACGGAAATCGAGCGGCGACACCGGTTCGCTGGCGCGGACCGCGTCGAACATCTCGGTGGTGATGCCGGGGCCGGACGAGTCGGCCCCGGAGGCGTCGATGAAATACGCGCGCAGGCGCTCGACCATGAAATCCCAGACTTCCGCGGACGCGTTGGCGCCCTGCACCGGTTGCAACGCGCACGCCCGCGTCACGAGCGCGCGCAGATCGATGTCCAGCTTCTTCTCGACCAGGATGCGCAACGCGCCGATGGCCGCGCGTCGCAGGCCGAACGGATCCTTCGTGCCGCTGGGCTTCTGTCCGATGGCGAAGATGCCGGCCAGCGTGTCGAGCTTGTCGGCCAGCGCCACGGCGACACCCGCGCCGGTGCCGGGCAGCGAGCCACCCGCGCCGCGCGGTAGATAGTGTTCATCGATGGCCGCGCAGACTTCGGCGGGTTCTCCATCGGCGGTGGCGTAGTAGCGGCCCATGATTCCCTGCAGTTCCGGGAACTCGCCCACCATGTTCGACAGCAGGTCGCACTTCGCGAGCTCCGCCGCGCGTACGGCGGTGGCCTGGTCGGCGTCAATGAGCAACGCGATTTCGCCGGCCAGCGTGGCCACGCGCCGCGTCTTGTCGCCCACGGAGCCGAGCTTGGCCTGAAAGGTCACCGCGTCCAGTGCGGGACGGCGATCGGCGAGCTTCTGCTTGCGATCCTGCGACCAGAAAAAAGCAGCATCCGAAAGCCGTGGCCGCACCACGCGCTCGTTTCCTGCGCGCACCTTCGAAGGGTCACGGCTCTCGATGTTGCTCATCGTGATGAAATGCGGCAGCAACTTGCCGGCGGAATTCTGCACGGCGAAATATCTCTGATGCTGCTGCAGCGTGGAGATCAGCACTTCGCGCGGCAGATCGAGGAAGCGGCCTTCGAACGAGCCAGTGACCGGGCTCGGCCATTCGACCAGCGCGGTGACTTCATCGAGCAGCTTTTCGTCGAGCAGTGCCTCGCCGGTGAGCGAGCCGGCCGCCGCCGCCACCTGCTCGCGGATCTTCTCGCGGCGCACGGCGAAGTCTGCGAGAACAAAACCATTGTCGCGCAGCGTGGCCTCGTAGTCGCGCGGCTGAACCAATGACAGATCCGCGGGCGCCATGAAACGGTGGCCGCGAGTGGCACGGCCGGCGTCGGTGTCGAGGATCCGCGCGGGAATGACGTCGCCGCCGAACAGCAGCACCAGCCAGTGCACGGGCCGCACGAACTCCGCGGTCGATGACCCCCAACGCATGCGCTTGGGGATGGGCAGCGCATCGAGCGATTTCTGCACGATGCCGGGCAGCAGGCTCACGGTAGACAGGCCGGGCTTCTCGCCTTCGAAATACAGGAACTCGCCCTTGCCCTCGACGACGCGCTTGAGTGCGTCCACGGCCACGCCACATTTCTCGGCGAACTTGATGGCCGCGGTGGTGGGCTGGCCGGCCTTGTCGAAGGCGGCGTTCACCGGTGGCCCCTTGAGTTTCAGCGACTGCGCAACCTGCATCGCGCCCACACCGATCACCAGCACCGCGAGCCGGCGCGGCGTGGCGAAGGACTTCAGCGCTCCATGCGGAATGCCGGCGTCGGCGAGACCCGAGCGGATGCCTTCCGCGAAAGCCTTTTGCAATTCCGGCAACGCCAGCGGCGGCAGCTCCTCGGTACCCAGCTCGACCAGGAAATCGGCGGCGCTCATGCGGCCCCCTTTTTCTGGTCGGGCGGAGTCGATGGTTTCGCCGACGAGGGCAGCATCGGAAAGCCCAGGGCTTCGCGGCTGTCGTAGTAGGCCTGCGCCACCGCGCGCGCCAGTGCGCGCACGCGCAGGATGTAACGCTGGCGCTCGGTCACCGAGATCGCCTTGCGCGCATCCAGCAGATTGAATGTGTGCGAAGCCTTCATGACCTGCTCGTACGCCGGCAGCGCGAGTTTGACCTCGAGCAGCTTGTTGCAGGCGGCTTCGTGTTCGTCGAAGTGGCGGAACAGCACCGCGGTGTCCGCGTGCTCGAAGTTGTAAGCCGACTGTTCGACTTCATTCTGATGAAAGACGTCGCGATACGTGACCAGGCCCCGCGGGCCATCGGTCCACACGATGTCGAAGATGCTCTCGACGCCTTGCAGGTACATGGCCAGGCGCTCGAGGCCGTAGGTGATCTCGCCGGTCACGGGTTTGCAGTCGAGCCCGCCCACCTGCTGGAAGTAGGTGAACTGCGTGACCTCCATGCCATTGAGCCACACTTCCCAGCCCAGGCCCCAGGCGCCGAGCGTCGGGGATTCCCAGTTGTCCTCGACGAAGCGCACGTCGTGCACCAGCGTGTCGAAACCCAGCGCGCGCAAAGAGCCCAGATACAGATCGAGTATGGGCAGCGGCGAAGGTTTGATGACCACCTGGAACTGGTAGTAGTGCTGCAGGCGGAACGGATTGTCACCGTAACGGCCATCAGTGGGGCGTCGCGAAGGCTGCACATAGGCCGCCGACCATGGCTCGGGCCCGATGGAACGCAGGAAGGTGGCGGTGTGGAACGTACCCGCGCCCATTTCCATGTCGTAGGGCTGCAGGATCACGCAGCCCTGGTCCGCCCAGTATTTCTGGAGCGCGAAGATGAGGTCCTGGAAGGTGCGCGGCGGCACTCCCAGCGGGATGTCGCCGGACCGGTTTTGTGCGTTGGGGGTCATGCTGTGGGCCGTGGTTTTCGGCGCGAAGTATAGCGGGCGGGTCTAAAGATTCAGCGCCCGGATCTCGTAGACGTCGGAAATCGAGTTGCCATCCCACGCGTATCTCAAATGCACGTTCTGACGCACGTTCTGCACCAGTCGCGGCCGGAATACCGCGAGGCACTGGCCGCCGGCGCGACGCACGCTGTCGAAAGCGATGCCATTGGACCCGGAGTTCCGCAGGGCACTGCCGAGCTTCTGCGAGGCCGCGTAACTCGCGGGATCGTAGATGTGCGGTAGTTCGATCTGCCGGCCACGCAGGTCGTGCATTTCGCAGGCCACGTCGGCGAGATAACAACGCATTTCGAGCTCGATGGGTGGCTGGTGGGTGGCGCGCAGGAAATTCTCGCGGTGGAAGCGGGTCTCGGCGATGGCGGTATCCATCGATTCCGCCGCGTAATAGGCGCCGAAATGCCCGTCGGTGAAGCGCGTACCCTGCGGCGACAGGTGGGTGAAGGGCGCCATCACGATGGATGCGTTGGGTCCGCTGACCCGATCGGCCACGGGCACCAGCCGAAGATCACCGATTTCATTGCGGATACGCGGGTTCGTCAGGGATTCGAGCGCGTACAGCGCATCCCAGTCGGCGGCATCGGCGACGCGCTCGAACAGGTGGATGGTGGGCATGCGGCTGGCGACGATGCGATGACAGGGCGCGAATCGCACCGCGCGCGTGGCCATCGCGGCTGTGGCCGCCGCGGCGTTGGAAGTCGTCACCGTCCCTGGTTCCTTGGCAAGAAGTGGCCGCGAGGGGCCGTTAGCCACGCTCGGCGTCGAGGTATTCGCGCACCACGTAGAGATCGGCCACCTGGCCGGACAACATGCGATCCAGCGCCGAGCGGCCGCCGAAGAGCGCCGCGTTGTTGGGCCTCCGAATCCATTCGTCAGCGGCCTTGGGATCCGGCAGCAGGATCTGCAGCGACTTGTAGATACCCAGCAGGTACGACAGCCGTTCCAGCGTGTCGCGCGGCAGACGCGGCGACGCCTCGCGCTTCCACTTGAAGAAGGTGGAACGCGAGGCGATGCCGAGCAACTGCAACTGCTCGGCAATGGTGAGGCCCCAGGCCTCAGCGATGTTGATGAAGGCGCGAAGGCCCGGCCCACCCAGGGATTCCACCCTTCCGCGCCCTGATTCGAGCCTGTGAGAATTGGCGGTGAGACTCATGAGCGTCCTCGCTAGTCCATAAATAAACTAAATTCCTGACAAGTTCATATAGACACATCTTCCCGCCTCAAGCAAGTGCGATGTGCAAAGGTGGAGCGGTTTTCCGACTCGACATGGAGCAAAATTCGGCGCGCTCGCACCAATAATGTGCAGGCGCGGAGCCAAGTTGTAGCTAAGCCATTGTATTGAAAAGACTTCCATGGCTGGCACAGCGAATGCATTGAGACCGAGGCTCAAACCCTTCCCTTAGAGGATCTCTAAAAATGAAACCGGCAGATGTACTCAAGTTGATCAAGGACAAGGAGGTCAAGTACGCCGACCTTCGCTTCACCGATACGCGCGGCAAAGAACAACACGTGACGATCCCCGCGGACCTCGTTGATGAAGACCTGTTTCGTGACGGCAAGATGTTCGACGGTTCGTCCATCTCCGGTTGGAAGGGCATCAACGAGTCGGACATGATCCTGGCGCTCGACCCGACGACGGCGGTCATCGACCCGTTCTTCGAGCAGACCACGGTCAACATCCGCTGCGACATCATCGAGCCGGCGACCATGCAAGGCTATGAGCGCGATCCGCGTTCGCTCGGCAAGCGTGCCGAGGCCTACATCAAGTCCACGGGCATCGCCGACGGCGCGCTGTTCGGCCCCGAGAACGAATTCTTCATCTTCGACAGTGTGCGCTGGAACAGCGGCATGAACGAGTCGAGCTACCACATCGACTCCGGCCAGGGTGCGTGGAACAGCAACACCGTCTATCCCGATGGCAACAAGGGTCACCGTCCCGGCATCAAGGGCGGTTACTTCCCGGTGCCGCCGGTCGACGCCTACCAGGACATCCGTTCGGCCATGTGCGACGCGCTGGTCGAGATGGGCATGAAGGTCGAAGTGCATCACCACGAAGTCGCCACCGGCGGCCAGTGCGAAATCGGCGTGGGCGCGGGTGGTCTCGTGCGCAAGGCCGACGAAGTGCAGATCCTCAAGTACTGCGTGCAGAACGTGGCCCACAGCTACGGCAAGACGGCGACGTTCATGCCGAAGCCGCTCGTCGGCGACAACGGCTCGGGCATGCACGTGCACCAGTCGCTGCAAAAGGCGGGCGTCGCGCTGTTCGCGGGTGACAAATACGGCGGTCTCTCCGACACGGCGCTGTATTACATCGGCGGCATCATCAAGCACGCCAAGGCGATCAACGCGTTCACGAACCCGGGCACCAACAGCTACAAGCGCCTGGTTCCCGGCTTCGAAGCTCCCGTGATGCTCGCGTACTCCGCGCGCAACCGTTCAGCTTCGATCCGCATTCCGTGGGTGTCGAACCCCAAGGCGCGCCGCATCGAAGTGCGCTTCCCGGACTCCACCGCGAATCCGTACTTCGCGTTCGCGGCCATGCTGATGGCCGGCCTCGACGGTATCCAGAACAAGATCCACCCGGGCGAACCGGCCGACAAGGATCTGTACGACCTGGAGCCGGAAGAAGAGAAGAAGATTCCTCAGGTCTGCCACTCGCTGGACATGGCGCTCGAAGCCCTGGACAAGGATCGCGAGTTCCTCACGCGTGGCGGTGTGTTCACCAATGACGTGATCGATGCCTACATCGGCCTGAAGATGCAGGAAGTCACGCGCTACCGCATGTCGACTCACCCGGTCGAGCTCGACATGTACTACAGCTGCTGAGGCGGCGTGCGGTTGCGGGAAGCCTCGATGGACGGCAACGCGGGTTCGGACCCGACGACGACGTCCGCCAGCTTCCCCGCGCCATCGATTGCGGCGGCGCCTGCCGGGCGCCGCCGCACTTTGTCGTTGAATTCATTGTGGAATTCCGGGCAGTTCCATAACTTGTGGAACACGTTTTGGTCCGGTTCATCCGTCGGGTTTATGCTCAGGGCCCATGAAGCGCCTGACGCTGGTACTCGTTTCGATAGCCGCCGCCTCCGCGGCGCTGGCCACCACCTACGTGCGTGTCGAGAAGGACGGGTCGAAGACCTATTCCGATCGGCCGCTACCGGGAGGTCAGCCAGTGGAGCTGGAATCGGTGCAGACCTATTCGGCGCCGCAGTCTTCCGTCAGTTCCAGCGCCAACTCGAATATTCCGTCCGAACAACGGTCACTCCAGGGCATCGACGACTTCGTCTACGAGAGTTGCACGATCACTCCGGAGAACGACGCGACGTTCACCAACCCCGAGAACGTGTCGATCGGTGTTTCACTGAGCCCGGGGCTGCGTCCCGGCGACTCGGTGAACCTGGTGGTCGACGGCAAAGCGGCGAACCCGCAATCGACTCATGCCGTCCTGCAACCCGCCGACCGTGGAACGCACACGGCCGCGGTGACTCTCAAGGATTCCCACGGGCGCGTGTTGTGCAGCGCCAGTGTGTCGTTTCACGTGATCCGTCCGTCGCTGAATCAACCGCGCCGACGCTAGCTCGTCTAACTATCTTTCCGGTCCTGGGCCGGCCATGTGAAGTCGCTGGGGGCTCACATGGCGGTTGAACGGTTTCTTCCTTCTGCGATCGCGCATTTCGAGCCCGCCGACCTGATCGGCGCGCTGGCCACCGGCATCGTGGTCCTCGATGCCGACCTGTGCGTGGTGTACGCGAACGTGGCCGCGCAGGACCTTCTCGCCGTGAGCGTCAACCAGGCGCGCGGCAAACCTTTTCTCTCACTGGTGCTGGAAGCGGATTCGCTCAATCCGCTGATGCGCCGCGCGCTCGACACCGGCGAGACCCTGTCCGAGCGCGAGATGGCCGTGATGACGGGCCCGCTGGGCCGCGAGCATCGCGTCATCGACGTCACCATGACGCCCATGGACAGCGAGTTCGAGCGCAAGTACCTGCTGCTCGAGATTTCCGACGCCACGCAGCGCCAGCGCATCTCGCGCGAAAGCGAACTCATGGCGCGCCTCGACTCCAGCCGCCAGATGGTTCGGCAGCTGGCGCACGAGATCAAGAACCCGCTGGGTGGCCTGCGTGGCGCCGCGCAGCTGCTGGAGCGCGAGCTGCAGGAGCCACTGCGCGAGTACACCGGCGTCATCATCAGCGAGGCCGACCGGCTCACCGCGCTGGTCGATTCCATGATCGGCCCCACGCGTGTTCCGCAGAAGGCGCTGATCAACGTGCACGAGCTTTGCGAGCACGTGTATCGGCTGCTGCGCAGCGAGGCGCGATCCGGCGTGCTGGTCGAGCGCGACTACGATCCGTCGCTGCCAAACGCTGAAGTCGACGCCAACCAGATCATCCAGGCGCTGCTCAACATCGCGCGCAACGCGTTGCTGGCCGTGGGTGATCGCGGCCGCATCCTGATCCGCACGCGCGTGGCCGCCAACGTGAACATCGGCACCACGCGACACAGGCTGGCCGCCAGCCTGCAAGTCGAGGACAACGGCCCCGGCGTGCCGCCCGAGCTGGCCGACACCATCTTTTTCCCGCTGGTCACCGGCCGCGCAAACGGCACCGGACTGGGTCTCGCGGTCTCACAGGACCTCGTCACCCGCCACGGCGGGCTCATCGAATTTGAAAGCAAGCCAGGCCGCACGGTGTTCACCATCCTGCTGCCCCTACCGGAGAGCGCATGAGCGTCGACCCCACCTATATGCACACCACCTCAACCACAGCTCCTCAGCCCGCACTGCGGGTGTGGCTGGTGGAGGACGATGCCTCCATCCGCTGGGTGCTCGAGCGGGCATTGCGCGCCAGCGGCATGGTGCCGCGCGCTTTCGACTCGGCCGAGCCGGCCATGGCCGCGCTGCGCGGCGACGCCCCGGACGTACTGCTCACCGACATCCGCATGCCAGGGAGCTCGGGTATCGACCTGCTGCGCGAAGTGCGCGTGGCGCATCCCACACTGCCGGTCATCGTGATGACGGCGCATTCGGACCTGCCCAGCGCCGTAAGCGCTTACGAAGGCGGCGCCTTCGAATACCTCCCCAAACCGTTCGACATCGACCAGGCCGTGGAGCTCGTGCGCCGCGCCGGGCAGACTGCCCGCAAGGGTGATGAGGCGCCGGCGCAAACGCCGGAAATCCCGGAGTTGTTAGGCAAGGCGCCGGCCATGCAGCAGGTGTTCCGCGCCATAGGCCGGCTGTCGCGCTCCAGCGTCGCGGTGCTGATCACTGGTGAGTCCGGTACCGGCAAGGAGCTGGTCGCGCGTGCGCTGCACGAACACAGTCCGCGGCAGAGCAAACCCTTCGTTGCGCTGAACACGTCGGCGATTCCCGCGGAGTTGCTCGAGTCCGAGCTGTTCGGCCACGAGAAAGGCTCGTTCACCGGCGCCGACACGCAGCGCCGAGGCCGCTTCGAGCAGGCCAATGGCGGCACGTTGTTCCTTGACGAGATCGGCGACATGTCCACGCCGTTGCAGACGCGCCTGTTGCGCGTGCTCGCCGAGGGTGAGTTCTACCGCGTCGGCGGTCAGACGCCCATCAAGGTGGACGTACGCGTGATCGCCGCCACGCACCAGAATCTCGAAGAGCGCGTGGAGCGCGGCATCTTCCGCGAGGACCTCTATCACCGCCTCAACGTGATCCGCATCGAGCTGCCGCCGCTGCGTTCGCGCACCGAGGATGTCCCCGACCTTCTGGGCCACTACCTGCGCCAGGCCGCGGCCGAGCTGGGCACGGAAACCAAGATCCTCGCGCCGGTCACCATGGAACGACTGCAGTCGTACCGCTGGCCCGGCAACGTCCGCGAGCTGGTAAACCTGTGCCGCCGCCTCACCGCGCTGGCGCCGGGCAGCGAAATCCAGCTGCAGGATCTGCCCTCGGAAATGCACATCGTCACGCCGGCGGCGCAGACCGACTGGGCCGCCGCGCTCACGCTCTGGGCCAAGGCGCAGCCTCATGACGGCACGACGGCCTGGCTGGACCAGGCGCTGCCCGAATTCGAACGCGTGCTGATCCGCGTGGCGTTGAATCGCACGCATGGCCACCGGCAGGAGGCCGCCCGGGTTCTCGGGTGGGGGCGCAACACGCTCACTCGCAAGCTCAAGGAGCTGGGCATGTCTGACGACGAGACGTTGCCCTAGCTCGGAGTTCAGGTCAGCGCACGGAGCGTTGGCGCGGGAGTGGGAAGGCGTCCGGCGCTCAGTTTCGGGCGGAAAGAAATGGGGACATTCCTCATTTGCTAGAAAAAGGGGACGCGCCTGCGCCAGGCACGTCCCCTTTTTCCCGCTTCGCGGGCAAATGAGGAATGTCCCCATTTCTTTCTTCCCGAGAGAAAAGCTGCGCAGGCAGAGCTGTCATCTCTGCGCTCGCAACTGCTGGCGAACGCGGGCTTTCAAGGGACCACCAAAGAGTACCTGCCGAGGACAGATGTCTTCTTCCCAACCCACGAGTGGCCAAAAGGACACTTGGCGTGTTGTTGTAGCAGGACATCGATCGCCTCTTCGTTCGCTGACGCCCAACCTAACAACCCCTAGTTACTTTCCACGATGCCGATTAGGCATCAACCCGCTTGTCCACCGGTTTCCGCGGGACAACAATCCGGTCCTGGGGACAGGGAATGTCTGCCGGGTGAAAGCGAGAGTGTTAGCGCTATCCAGCGCGCGAAATTCCCGCTTTTTGTCGGAGTATTCGCCCAACGGGTTACATAACCGAAGGAGCGCGTGAAAGCCGTCGCGAATCGGAAACAGCTTTGTTTCCAGTGTCCCGGGCTTGTTCCATTCTTTGTCCCATCAGGGTTCCGGACATTTTTCCCGTGACGTCCGGCGAAGAGAGGAAACATGCAAGAAGTTGTCGTTACAGCCACCAAGTACCCCGAAATCGTGGTCCACGGTCAGCGCTACGACTACACGTCGGACATCGTTCTCGCCGTGGTCGGTGTGATCGCTGCCGCGTTCATCGTCTGGCGCTACACGATCGCGCGTCGGGGCAGTAAGGAATAGTTCGAACGCTCGTTGCGCGCGGACTGATCGTCCCGTCAGTCCGTGCGCAATGAGCCAACGAGCTCGGCGATGCCGCCGAGCTTGTGGATGTCGAGATAGTCCGCCACGCCCGCGTTGATCTTGCGGCACAGAAGCGGATCGTAGAAAAGCGCAGTCCCCAGGCCCACGGTGGTGGCGCCCGCGATCATGAACTCCAACGCATCTTCCGCCGTGGCGATTCCGCCCTGGCCGATGATGGGCACGTTGTGTTTCCTCGCCACTTCGTACACCTGGTGAACCTTCAGCAGCGCGATCGGCTTGATCGCGGGGCCTGACAAGCCACCCTGGATGTTGCCAATGACCGGCCGCCGCGACTTCACGTCGATGGCCATGCCCATGATGGTGTTGATCACGGCGAGGCCGTCCGAACCGGCCTCGATGCAGCGCCGCGCGTTTTCCCGGATATCGGTCTGGTTGGGCGACAGCTTGGTGATGATGGGTTTGCTGGTCGCCTTCCGGCAGGCCTCGACCACCTTGGCCGACATGTCCGGATAATTGCCGAAGGCCACGCCGCCTTCCTTCACGTTCGGACAGGAGATGTTGATCTCGATGGCGTCGATGGGCGAATCGTCGAAGCGGCGCGTGACTTCGGCATATTCCTCGATGGTCGACCCGGAGACGTTGGCGAAGAAGCGCGTCTCGCTGAAATCGAGCGTGGGCAGGATCCTGCGCACCACGTGCTCCGCGCCGGGGTTCTGCAGCCCGATGGCATTCAGCATGCCCGACGGCGTCTCGTAGACACGATGGGGCTTGTTCCCCAGGCGCGGCTGGCCGGTGGTGCCCTTGAGCACGATGGCGCCTACGTCCCGGTTGGAAAACCCTTCGACTCGCGTGTATTCCTCGCCGAAGCCCACGCACCCCGACAGCAGGACGATGGGGGAGTTCAAGTCCAGCCCACAGAATCTGACGCGGAGGGGATTCGGGATCGAAGCGGCGGCGGCGTTCATCGGACGCGCATTGTACGATGCGCGCCCGGCTCCGACTCGCCCACTACCTCAGAAACTTCGCGTGAAAAAACCCGTACTTCCCTGCCTGTTCCTGTTCGCCGCCAGCCTCGCCATGGCCGCGGACCAACCCATTTTCGCGAACAACGATCCGACGCCGATCGCCGTCGACCCGGGCTACGAGACGCTGCCGTGGGCCGACGAGGGCGACCTGCAGGCCCTGGCTTCTCAGGGCTCCATTGAGGTGTGGACGCGGCAGGCGGACGCGGGCCGCGCCAAGGCGGCGGCCATCGCCGCGCAGTATTGGCTGCAGCAGGTGCCGGCCAACCCGGACAACTGCGCAAAGGCCATCGAATGGTTCACCAAGGCCGAAAAACTGGGCAGCAATGAAGCACCCGCCTGGCTGGGCCACCTGTACCGACGTTTCGATTGTCCGCAGCGCAATGTAAAAGTGGCGCTCGAATGGCTGCGCAAAGCCGTGCCACTGATGTCATACGGCGCGGCCCGCGATCTGTCGGAGATTCTTGCCGACGCGAGCGCGCCCGAACATGACGCCATGCTGGCGTATGCGTACGGACGCGTCGCGGCGGAATCCGGCGAGTTCACGGCCGACGATCCCGAGTCGCCCGGCCGCCTGGCGGGACTCGAGCAGGGGCTCGACGCGCGCCAGAAGAAGGCCGCCACCGACCTCTCGGACAAACTACTAGCCGACATCGGCAAGCGCCGCGCCGCGCTGAAGGCGGCGCCGCGCGAGGAAAAACTCAAGCCCACCGCGTCGGGTGCCGGCTGGTCGGTGGGCGTCGTGGCTTTCGACGATCTGCGCGAGTGCGCGGCGAACACGGCCAACAACTGCAAGGGTGTGCGCCGCGCGGCGTATTTCAATGCGTCCAACCAGGGTGCCGAATACCTGCGTTGCAAGTTCGCGCTGGATCATCGCGACTTCGGGCTGGACAGCAAGGCGACCAACGAACGCGAGACCCTTCTGCCGCCGCGCGCGACGCGCCGGCTGTTCGCCGGCCGCGTGGGCGAGACCGACGGATCGCAGGACCTGCGCGTGACCTGCACGCCGCTCACGGGCCTGGCGGCCAACGTCACCAATAACAAGTGCAAGGTGACCACCACGGGTGTGCCTTCGGTGGCCGACTTCTATCCACCGGGCTCCAAGCGTCGCAACGAGGAAGGCCGCGTGGTGCTGAACATCTGGATGGACCAGAAGGAAGGCAACCCCGCGCTGGTGGAACTCAAGGAGACCAGCGGCTTCAACGAGCTGGATCGTGCTGGCGTGAAGATGGGCAGTTACATGGCTTTCCGCGGCGACTGCGACCAGGGCTACACCGCCGTGGCGATTTCCTTCCGGCTCGCGGACTGATCAACGGCGCCGATGTTCCATGTCGTCCTGTTCGAGCCGGAGATTCCGCCGAATACCGGCAACCTGATCCGCCTCTCGGCCAATACCGGCTGTGAATTGCACCTGGTCAAACCTCTGGGCTTCCGCATGGACCGCAAGTCGGTGCGGCGCGCGGGGCTCGACTACGACGAGATGGCGACCGTACGCGTGCACGAGAACTACGCCGCGGCGCGCGCCGCCCTGCCGGGCCGCTGGTTCGCCCTGGCGAACGCAGCGGCCATCGTCGTCTACGAGGCCTGGCGCCAGCAGGGGTTCAGCGGGAGTAGTTAGTGCGCGCGGCGCGCGCTGCTCACTGCACTTCGGCGCGGATGGGGCGGGTCATCAGGTCCTTGACCACGTCGCGCGCCGGCTCGTTGCCGTAGAGGATGCGGTAGATGCCGCGGACCAGCGGCATGTCGACATTCTCGCGCTGCGCGACTTCGTGCACCGCGCGCGCGGCGGTGTATCCCTCGACCACCTGGCCGATCTCACGAAGCGCCGTCTCGACGCTCTTGCCTTCGGCCAGCGCCAGGCCGAAACGGCGATTGCGCGACTGATTGTCGGTGCTGGTGAGCACCAGGTCGCCGAGGCCGGCGAGCCCCATGAAGGTTTCGGGCTGCGCGCCCAGCGCGACGCCCAGCCGCACCACCTCGCTGAGACCCCGTGTGATCAGCGCGATGCGCGTGTTCGCGCCAAAACCCAGTCCATCGGAAAGTCCGGCGCCCACCGCCAGTACGTTCTTCACCGCGCCGCCCACTTCCACGCCGACGATGTCGGTGGAGGTGTAGGCGCGGAAGTTGGGCGCGTGCAGGCTGCGGGCGAGTTGCGCCGCGAATTCGGCGTCCGGCGAGGCGATGGTCATGGCCGTGGGCAGACCCATGCCCACTTCACGCGCGAACGTGGGGCCGGATAGCACCGCCACGGGGTACTTGTCACCCAGCACTTCGTAGGCCACCTGGTGCGGTAGTTTGCCCGTGTCGAGCTCGAAGCCTTTCGTGGCCCAGGCGAGACGGGCGTCCCGCGCCAGCAGTGGCTTCAGCTGCGTGAGCAACACGCGCAGGGCGTGGCTGGGGACAGCAACAATAATGGCCACCGCGCCCTTGACGGCGGCCGCCAGATCATCGTGCACCGCTATTCCATCGGGGAACGCGGCATCGGGAAGGTAGCGGCGATTCTGCCGCTGGGCGCGCATCGCGGACACGTCCGCGCCGCTGCGGCTCCACAGCCGCGTGGGATGACCGGCGCGCGCGAACTGGATCGCGAGCGCCGTGCCCCAGGAGCCGGCGCCAAGGACGGCGACTGCCTCCCCGTTCACTGCAGTATCAGTTCGCCGCGCCCTGGGCAGCCTGGGCTTGCTGCGCGAGACCGCGGGCGAACAGCTCGTTGAAGTCGACCGGCGGCAGCACGAAATTCGGGAATCCGCCCTGGGTCACGAGACCCGACACCGCCACACGCGCGTATGGGAACAGCATGTTCGGGCAGACGGTGCCGATGGCGCGGCGGGTGTCTTCGGCATTCAGCCCGCGCATCACGAACAAGCCGGCCTGCTTCACTTCCACGAGGAAGGCGGTCGCGTCGCCCTGCTTGGCGCCGACGGTGACCGTGAGCACCACTTCGTTGACGTCGGGAGCGACCACGGTGGCCGTGGTATTGATGTCCAGCGAGATTTGCGGGTTCCAATTGCCGTCGAGTCGCGGGCCTTTCGGCGCTTCGTACGAGCAATCCTTGAGATACACGGATTGCACCGCGAGCATCGGGCCAGTCTGTTCATTCGCCACTGGGGTGGTCTGGTTTTCCATGATCATTTTCCTGTCTTGAAGATTGAAAGGGTCAGCGGCCGCCGAGCAGCGCGTCGAGCTTGCCCGCCTTTTCGAGTGCGAGCAGGTCGTCACTGCCGCCCACATGCTGGTCGCCGATGAAAATCTGCGGCACGGTGCGCCGGCCGCTGCGGGCGTGCATCTCCGCGCGTTTCTCGGGCGCGGATTCCACATCGATCTCGGTGGCCGTCACGCCCTTGCTCGCGAGCAGCGAGCGGGCCCGATGGCAATACGGGCACCAGCTCGTGGCGTACATGGTCACCGCGGGAGCCGCCATCGTCAGCCCTTGGAGACCGGCAGATTCTCGGCGCGCCAGCCGGCGAAACCGCCGCGCAGTGAAAACGCCTTGGTGAAACCCTGATGGTTGAGCTGCCGAACCGCGGCGGCCGAAAGCGAGCCCGACTCGTCGATGACCACCACGGGCTTTTCCTTGTACCGCTTGAAGTTGTCGGCGGCGGTCAGGATCTGTTCCGAGGGCAACTGCTTCGCGCCGTTCACATGGGCCAGCGCGAACTCCTCGGGCTTGCGGATGTCGAGCACCAGGGCGCCCTGATTCATCAGCCGGATCAGCTCCTGCGAGGAAATGGCCGCGAAGGACGTGGCACGCAGGCGCGACTCGTTGACGATGACGATGATCAAAGCCAGCACCGCGGCGCCCACCAGGAGGGGGTGAACGGTGATGTATTCGATGAGTCGTTCCATGGTTCAGCGTCGTGCCTGGCGAAAAAGGGAGCGCATTATAGCGGCCGCGCGCGCAAATCCGGGCTATTCGGCACCTAGAATATGACCATGCGTCCCTGTCTCAAGGCTGTCAGCCTCATTCACTTCCTGGCCCTCATCCTGCTGTTGCCAGTGGCGACCGGGACCGCTGGCGCCCAGGAATCGAACCCTGCCAAGGCCGAGGCCGAACTCAAGGCCGTGCGCTCCCAGATCGACAAGGTCCGCGCCGAGATGGAGAAGGATTCGAGTCGCCGCGACAAGCTCTCCCGCGAGATCGAGGAGAGTGAAAAGTCGGTGAGCAGCGCGCGGGTGGAGCTCGAGAAATTGCGCCGCGAACGCGCCGCGCACACCACCCGCCGCGCCGAGCTGGCCGGCCTGCGGCGCAAGGAAGAGGCGGCGCTGGCGCGGGATCGCCAGGCGCTGGCCGGGCAGATCCGCGCCGCGCACATGATCGGGCAGGAAGAGCCTCTCAAACTACTGCTCAACCAGAAGGATCCCGCACAGGCCGGCCGGGTGCTCACGTATTACCAGTACTTCGGCCGCGCGCGCGCCAGCCAGATCGCGGCGATCAACGGCCACATCGCGGAACTCAACACGCTGGATGAGCAGCTGGCCACCGAAGAGGAAAGGCTCACGGCGCTGGAGGCGGAGCAGAAGGGTGAGGTTGCCAAGCTGCAGTCCGCGCGCGATCGCCGGGGCAAGGCGCTGGCCACGCTGGAAGCCGAGTCGAAGAATCGCGCCAAGGAACTGGAACGCCTCAAGGACCAGCAGGGCGGCCTCGAGAAACTGGTACGCGAGCTGCGCCGGGCGCTGGAGCGCGTGGATAAATTTCCCACCGACAGCAAGGACGCCTTCGCCAGGTTGCGCGGCAAGCTGGCATGGCCGGTCAGCGGCAAGCTCCTCGCGTCCTTCGGCCAGGTGCGCGCCGGCGGCATGAAATGGGATGGCGTGCTGGTCTCGGGCAACCAGGGAACCGCGGTCCGGGCGGTCTATCATGGCCGCGTGGTGTACGCGGACTGGCTGTCGGGCCTGGGCCTGCTGACCATCATCGACCACGGCGACGGGTATCTGAGCCTCTATGGTCACAACGAGCGCCTCTACAAGGATGTGGGCGAGAAGGTCACCGCCGGAGACACCATCGCCACGGTGGGTGACTCCGGGGGCCGTCAGACCCCCGCGTTGTACTTCGAAATCCGCAAGGCGGGCCGCCCGGTGGACCCGCGGCCCTGGTTCCGTACCGCTGCCCCGTGAAATGGGGAGTGACCCCATTCTCTTAGTGGAATGGCGGAAACGCCAACTGCATCAACGCCCTGCGGCCGCCGATCGGCCATGTTCCGCCGTTGATGTCCTTCGAAGCCTCCATGGAGCCTTACGCCCAGCTGGTGCGCTCGCTGTTGCCGCGCGCGGCCTCCGTGAACCTGTTCGACAACACCGGCAAGCTGCTGTGGAGCAGCGCCACCAGCGCCAATCCCGAGCTGTTCGCCATCGTGTTGCAGGCCATTGCCCAACTGGAAACCGATCGCGACGGTGCCGGCCAGCACTGCGTTCTGCCCGACGAAGGTCCGGCCTATCTATTCTGGCTGCGTGATGCCGCCGGCGGCGTCGCTGCCATCGCGGCCGTGATCTGCAATCGTCCGCCCTCGGAAAACGACGTGTTGCCGTTCTCGTTCGTGCACGAGCAACTCAGGCCGGCCATCGAGCTGCTGCGACGCGACCTGCTCGCGCGCGCCAGCATCGACATGCTCAACGAGTCGCTGCACGCGCGCGACAAGGATCTCGAGCTGCTGCTGTCCGTGACCGGCAGCCATCCGCAGATCGGCGGATCGGACGACCTGCAGACCCTGCTCGCCAACGCGGCCAACCATCTCAAGTGCGTACTCGCCGGCATCGTCGTGCCCGACAAGGGGCTCACGCTCACTTTCCCCGACAGCCACGACAGCAGCATCCTTGCGCGCACGCAACGCCAGCTGCTGGCCATCACGCAGACGCGGCGGGATCCGCTGGTCATCAACAGGATCGCCACGCAGGCCGGGCAGGTGGCCATTCCGTATCGCATCCTCGCCTGCCCGCTGCGCCAGGGTTCGGGGCGCACTTCGGGCGTGCTCGCGCTATTCCGCAAACTCGAAGCGCCGGAGTTCGTCGGTCGCGACGTGCACCTCGCCGACCTCGTCGCGCACAAGATCGCCGCGAGCATCGAGACCAGTTACGACGCGCTCTCGGGCCTGCTGACGCGCGCCGCGCTCGAGCAGCGCGTCAAGCTCATGTTCGCCGAGGCCGGCGCGCGCGTGCAGCGCTGGAGCCTGCTGTACGTGGACATCGACGAGTTGCACGTCATCAATGAAAACTTCGGCATGCACGTGGGCGACCAGGCCATCGCGCAGATCGGCGACCTGCTGCGCAAACACCTGCCCGCAAGCTCGTTCGCCTCGCGCATCTCCGGCGACCGTTTCGCCGTGGTCATGCCCTCGGAAATGGACGAAGCCGCGATGTTCGGCGAAGGCCTGCGCGAAGGCGTCACGCGTCTATCTACCGCGCACGTCGATGCGCGGTATCGCCTGTCGATCAGCCTGGGCGTCACGCCGTTCAGCGGCAAGGACGGCGAGCTGGGCCGCTCGCTGGCCGAAGCCGAATCCGCGTGCAAGGCGGCCAAGGATCGTGGCCGCAACCGCCTGGAGACCTTCCAGGAAAACGACGTCAGCATCATCCGCCGCTTCACCGACATCAACGTCGCCACCGACGTTCGCGGCGCGCTGGCCGAAAACCGGTTGCGCCTCGAAGCGCAGCTGATCGCGCCCTTCAACGCGCGCCAGCCGGACGGCGGATCCGCCAAGGGCGACGTGGACGCGCGCCCCCACTACGAGTTGCTGTTGCGCATGCTGGACCCCGAGGGCAACACCATCGGGCCCGATCGCTTTCTGTCCGCGGCACTGCGTTACCAGATGATGCCCACCATCGACCGATGGGTGATCGCCAGTGTCATCGAGATGCTGCGCCCGCGTCGCGAGCTGCTGGCCAAGGCGCCGGTGTGCTTCACCATCAACTTCTCCGGCCAGTCGCTGCACGACGAGGAATTCGCCGACTACGTGATCCGCAGCATCGAGACCAGCCGTATCAATCCGGCGGTGTTCTGCTTCGAACTCACCGAGAGTGCGGCCGTCGCCAGCATCAACGACGCCGAGAAACTCATGCACCGCCTGCGCAAGCTGGGGTGCGGCGTGGCGCTGGATGATTTCGGCACCGGGCTGTCGTCGCTGTCGTACCTGCGTTCAATGCCCGTGTCGATGCTCAAGATCGATGGCAGCTTCGTGCGGGACATCCTGCGCGACGAACGGGCCGAGTCCATGGTTCGGGCCATTGCGCAGCTGGCGCGGGCCATGAACATCACCACCGTGGCCGAATACGTCGAGACCGAGGAAATCCGCACGCGGGTCCGCTCCCTGGGTGTCGATTACGGGCAGGGATTCGCCATCGCGCGGCCCGTGCCCGTCGCCGAGGTGCTCGATGTGCTGCCGGTGCTGGCCGCCGCCATGCCCGGCGAATTCCTGATCGATGAAGCCTCGCGGCACACGGGCAGCTAAGTCATTAATTGAGTTAGCATTGCGACCCATGAAGCTGCTGGTCGCAGGCATCGTGATCGGGTTACTCGTTGCGCTGGGTGGCAGCGTCCTCGCGCATCGTGATCCCGAACCCGCGCCCGCCGCGCCCGCCGCGAAGGTTGCCCCCCCTCCCAAGGCTCTTGGCGCCGCCGAATCGGCCCAGCTCGCAGAAGTAATGGACCGCGTGCAGCGCGAGTATGTCGACGACATCCGACAGCCCGAGCTCATCGATGATGCGCTGCGCGGCCTGGTCAACGGGCTGGACCCGTATTCCTCATACCTGGACGCCGAGGAGTACGCCGACCTGCGCGTGAGCACCGCCGGCACCTACGCAGGCATCGGCATCGAAGTCTCCACCGCGGAACGCGCCTTGCGCGTGATACGTCCGTTCCGTGATTCGCCCGCGGCCGCGGCGGGAATCCTGAGCGGCGACATGATTTCCGCCATCGATGGCACGCCCGTGGGCGCGGATCTCGACTCGGCCATGTCGCGCATGCGCGGTGCGCGTGGTTCCAAGGTGAAACTCGCGGTGACTCGCGTCGGGCAGGCGTTGCCGCTGGAATTCACCGTCGAGCGCGCGCAGGTGGACGTGCACAGCGTGGCCATGGTCGCGCTCGACCACGGCTACGCCTACACGCGCATCACCTCGTTCAGCGATACCACAGCCGAGGATTTCGCCACCGGCATCGTGCGCCTGCGCCGTGAGCTCAACGCCAAGCCGCGCGGCGTCATCATCGATCTGCGCAACAACCCCGGCGGCGTGCTCGAGTCGGCGGTGGAAGTCGCCGATCAGCTGCTCGAAGAGGGCGTGATCGTGACCGCCGACGGCCGTACGCCCGCGGCGCGTTTCACCATGAAGGCGACGCCAGGCGAAATGCTGCCGGGAGTGCCCGTGGTCGTGCTCGTCAATGGCTCCACCGCATCCGCCGCGGAAATCCTCGCGGGCGCGCTTCAGGATCATGATCGCGCGCAGCTTCTCGGCCGACGCACCTTCGGCAAGGGTTCGGTGCAGACCGTGATGCCGCTGTCAGGCGGACGCGCCATCAAGCTCACGACCTCGCGCTACCACACGCCTTCGGGCCGCTCCATACAGGGCAGCGGCATCGATCCCGATCACGTATTCGAGCAGATAGACGGTCTGCCACTCGACCTGGACGACACTCGGGTACGCAACACCCTGGCCTCGCGCGATGCCGGCGTGCGCGCGGCGATCGAGCTGCTCAAGGGGCGCAAGCCGGATCCGAAAAACAAGGCCGGCGCCGGCCTCACCGCGATGGCCCCCGCATGGAAATAATCACGTGGTTCGTCGATCTCATCCTGCATCTCGACGACCACCTGGTTGAACTGCTGCGCGACTACGGATTCTGGGTCTACCTGATCCTGTTCCTGATCATCTTCGCCGAAACCGGGCTCGTCGTGACTCCGTTCCTGCCGGGCGATTCGCTGCTGTTCGCGGCCGGCGCGCTGGCGGCGGTGGATTCGAGCAACACGCTGTCGCCCCTGTGGCTGTCGGCGACCCTGGTGGTGGCGGCGATCCTCGGTAACACCACCAACTACCACATCGGCAAGTGGATAGGCCCGCCGGCCTTCAGCGGCAAGATTCGCTTCCTCAAGGTGGAATACCTGCTGCGCACGGAAGCGTTCTTCGTGAAGTACGGCCCCATGACAATAGTCTTGTCGCGCTTCGCGCCCATCCTGCGCACCTGCGCGCCGTTCGTCGCGGGCGTCGCTCGCATGCCGTATGGCCGCTTCCAGGCCTACAACGTGTTCGGCGGCCTGTCGTGGGTGCTGTCCTTCGTGTGGCTGGGGTTCTTCTTCGGCAACATCCCCATCATCAAGGACAATTTCGGGCTCGTGACCATCGGCATCATCGTGGTCTCGCTCCTGCCCGTGATCGTGATGGCGTTGCGCAAGCATCCCGCGGTGCCGCCCGCCAGTTCCTGACGAATGGCCCTGACATGAGCGGCGCCTATCGCAGCTTCGCCCATCGCGTCGACATCGACGTTCCGGTGCAGCGCGTGTGGCGGGCGTTCACCGACAGCCGCCTGCTCGAGAAATGGACCGCGCGTGGCGCCACGGTGACTCCCCGGGAAAAGGGCAGCCTGCGCGCGGTGTTCGGCGGCATCGAACACGACTCCCACATCGACGTGCTGACCGTACCGCAACGCATGCGGCTCATCCTGATGCCCACCCGGGGCATGCCGGCCGGCGAGGCCGCCATCGTCGAGGACTTCCTGTTCGAGAGACTCTCGCTCAAGGCCTCCGCCGTGCGCCTGCTGTCGAGCGGAGTGCCCTCGGCGCCCGTCTGGGTGACGTACTATCTGCAGAAGCGCCGGCACTGGGAGCTGGCGCTGACCCGGCTCAAGGTATTCCTCGAGAAGGGCCTGGACGAACAGCCACCGGAACCGAGGTACTGACGAACATGGCGGGTTTCCTGTTGCGCGGCCTGATGGCCGCACTGGGTCTCTGGGCGGCCACCACGATCCTGGATGGCATCGCCATCGATTCGGCGACCACGCTGATCCTCGCCGGGTTGTTGTTAGGTGTGGTGAACGCCATCGTGCGGCCGTTCGCCTTGCTGCTCGCGTTGCCGGCGCTGCTGCTCACGCTCGGACTCTTCCTGCTGGTCATCAATGCCGCCATGCTCGGCCTCGTGGCGTGGTTTCTTCCCGGCTTCAAGATCGCCGGGTTCTGGTCCGCCGTTGGTGCGGCGCTCATCGTCAGCGTCGTGAGCTGGATCGGATCGTGGTTCATCGGGCCACGGGGGCGCGTCGAGGTCATCCGCCCGAAGTAAATGGGGTCACTCCCCATTTGCTAGCAAAAGGGGTCAGGCCTGGATGTGTGGTTTGTTAAGAGCGCGGCCGACGCACGCGCATGATCGAGTCCGCTTTTCGCCGGGCCATTCGGGTTGGTGGCGCCGCCAGCTTCCGGCCGCCGACACTCAGGATGCGGAAAACACCTAACCAGTGGTGACGTTAAGGCAACCTAGGCCCCGATTGGCGCGGGGATCGGCTCCGTGCCTTGCGAACGTCAGGTACCCGGCCCGCTCCCTCGATCATGCGCATGCATCGGCCGCGCAAGAACCGCGCATCGAGGAACGACTCCGGTTCAAGCAAACGAGGATTGCCTGGTGCTTGGACGAGAGCTGGACCCGAATGTGGTTACCGCCCACCTCAACCAGCAGTAGTCGGATCCCTTTGCGCATCCTCATTCAGTCTCTTGACCTCCCTCGAAGGCCAGCTAACCAGCGCCACGCCCGCAAACATGATCGCCACACCCATGAGCTGGGCGGCGCCGAGGTGTTCGTCGAGGAACCACCAGCCCAGCACCGCGGCGATGGCCGGGTTCACGTAGCTGTACGTTCCCACCATCGCCGGTGTGGTGTTTCGCGCCAGCCACGAGAACGCCGTGTACGCGAGGCAGGAACTGGCCACCGTGAGATACGCCATCGCGGCGAGGCCCGGCCTGGACCAGCTCCATCGCGCGGCTTCGCCCATGGCGAGCCCGACGCCCGTCATCATCACGCCGCCTAACAACATTTGCAGCGCGGAGAATGCCAGCAGATCCAGCTTGGAATGCACGTTGCGGATGTACACCGTGGTGGCCGACCACACGAACACCGCCAGCAGGATCAGCAGCTGCAGGTCGAAGTGCGTCGCGGCGAACTTGCCGCCGGGCGGCCAGAGAATCAGCGCGGCGCCCGCGAAGCCGATCACCAGGCCGATCAGCGTCCGCCGGTCGAGCGCGTGAGCACGCCGACCGCGCGTCGCGAACAGGGCGATCCACAGGGCTGCTGATGCATTGAGGATGGCGGTCTGGTTGGAGGCCACGTGCTGCATGGCCCAGTTGGTGAAGCTGTTAGGTATCAGCACGCTGCCGATGGCGACGATGACGAGATGCCGCCACTCGGTCGCGTCGAGCTGAAAACGGCTGCCCATGACCAGGGCCGCGGCACCCAGCAGCAGCCCGGCGCAGATGAATCGGATGCCGCCGAACAGGACGGGCGGCAATGCGTGCACGCCGATGCTCGCGACCAGGTAGGTGGATCCCCATACGAGGTAGACGATCGCGAAACAGCTGATGAGTTTCGCGCGGCGCGAAGTGTCGGTGAGCATCGGAGGTTCAGCAGGGAAGGATGTTCGGGGCGAGAAAAGGGGATGCACCTCGCGGCACATCCCCCTTGCGACCATCCTACCTCAAGGCCCGCTTCGTTCAGCGGGCCAGTTTCGTCAGGCCTGCGAGGCCGCGCCCTTCCGTCCGACGCTGTACATCCACCAGGCGACCGCACCCAGGAACGCGAGGCCCACCCACTCACCCACCGAACCGCCAACCTGCAGGTTCGCGGGCAGCGCGAACACCTCGCGGTTCTTCGAGAAGTAGATGGCGAAGCCGATGAAGATTCCCATCAGTGCCTCACCGGTGATCAAGCCGGCGGCGAACAGCATGCCTTTACGGTTGCGCTTCTCGGACTCCTCCTCCGTCAGGCCCTTGCCCATGGTGCGGGTCACCAGGTAGTTGAGCAGGCCGCCGAGGAAGATGGGCACCATGGTTTCGAGCGGCAGATAGATGCCGATCGCCGCTGCGAGCACCGGCACGCGGAACGGCGCCTTCCTCGACTTCAGGAACAGGTCGAAGAGAATGACCGCGACACCAATCACCGCGCCGATCGCGATCATTCCCCAGGGCAGCTCGCCACCGAAGATGCCCTTTGCGATCGAAGCCATGAGGTTGGCCTGCGCGGCCTCGAGCGACTGCGGATGCTCGGGCGTGCGCGGACCAATGCCGTAGCTTTCGGCGAGCACGTTGAGCGTCGGCGCCATCACCATCGCGCAGGAGATGGAGCCGATGGCGAGCATCACCTGCTGGCGCCACGGCGTCGCGCCGACGATGTACCCGGCCTTGAGGTCCTGGAGGTTGTCGCCGGCGATGCACGCCGCGCAACAAACCACCGCGCCGATCATCACCGCGGCGACCGGTCCGATGGAGGAGTCCTTGCCGAGGAACGCCGCCAGCACCAGCGCCGCGAACAGGATGGTCGCGATCGTGATGCCGGACACCGGGTTGTTGGACGAGCCCACGAGGCCGGCCATGTATCCCGACACGGAGCAGAACAGGAACCCGGCGACGATCATGATCACCGACATGGTCAGCGCGACGCCGATACTGCCGCCCACCGACAGGCCGCTGCTCTTGAGGATCCACCAGTACAGCAGCGCCAGCGGAATCGTGAAGAGCACCGTGCCGAGCATCACCCACTTCATGGGCAGGTCGCGGTCGGTGTGCGCGATGATCGCGCTGGAGCCAGCCCGTGCCGCCGCGAGTCCGCTCCTGACGCCCGAAGCGATGGAGCCACGCAGCGTGATCAAGGCCCACAGGCCGCCGACCAGCATCGCGCCGACACCGAGATAGCGGATCTGGGCGCCACGCAGGATCTGTGCCGACACCTCCGCGCATTCGCCACCCGACAGGCCCTGGCAGGCGCCAGCAACGGTCGCGGCCAGCTCGGGGTTCTGCGGCAGGAAATACGTGTGGTAGATAGGGATCGCGATGTTGAACGACAACAGGCTGCCCGAGACGACGACTGCGCCGATGTTGAGGCCGACGATGTAGCCCACGCCAAGCAGCGCGGGCGACAGGTTCGTCCCCATGTACCCCAGGTACTTGCCGAGGAATCCGCTCGCCAGCGAGCTGTCGGGAATCAGCTTGAAGCCGCTGGCAGTGAACAGCTTGCCGATCGCGCCGCCGAGCGAGGCGATACCGAGGACCTTGAGGCCGGCCGACGGATTCTCACCCGCCTTGAGGACTTCGGCGGCCGCCTTGCCTTCGGGGAAGGTCATCTTCTGATCGACGATCAGCGAGCGGCGCAGCGGTACCGAGAACAGCACTCCGAGCAAACCACCCAGGCCGGCGATCGCCAGCACCCACGAGTACTTGAAGTCCGTCCAGTACCCCATGATGACCAGCGCGGGCACGGTGAAGATCACACCCGAAGCGATGGATGTGCCGGCCGATGCGCCGGTCTGCACGATGTTGTTCTCGAGGATTCCACCTCCGCCCAGCGCGCGCAGCACGGCCATGGAAACCACCGCCGCGGGAATCGCTGAGGCAATGGTCATACCGGCAAAGAGGCCCAGGTAGGTGTTGGCCGCGGCGAGAATCACCGCGAGCACCACGGCCAGTATGATCGCGCGCGCGGTAAGCTGCGGCGCCGTTGCGTCGTTCGTGTTCATTTCACTTCCCCATTCTTGTCAGGTGGACGAAGCGGCTTACCAGCCGCAGCTGCTTTCTCATTCTCCGCTGCGGCCTACCAGCCGCAGCTGCTTTCTCATTGTTCCGCTGCGGCCTACCAGCCGCAGCTCTGGCCCTTGTTCTGCTCGGCCAGCCAGCCTTCCAGCGGCTTGAAATAATCGATGATCGCCGAGGCGTCCATCTCGCGGGTGCCGGTGAGTTTCTCCAGCGTGTCCGGCCACGGCTGGCTCTGGCCGAGCGCCATCATCGCGCCGTATTTCGCGCCGGCGTCCTTGTTGCCGAAGATCGAGCACTCGTGCAGCGGCCCCTGGTAACCGGCGGCATCACACAGCGCCTTGTGGAACTGGAACTGCAGGATGAACGACAGGAAATAGCGCGTGTACGGCGTGTTGCCGGGGATGTGGTACTTCGCGCCCGGATCGAAATCGTCTTCGGTGCGTTCGACCGGCGGAACCACGCCCTGGTACTTGCGGCGCAGGTCCCACCAGGCCTTGTTGTACTCCGACGGTTTGATGCGGCCGTCGAACACGCCCCAACGCCATTCGTCGATGAGTTTGCCGAAGGGCAGGAAGGCAATTTTTTCCAGCGCCATCTTCATCTGCTGGTTGATGACGGCTTCCTGCGAGGGCTTCACCGCACCCACCAGCCCGATCTGGTGTAGATAGGCCGGCGTGACCGAGAGGTTGACCGCGTCGCCGATGGCCTCGTGGAAGCCATCGTGCGCGCCGCCCTGGAACAGCGGCGGCTGGTCCTTGTACCAGATGTAGTAGTAGACGTGGCCGAGCTCGTGGTAGACCGTGAACAGGTCTTCCTCGACTGGCTTGATGCACATCTTGATGCGCACGTCGTCCTTGTCGTCGATGTCCCAGGCGCTGGCATGACAGACCACCTCACGATCGCGCGGGCGGACGAACATGGAGCGCTCCCAGAAAGTCTGCGGCAGCGCCGGGAAGCCGATCGAGGTGTAGAAACTCTCGGCGGACTTCGTCATCTGGATGGCATCCCACTTCTTTGCCTGCAGCAGGCGGTCGGCGGATTCGATGCTGGCGTTGGGATAGGGTTTGAGCAGGTCGTCGTAGACGCGGTTCCACTGCTGCGCCCACATGTTGCCCAACAGGTGCACGGGGATGGGCTGGCCATCAGCCACCTTGTCCTTGCCGTACTTCTCGCCGAGACGCTTGCGCGCGTAGCAGTGCAGACCCTTGTACAGCGGCTCCACCTGCGAGTAGAGGCGCGCGGCTTCCTTCTCGAAGTCGGCCGCGGGCATGTCGTAGCCGGAACGCCAGAGCACGCCGAGGTTCTCGTAGCCCAGCTCCTTCGCGCCCTCGTTGGCGAGATCCGCGAAACGCTGGTACTTGGGTCGCATCGGCTTCGCGATGGAATGCCAGCCCGTCCAGGCCTCGGTGACCTGGTCGTAGTTGCGGCTTTTGGCGATCACGTCGGAGAGCGCGTCGAGATTGAAGCAGCCCTTGTCGTCCTTGTCGGCGCTGAGCAGCGTCGCGCCCTGCGGGCAATACTTCCCTTCGCCGTACATGGCATCGAGCTCGGTGCCCAGCGACGCAAGCTCCGCGCGCTTGGCGGCATCGGCCGGCGCCGGCGCGCTCACGCCGAGTTTGATGAGCTCCAGCGAACGCGCCACTGCGGGGTCGAGCTTCTCGCTGTCGTAGGCCTTGAGCTCGGTCGCCTTCCGGTTGTAGTACTCGAGGGTGCGCTCGGTGGCCTTCGCGTTGAGATACTGCGTGTCCACGGTGATGTTGGTGGCCTGCGTCCAGCCCGCGGCATTGCCTTCGCGGGCGAGGTCGATCAGGTCCTTGTTGAACTCGGCGACGAAATCCGCCGCCGGCTTCCTGGGGGCAGTAGTTTGGTCCCCGGAACCGCCACAGGAAACCAGGGCGCACGACAGAACAATGGCCAGCAGGGAAGTTTTCATTTCGCGTCTCCAATCCATGAACGCAATCCGCGTGATACGAGCAGGATCACCACGCCGGAACCGACACCGATCAGCGTCATCACCAGGAAGATGTCCGGCATCTGGTCGGCCTTGGCTTCGGCGAACTGTCCGCCGACGAGGCCCGCGATGGTGTTGCCGATGGCCGTGCCCAGGAACCACGTTCCCATCATGCGGCTCACGAATTTCGCCGGCGCCAGCTTGGTGACGTTGGACAACCCCACGGGCGAGAGGCACAACTCACCGAAGGTGTGGAACAGGAATGCCAGCAGCAGCCACACCGGTCCGACCCTGCCGCCCGTGGACACGACGAACTTGGCGGCGAACACCATGACCAGGAAACCCACGCCCAGCAGCAGCAGGCCGATGCCCATTTTCAGCGGAGCCGAGGGGTCGAGGTTGCGCGCGCCCAGCCACACCCAGAACCAGGCGAATACCGGCGCGAAGATGATGATGAACCAGGGGTTGGCGGACTGATACCACGAACCGGGGTGTTGTCCGTCGGCGAACCAGCTGCCGAGCGCGGAGCGGTCCGTGTACTCGAACGCGAAGGTGTTGAACGTGGTGCCCTGCTGTTCGAAGCCGCCCCAGAAGAGCACGGCGCAGAAGAAGAACACGATGATGACGCCTATCTTCTTCTTTGCCGCGGTGTCGAGGCCGCCGAAGAACAGTACGTAGCCGAAGAACGCCACCGCCAGCGCAACCTGGCAGACGAACATGCCCATCGCGAGCTGTTCCTTGCTCGGCGGGTTGTCGCCCGTCAGCAGGCCCAGTGTGACCGCGACCGCCACGACGCCGATGCCGATGATCAGGCTCCAGGTGCGCTTGCGCGTGGCCGGTGGCACATCGCGGGGCGGCAGGCCGGCGTTGCCGAGATAACGCTGGGAGAAAACGAAGTACAGGGTGCCGAGCAGCGTGGCCACGCCGCAGGTGGCGAAGCCCAGGCGCCAGTTGATCTTCTCGCCTAACAACCCGGCCGCGAGCAGGGGGCCGACGAAGGCGCCGAGATTGATGCCCATGTAGAAGATGGAGAAGCCCGCGTCGCGCCGCGTGCCGGGTTGACCCTCGTACAACGCGCCCACCACCGACGAGACGTTCGGTTTCAGCAGTCCGATGCCGATGACCATGACGAAGACGCCGGCATAGAACAGCGCCGGCGGTGCGGGTATGGCCAGCATGAAATTGCCGGCGGCGATGAACAACCCGCCGATGAAGATCGCCTTGCGCTGCCCTATGAGCTGATCCGCGATCCATCCGCCCGGAATGGCGAGCAGGTATGCGCCACCGGCGAACAGCGCGTACATCGCGCCCGCTTCGGTGCCAGTGAGCTGGAAGCCCGGATTGGGCGCAACCGTCGCCGCCGTGAGGAACGGCAACAACATGGTCCGCATGCCGTAGTAGGTGAATCGCTCGAAGAACTCGACGAGGAAACAGGTGACCAGGCCGCGTGGGTGTCCGAAGAACTGCTTGCCAGGGTCCGCCGACACGACCGTGGTCGCGGTGGGATCGTTCATCTTGGTAATGCCCCGAATTTTTATGGGCGCTGTTGCGCCGCGTTGGCGCCGAGTCTGAACCAACGGCCCCGGGGCCAGCAAGGCGCGGCGAGGCTATTTGCCCGCGCGTACTTCCGTGATTCGGGCGCGATTCGGCTGTGATCGGGGCGCGCGCTTCGGGCCGGCGCGCGGCGCAGTCGCTCGACCGCTCAGCTCGCTTCGGCGTCCTTGTTCTCGAGCGCTTCCTTCTCCGCGGCTTCGCGACGCATCTTCTGCATGATTCGCGCCATCACCAGGCCGCCCTCGTAGAGCAGCCACATGGGCAACGCCATGATGGTCTGCGAGATCGCATCCGGCGGCGTGAGGAACGCCGCTACCACGAAGATGCCGATGATCACGTAGCCGCGGTTCTTGCCGAGGCTTTCGACCTTGACGATACCGGTGAGTACCAGCAGCACCACGGCCACGGGCACTTCGAATGCCACGCCGAAGGCGAAGAACATGGTGAGGATGAAATCGAGGTACGCGGCGATGTCAGGCATGTAGGCGACGCCCGCGGGCGCGGTGCCGACGAGGTAGCTGAACATCACCGGGAACACGACGAAGTACGCGAACACGACTCCGCAATAGAACAGCAACACCGATGACACCAGCAGTGGCACGGCGAACCGCTTCTCGCGCTTGTAGAGGCCCGGCGCCACGAACGCCCAGATCTGGTAGAGCAGCACGGGCATGGCGAAGAAGATCGAGACGTAGAACGCCAGCTTGAACGGCGTCATGAACGGAGTCACCACGCCGGTGGCGATGAGCTGCGTGCCCGTGGGTAGTTTGTCGAGCAGCGGCTGCGCGACGAAGCTGTAGAGATCGTTGGCGAAGACCGCGCAGGGAATGAACACCACCAGCAGCGCGAGCAGGCCTTTCATCAGCCGGTCGCGCAGCTCGAGCAGGTGCGACATCAGCGTGCCTTCGGCGAGCGTTTCGTTCTTGTTGTCCTCGCTCATCGCTACGGCGCTTTCGGCTGATCGGGGTTGTCAGTCAGGTCGAGTTCGCCCTGTTGCGCATCCGGCGGCGGCGCGGCTTCGGCAGCGGCGCGGTTGGCGGAGTGCATGTGGTGATCGGGTGGATAGAACTCTTCTTCGACGTCCTGGTACGGCGTAGGTGGCGCGTTCTCGGTCGCGGCCGGAGCCGGGGCTGGAGGTGGCGTGGCGGCGGGCTTCGGCTCGAGCGAGGTGTCGATGCCCGGGTCGATGCTCACCTTGGTTTCGAGGTTGTGAGCTTCTTCTTCGAGCTGGTCGCGGAACTGGCGCGCCATCGCGCGCGCGCGGCCCACCCAGCGGCCCACCTGCTGCGCCAGCTTGGGCAGCTTCTGTGGTCCTAACACCAGCAGCGCCAGTGCGAAGATCAGGAGGAGTTCGGTGAATCCGACTTCAAACATGGACGGCTATGCCGGCAAACAGGAAAGTTTCGCCGCGCGGCGGTCGGGATCGGAGCGGGTCAGGAGTTGCCAGCGCCCCGCGCCGGCGCATCAGGCCTTGTGCTCGCTCTTCTCCGCGTTCGACTTCGCGGATTCGGAAAATTCGGCGTCGGCCTTGAGCTGCTTGACCGACTCTTCCTGGTCGCCGTCGTTCATCGACTTCTTGAATCCGCGCACGGCGGAGCCGAGATCGGAACCGATGGTCTTCAGCTTCTTGGCCCCGAAGATCAGCAAGACGACGATGAGAATGACAACGAGTTCTTTGAAACCGATCGGGCCCATGAGGCGCTCCCACAAAGTAGTGGCCGGAATGATAAGTCAACAGATGCCCGAAACCTAAGAAAGTTCGGCCGGGGCGAGACTCGCATCACGCGGGGCCCGGGACTGTTAAGTCCCTGTTACCACTAAGGTCTTGTGGCGCGCTTACTCGGCTTGAAGGCCGGCCTGGAGGGCGATATCCGTGCCGCTTCTGAGCCAGAACGTCACCGGCCCGTCATTGACCAGCGATACGCGCATGTGGGCGCCGAATTCGCCGGTTTCCACCGTCGCGTGTCGCGCGCGCGCGGTGGTCGCCAGGCCCGCGAACAGCGCACGCGCCGATTCCGGCGCCTCGGCGGTGCTGAAGCCGGGGCGCGTGCCCTTGTGGGTATCGGCCGCCAGCGTGAATTGCGGCACCAGCAGCAGGCCGCCACCGATGTCGCGCAACGAGAGGTTCATGCGGCCCGCGGGATCCTCGAAGATCCGGTAGGTGAGCACGCGCTCCAGCAGGCGTTCGCCGTGCCCGGGCTGGTCGCCGCGTTCCACGCCGATCAGCGCCAGGATGCCGCGCCCGATGCGGCCCACGACGCGCGTGTCGACGGTCACCGCCGCCTCACTGACCCTTTGTATGAGTGCTATCAAGCCAACGTATTCTGCCCGGTGGCATTTGCGCGCCCAAGTCCTTAATATCGCGGCCTGTTTTTGGGAGTCCGGGGCCTATTCCAGTCATGTCATTGCGCATTTCGCTCGCCGCCACCTTGTTGTACGCCGCCTTCGCGGGTCAGACCCAGGCCCAGGATGCCGCACCGGCCTTCAACGGCGACGCCAAGCAAGGCAAGGAACTGGCCTACACCTGCAACGGCTGCCACGCGATTCCTAACTACAAGAACGTGTACCCCACGTACTCGGTGCCCAAGCTGCACGGCCAGCGCCCGCAATACCTGGTCGCGGCGCTCAAGGCGTACAAGAGCGGTGAGCGTTCGCACGGCACCATGCATTCGCAGGCCGCCTCGATGAGCGATCAGGACATGGCCGACGTGGCCGCCTACCTCGCGGGTCCCGAGGTGCTGTCCGAGTCGAAGAACGACGTGCCGGCGGAAAAGCGCCCGAAGTCCAGCGAAGTCTGCCTGGCCTGCCATGGCACCAACGGCGTGGGCATCACGCCGGATTACCCCACGATCTCCGGGCAGCACCGCGACTACCTCGTCCGCGCGCTCATCGACTACCAGAAGGGCGGCCGCAAGAACGCCATCATGGCCGGCATGGCTGCCAACCTCACGCGCGAGGAAATCGACGCGCTGGCCGCCTACTACGCGGGACAGAAGCCCGCCCTGCAGTCGGTGCCGAAGAAGGTTTCCTTCCTGTCTTCGAACTGATCGGCGGCGCTGGCTACTGCGCCAGCTGTATGTCGAGCTGACGCTCGCGCCTCGTCATTTTCCTTTCGCCAGCTGCCGCTCCAGAAAGGTCACCATCGTCTTCTGCTGGAAGTCGCGGTTCTGCTTTTTGCGGAACCCGTGACCCTCGTCCTTCGCCGCGAGATACCAGACCTCGCCGCCGCGCGCGCGGATCTTCGCCACCATCTGCTTCGATTCGTTCGCGGGCACGCGCGGATCGTTGAGGCCCTGCACCACGAGCAACGGCTTCGAGATGCGGGCCGCGCTGGTGAGCGGCGATATCCTCTGTAGATAGGCGCGCATGCGCGGCAGGCGTTCGTCGCCATATTCCACACGGCGCAGGTCGCGTCGGTAAGCCGAGGTGCTCTCGAGGAAGGTGACGAAGTTCGAGATGCCCACCACGTCGATGCCGCCTCGCAGCCGGTCGCCGTAATGCACCATCGCGGCCAGCGACATGTACCCCCCGTACGAGCCGCCGTAGACGAACACGTTCTTCGCGTCGAGGTCGCGCTGCGCGCCCACCCACACCAGCAGCGCGCCGAGGTCCCTGACCGAATCCTCGCGGTCCTCGCCGTTGTCGAGGTTCAGGTAGGTCTTGCCGTATCCCGATGACCCGCGCACGTTCGGCGCGATCACCACGAAGCCCATTTCGCGCACCAGGAACTGCGTGAACGGCGAGAAGGTGGGCACCGCCTGCGATTCCGGCCCGCCATGGATGTCGATGATCACGGGGCGCGGGCCGGTGAAATCCGTACCGGCCGACGGTCCCCTGGATGGACGATAAATGAATGCCGGTATCTGCCGCTGCTTGCCGCGCTCGCGGTCGAAGGTCGGGAATCGAATGAGCTCCGCGGCCGCGAACTGCAAGGGATCGATGGCCCCGACCTCGCTCTTCGTGTAGCGCGTGAGCTGGTTGCGCTCGAGCTCGAGGACGAACACATCCCTGGGCGATTGCGAGCTTTCGAGCGTCATCGCGAGCTTCTTTCCCGTGCGATCGAATGCGATGCGACCCACCTGTCCGTCGGGCAGCGGCGGCACGATCTCGGAGCGGTTGGCCAGATTGATGACGGTGAGCCGGTCGATGCCGTCGACATTGGCCACCCAGGCGAGATAACGCCCGTCATCGCTGCGCGCGAAAGCGTTGATGTCCCAGGGGATGTGCGCCGTGATGACTTCGGCGGCGCCCGTGACCAGATCCACGCGCCGCAGTTGCTCGAACTCGCTGTCGCGGTTGGTGATGAGATAGACGCTGCGGCCATCCGCTGAGAACTTCGCCTGCGACACGCTGGCGACGTCCTTGCCTTCGCTGATCGGCGTGAGCGCGGCCGACGCCACATCCATGACGTAGAGATGGCCTTCGTTCGCCGACACGCGGTTGACGATGAGCAGCTTGCCGTCGTCGGGCGACCAGTCCTGCACGGCCCAGCTCTTCTGAAAGCCGTTGAACACCAGGCGCGGGGCGGCGAACTTGTTAGCCGGCTCGGCGATGTACAGGTCGTAGCTGACGCCGTCGCGTCCGGTGCCGTGATAGGCGACGCGCCGCCCGTCGTGCGCCCAGACGGCGCCGCCGTACAGACCCTTGCCGTCGGAGATCATGCGCACCGCGCGCGTGGCGCTGTCGTACCAGTGGATCTGCGCGTTCTCGTTGCCGCCCTGATCTTTCAGAAAGATGAAGCCGGGGGCCGTAACCGATTGCGGCGAGCGTGCCACCGTGACGGGCTCGCGGTAGAAAGTGAGCTGCTCGCGGTCGGCCAGTGGCCCCGCCACACGATGGAGTTGTTCGGCGTCGCCGAAGCGGGTTGATATCAGAACCGAACCATCGGGCAGCCAGTCGACGAAGCTCGCGCCGCGAGCATTCATGTAGTCCTCGAGCCGGGCCGTGAGCGGCGTCTCGACTTCGGGAATGTTGTCGAGCACGAGATTGCCTCGTTCCACCACCGCCGCGTCAGCAACCCGCGCCACGAAACAGAGACTCATCGCCAGGAGTATTTTCACTTTCATGCTGATATGTTGCCGCAAGCCATGAGTGCCGTCATGCCGCGACTGACCCGATTCGCAGAAGGTGTCACTGCCGTCGACACCGAGTACGTACGCCCGCAGATGGATGCGGCTCACGTGGTCGTCTCCGACGGACAGGCCGCCATCATCGATACCGGCCCGAACACCGCCGTGCCGCTGGTGCTCGCCGCGCTGTCGGAGCTGCAGATCGCGCCCGACGCGGTCCGCTTCCTGTTCCTCACGCACGTGCACCTGGACCATGCCGGTGGCGCCGGCGGGTTGATGCGCGCGCTGCCCAATGCCGCGTGCGTCGTGCACCCGCGTGGGGCGCCACACATGATCGACCCTGGGAAACTCATCCAGGGCACACGCGCGGTGTACGGCGACGAGTTGTTCGCGCGCTTGTACGGAGAAATCCTGCCCATCGCGCGTGAACGCATCGTGATCGCCCAGGATGGTCAGCGATTCACCCTGCCCGGCCGGGAGTTCGAGTGCGTACACACGCCGGGACACGCCCTGCATCACCAGGCCATCGTCGATCACGCTACCAACTGCATCTTCACCGGCGACACCTTCGGCATTTCGTATCGCGAGTTCGATACGGCGCGTGGTCCGTGGATCATGCCCACCACCACGCCCACGCAATTCGATCCCGCGCAGTTGAAGGCGTCCATCATCCGCCTCATGCAGTTCCGGCCGCGTCGGTTATATCTGACGCACTACAGCGAGGTCGGCGATTGCCCGCGCCTCGCCAACGACATGTACGATGCCATCGACCAGTTCGCGGCGATCGCGCGCAAGCACGGGCCGCATGACCTGTCACGCCTGCGCTTCGAACTTCGCGCGCTGGCGCACGAGTCGTTGCGCGAACATGGTTGCACGATGAGCGCCGCCGCCATCGACGCCATCCTCAACAAGGACTTCGAACTCAACGCCGCGGGCCTGGCCGCCTGGTTGCAACGCGACGCCGCCTAACTAAGGTCGCACCATGCTGTATCTCGCGCTGAAAACCGTGCACGTGCTGGCCGTGGTGCTGTTCCTCGGCAACGTCATCACTGCCATCTTCTGGAAGGCGCATGGGGATCACATGTCCGCAAGTGGGGGCGACCTGCGCGCCCGCGTGCAGGCGCTGGACGGCATCATCAGGGCCGACCGAATCTTTACCGTGCCCAGTGTGCTGCTCATCCTGGCGACCGGTGCCACGCTGGTGTTCGTCGGTAACCTGTCTTTCTTCACGCCGTGGATACTGTGGTCGCTGGTGCTGTTCGGCGCCGCGGGCGCGGTGTTCGGCGCCCGCGTGGGACCGTTACAAAAGAAACTATTGGCCAACGCGCAGGCTGGCCTTGCGGGCCAATGGAATGAAGCTGAATACCAGGCGCTGTCCAGCAGCTGGCAGTCCTGGGGCTGGGTAGCCACGGGCGCGCCGCTGGTGGCGGTGGCGTTGATGGTGCTCAAGCCCACGGGGTGACGAGGCGTCAGGAGTAGGAAGGGGGGCAGTCCCCTATGGGGACAGTCCCCGATCTCCTAAGATGCGCCCCATGCCAAGACTTCACGTACCCCAACCACCCACGCGACCGGGTGACAGGCCCGACTTCACCTACGTCGACCTGTCGCCCGCCGGCGCGATCCCCAAACCCGACGTCAACGCGCGCGCGCGTGACATGGAGGAATGCGCCACGGGATTGATCCGTGTGCTCGACGACAAGCACGAGCCCGTCGGCCAGTGGAATCCGCGCCTCGATGCCGAGGACCTGCAGGTCGGCCTGCGGCACATGCTGCACACCCGCATCTTCGATGATCGCATGCAGCGCACGCAGCGCCAGGGAAAGATCTCCTTTTACATGCGCTCGTACGGGGAAGAGGCCGTGTCCGTGGCGCAGGCCATGGCGCTGCAGCCGGGCGACATGTTGTTTCCTTCTTATCGCCAGCAGGGCGCCTATCTCGTCCGCGGCAAGCCCATCGTCGACCTGATGTGCCAGCTGCTGTCCAACACGCGCGACATGTGCAAGGGCCGGCAGCTGCCGGTGATGTATCACTGGAACGCCGGGCGCATCTTCTCCATCTCCGGCAACCTGACTACCCAGTTCCCGCAGGCCGTGGGCTGGGCCATGGCGGCCGCGATCCGCAACGAGGATCACATCGCCGCCACGTGGATAGGCGAGGGCGCGAGCGCCGAAGCCGATTTCCACCACGGTTTGCTGTTCGCCGCCGTCTACCAGGCGCCGGTGATCATGAACATCGTGAACAACCAGTGGGCCATCTCCACGTTCCAGGGAACGGCCGGCGGCGAGCAGCGCTCGTTCGCGGCGCGCGGCCCGGGATACGGCGTCGCGGGCATCCGCGTCGACGGCAATGATTTCCTCGCGGTTTACGCGGTGACGCAGTGGGCGGCGCAACGCGCGCGTACCGGCGGTGGCCCGACGCTCATCGAGCTCGTCACTTACCGCGCCTCGGCGCATTCCACCAGCGACGATCCGTCTCGCTACCGGCCCAAGGAAGACTACGAACACTGGCCGCTGGGCGACCCGGTGGAACGGCTCAAACAACATCTCATCGCGCGCGGTGACTGGAGCGAGAAGCAGCACAAGGAACTGCACGCCGAACTCGACGCGCAGGTGCAGGCGGCGTGGAAGGAAGCCGTCTCCTATGGCGCGCTCAACGAGGGCCCGCGGCTCGACCGCCACCTGATGTTCGAGGACGTCTACAAGGAGTTCCCCGCCAACCTGCAGCGGCAGAGCGAGCAGCTCGCCGAAGAGATCAAGCTCAATGCCGAGCTCGGCCTGAAAGGAGCCGAGTAATGGCGCAGATGAACATGATCCAGGCGCTGAACTCCGCCATGGACGTGATGATGGCGCGCGACCC
>JAQSWD010000042.1 GCA_029266835.1 Steroidobacteraceae bacterium
ACGTCGTAGACGCCACGCGTCAGGCGCTCGGGTTCGACGACGGCCGTCGGGTCGACGCGTACCCAGCCGCGACCCTCGAGCCAGATCTCGGTCCAGGCATGCGCATCGGACTGGCGCACGATCAGGTAGCCGCCCACAGGGTTCCATTCTCCGCCGAGGTAGCCGGTGACCACGCGCGCCGGTACACCGACGGCGCGCATCATCGTGGCATAGGCGGAAGCGAAGTGTCCGCAGAAGCCGCGCTTGGTGTCGAACAACACGCTATCCACCGATTCGAGACCCGTGGGGTCGGGCTCGAAGGTGTACTCGAGGCCGTTGTCGCGAAACCAGTCGAGCACGGTGCGGGCGTAGGCGGCATCGTCCGGCGCATCCCGGCGTAGTTGCGCCGCCAGCTCCAGGGTCCGCGGATTGCGAGCCGTGGGCAACCGGGTTTCGATTCGGCGCCCCAGTGTCGACAGCGGGCCACGCGCGAGCGTCTCGAGGTAGGAAGTCGCGTCGTAGCTCAGCACGTCGCTGATGGGTTCGCTGCGATACAGCTGGCGGTCGTGCGTCATGAAAATGTCGTGCCGTGGACTGCGCTCCACCGTGTCCAGCGCGAACACCCAGTTGCGCTGCGTGGGTTCCAGCGTGATGCGATAACGGACGGGCTGGCCACGCATTTCGCGCTGGGTGTCGACATAGCCCGGCCGCTGGCGTCGCCAGGTGAAGCCGTCGAAGGTGTTGAGCACCGGCCCGCGCCAGTAACGCATCTCCGGTGTTGGCACCGCGCCTTCGAAGCGCACGCGGAAGGCTGGTTCGTAGTTGCTGACCAGCTTGTCGATGGCGCCAGGCGACATCTCGTCGGCAAGGCCGGTGCTCGCGCCGCCCCCGCCAGGCAACGCCCAGAACTGCCCGCCGAACCGCGGAAAGAACAGGAAACAGGCCGCGGCCAGCGGCACCGCCATGGCCAGCGCGCGCGCGGAAAGACGCAGCGCCGCCCGGACGGGCAGGCCGGTGTCCGGATGCGCGATCAGCATCATGGCCGAGCAACCGCTCCAGACCGCCAGTAGATAGAACGGCAGCCTCGTCAGCGACTGGTCCGCCAGCGCAGCGGCCAGCAGCAGGAACAGCGACACGCCGACCACGATGCCATCGTCTCGGCGGCTGCGGGATTCAAGTAGTTTGAGGGCGCCCATCGATACCAGCAGCGCGGTGCCGGCCGCGAGGCCATTCAGCGTGCGGAAGCTGACGAGCACGGCCAGGACCATGAGCACGGTCAGCGCGCTGAACACCAGGCGCCAGCCCCTGCGTGGCCGCGGCGCGGGAATCCGGCCGGAGGCCACCAGCGCGCGCCAGGAGGCGCAGGCCAGTGCGATCGCGATCGACCAGGCCGGCGCCTGGCCAATGACCAGCAGGACGCTGACCACGAACACCACGGTGGCGGCGAGTTGCGCGCGCGCATCGCCGTTCATGAGAGAGCCTCGCGGGACTCGCCATGCAGCGCCAGTGCGTCGAGACAGCGCTTGCGATGCTCGCTGCCGCTGGCGGGGGCAATCGCGTTCTCGCCCAGTTTCAAACCAAAGCGCTCGCCGCGCGCGTGCGCGGCCATGATCCAGGCCGACAACTGCTCCAGCCGCTCCTCGAGGTCGCCGGTCACCGATGCCAGGTCGAATACGCGATGGTGAGCGGCCGGGGATTGATAGGTTTTCACCAGCAGTCCGCGACCGCGTGCATAGGCAGCCCAGGCCACCTGCCGCGGCGAGTCGCCACTGCGGAACTCGCGCAGCCCGGCCCATTCCTCGTCGCCCGCGCGATGCAATGCCGTCGCCGCCCCACCCGTGGATGATTCCGGTGGCGCCTCGCGGCGGCCGCGTGGCACGGGCCAGGCCAGCAGCGGCATGTCGAGATGCACGTAGGTCCAGGCGCGGAACAACCCGAATGGAAAAGCCGTCGACAGCTTGATGCGCTTCAGCAGCAGCCGGCCGCGCTTTTCCAGCGGCACGGCGATGTCCGCGCGCACGCTGCCGGCTTCGGGCAGCGTGGCCGTGGCGCGCTCGCTGCCTTCGACTTCGCAGTCGATGGCGAAGCGCCGCGCCTTCCCACCCGACTCCAGTGTCAGCATCAACAACCCATGCTCGCCGGCGAAGGCGTCGACGGGCGCCACGCCGCGCGCCACCACGCCGAGGAGATTGCGGTGCGTGAGATGCATGGCCACCAGCGCGAAGCCCGTGAGCAGAAAGGTGATCTGCAGCGCGATGCTGTTGGCGTAGTTGATGCCGGCGAGCAGCATGACGAACAGCAGCAGCGAGAAGGCCAGGCCAGCGCGCGTGGGCAGGATGTACACGCGCCGCGTGGCGATGGTGATGGGAAGGCGGTCTTCGCCCTGTCGCTTTCGTGCCCAGGCCGCGGCGCGGCGGCGCAACGCGGCTTTTCCGGCGCCGACCCAGGTGGCAACGAGGGCAAGTCGTCCGCGCACCAGGGTGGTCATCGAGACTAGATGGGGACCGCGACGCCGCGCTGCAGCTCGGCGATGAAGGCGGCGTGATCCGCCGCGGTCGCCACGCCGGCGCGTTCCAGGCGATGTGCCGCCACCGACGGAAACACGGCCTGCACGTCCTCGGGGACCACGATGTCGCGGCCCGCGAGCAGCGCCCAGGCGCGGGCGGCGCGCACCAGGCCCTGGCCGGCGCGCGGACTCAGGCCCAACAACACGTCGGGACGCCGGCGCGTGTGGGCGATCAATGCCTGCACGTACTCGAGCAGCTTGGGAGAGGCGTGCACGCGTTGCACCGCGGACTGGAGTTCGCGCAGCCCTTCCGCGCTCATCGACGGCTGCATGCCGGCCAGCAGGTCACGGCGATCGCCATCGGCCAGCAGGGCGCGTTCGTTGGCGGCGTCGGGATACCCCAGCGAGATGCGCATCAGGAACCGGTCGAGCTGCGATTCAGGCAACCGGAACGTGCCGAGCTGCTCGAAGGGATTCTGCGTCGCCACGACGAAGAAGGGGTCGGGCAGGCGGTAGGTAGTCACGTCCACGCTCACCTGGCGCTCTTCCATGGCCTCGAGCAATGCGCTCTGCGTCTTGGGGCTGGCGCGGTTCACTTCGTCCGCCAGCAGCAGCTGGGTGAAGATCGGGCCTTTGCGGAAGGTGAAGTTGCCGCTGCCGGCATCGAACACGGACACGCCGAGGATGTCGGCGGGCAGCAGATCGCTGGTGAACTGCACGCGTTGCCAGGCGAGGCCCAGCACCTGCGCCAGCGCATGCGCCAGCGTGGTCTTGCCTACGCCCGGTACGTCTTCGATGAGCAGGTGGCCGCGGGCCAGCAGGCAGGTCAGCGACAGCCGCACGGCCTCGGCCTTGCCGAGGATGATGCGATCGAGGGTCTGCAGCGCGTGGGCGAGGGCGGTGTTCACCTGGGTGACTATATAACGCCAGCGCCGCCGGTCCGTGACGGCGCTTCAGGTTCCGCCGAGCCGGCGGACCCGCTCGAGTTGTTTGACCAGCCCTTCGGTCTGCGATTCGAGTTCGGCCAGTCTGGCCCGGTCGGCTTCCACGAGTTCGGGTTTGGCGTTTTTCACGAAGCTTTCGTTGCCGAGCTTGGCGCGCAGCTTGCCGATGTCCGACTCGTTCTTCCCGATGACCTTGGTCAGCCGGTCGATCTCCGCCGCGGCATCGATGAGCCCGGCCATGGGCACGAGCAGCGTGGTGTTGCCCACCATCGCGCTGGCCGAGACGGGCTCGGCGTCACCGGCGCCCAGCACCTGGATGCTCTCGAGGCCGGCCAGCCTCAGCAGGTAGTGCGCGTTCCGGGAGATCAGCAATTGCGCCTGTTCGTCGGCGTCACGCAGCAACAGCGGAATCTTGCGCGAGGGCGCGATGTTCATCTCACCGCGGATCTGGCGCACCTTGAGGATGTATTCCTTGATAGCGCCCACCTGCGTCTCCGCCTCGATGTCGCGCGCGTAATCGCCGCCGGCGGGGTAGGAGGTGAGCATGATGCTGTCGGCATTCACGCGGGCGCCGCGCACCTGTCCCGCGGCGATCAGCGGTTCGGCCACCGGCCGCACGCGCTGCCAGATTTCCTCGGTGATGAACGGCATGATGGGGTGCAGCGCGCGCAGCAGAGCTTCCAGCGTCGTCACCAGTGTGCGGCGCGTGCCGCGCTTCTGTGCCTCGCTGCTGCTCTCGGATTGCAATACCGGCTTGGTGAGTTCCAGGTACCAGTCGCAGAACTCGTACCAGGTGAACTCGTACAGCGCCGTGGCCGCGAAGTCGAAGCGGTATTCGTTGAGGGAACTGTCCACCTTGGCCAGCGTGTCCGCCAGACGCGAGACGATCCAGCGGTCGGCGACCGACAGTTCCGCCTCACCCACGAGATCGCCGGAGCTTTTCCCGTCGGTTCCCTCGACCATCATCAGGACGAACCGGGCTGCGTTCCACAGCTTGTTGCAGAAATTGCGGTAGCCGCCGACGCGGCCGAGATCGAAGTTGATGTCGCGCGCCGAGCCCGCGAGGGCCGCGAACGTGAACCGCAATGCGTCGGTGCCGTACGCGGAAATGCCTTCTGGAAACTGCTTGCGCGTCTTCTTCTCGATGCCCGGCGCGAGATGCGGCTGCATGAGGCCGGTGGTGCGCTTGGCGACCAGCGGGTCGAGCGCGATGCCGTCGATAATATCGATGGGGTCGATGACATTGCCCTTGCTCTTGGACATCTTGTCGCCGTTCTCATCGCGGATGAGCCCGGTGATGTAGACATGCTTGAATGGCACGTCGCCCATGAACTTGAGGCCCATCATCATCATGCGGGCAACCCAGAAGAAGATGATGTCGAAGCCCGTCACCAGCACGCTGGTGGGGTAGAACTTCCTGAGCTCCGGGGTCGTGTCGGGCCAGCCCAGCGTCGAGAAGGGCCAGAGCGCGGAAGAGAACCACGTGTCGAGCACGTCGGAATCCTGCGTGAGCTTGCGGTCGCCCAGCGAGTGTTTCCTGCGCACTTCGGCTTCGTCGCGGCCCACGTAGATGCCGCCGGCTCCGTCGTACCAGGCCGGGATGCGATGGCCCCACCAGAGCTGGCGGCTGACGCACCAGTCCTTGATGTTGCGCATCCACTCGTAATAGGTCTTGGACCAGTTCTCCGGCACGAATTTCGTGCGGCCGTCCTCCACGGCCTTGAGCGCGGGCTCGGCCAGCGGCGCGATCTTCACGTACCACTGGTCGGTGAGATAGGGCTCGATGACCGCGCCGGTGCGGTCGCCGCGCGGCACCTTCAGCTTGTGCGGCTCTATCTTCTCGATGAGGCCCTGGCCCTCGAGCTCCGCCACGATTTTCTTGCGCGCCTCGAAGCGGTCCATGCCGCGGTACTTCTCCGGCGCATTTTCATTGAGCGTCGCCGTGGGCGTGAAGATGTTGATCTGCGGCAGGTTGTGCCGCTGGCCCATCTCGTAGTCGTTGAAGTCATGCGCTGGCGTGATCTTCACGCAGCCCGAGCCGAACGCGGCATCGACATACGAGTCGGCGATGACGGGGATGGTGCGGCCGGTGAGTGGCAGATCCAGCTGCTTGCCGACCAGGTGCCGGTAACGCTCGTCGTCCGGGTTCACGGCAACGGCCGTGTCGCCTAACAAGGTCTCCGGGCGCGTCGTGGCCACCACGATGAAGCCATCGCCATCCTTGACCGGATACTTGATGTGCCACAACGAGCCGTTTTCTTCCTCGGAGAGCACTTCGAGGTCGGAGACAGCGGTCAGCAACACCGGGTCCCAGTTCACCAGCCGCTTGCCGCGGTAGATGAGGCCCTCGTCGTGCAGCCGCACGAAGACTTCGGTGACCGCGCGGGAGAGGTCGGGGTCCATGGTGAACTTGTCGCGCGACCAGTCCACCGAGGTGCCGAGACGGCGCATCTGGCGCGTGATGGTGCTGCCCGATTCGGCCTTCCACTTCCACACGCGCTCGATGAAAGCCTCGCGGCCCAGGTCGAGCCGATGTTTGCCTTCGGCGCCGAGCTGGCGCTCCACCACCATCTGCGTGGCGATTCCGGCATGGTCGGTGCCGGGCTGCCACAGCGTCGAGTCGCCGCGCATGCGATGCCAGCGGGTGAGGGTGTCCATGAGCGTGTGCTGGAATGCATGCCCCATGTGCAGCGTGCCGGTGACATTCGGCGGCGGCAGCATGATGCAGTAGGCGGGGCGGTCGTCCCCTTCCTTGACGGAAGCGGGGGCGAAGGCTCCGGAAGATTCCCAACGCTCGTAGATGCGGCGCTCTATGTCGCCGGGGGTGTAGGCCTTGTCCATGAAGGCCGGGGATTATACGGAAACCTTCCCTCAGGCGGGCCCGAGCTCAGACGTTGTGGGTCTGCGGCTCGATGGACTTGCCGCGATACACCTTGAACCGGTCGCGGCCGGCGGCGCGCACTTCCGGCCGCGCATCCAGGAATTCCGCCACGCGTGCGAACTTCTCGAAAAACGGCGGCACGGAACCCGAGAGGTTGATGAGCACGGTGCCTTCGGAGCCGACGAAGTACCCCTCGGGCAATGGTCCGCTGGTGAGCGCCACCGGAGCCTCGCAGGGTTTGCCGCTCACGACGGTGTCGTGCGGCACGAAGCTGCCGTCACCGAAGGTCCAGAGCAGTTCGTCGATTTTCGGCAGCAGGGCGCCATCATCGCTGTAGATCACGACGCGTTGCCTGGCCAGATAGGCCTTCTCGGTCACGCGGCAGGCGAGGCGCAGGCGCGCGCCATCCCCGGCATCTTCGCTGAGGTAGAAATCGACTCGCGGTGACATCGCTCTCGCGGGTGTCGCAGGACGCCGGGCGGTCAGCGCGCCGCGCGGCGCAGCAGGTACTCGAGCAGCAGCGCGCTCGGACGGCCAGTGCTGCCCTTGCCCGCGCCCCCTTGATAGGTGGTGCCCGCGATATCGAGGTGCGCCCAGGTGAGCCCGCCGGTGAACTTCGCGAGGAACGCGGCCGCCGTGCATGACCCGCCGTCGCGACCCGCCACGTTGGCCATGTCGGCGAAGTTGCTCTTGAGCTGCTCGCCGTATTCCTCGGTCAGTGGCATGTGCCACGCCCGGTCGTCGACGCTGAGCCCGCTGTCCACGAGCTCGCGCGCCAGCGCATCATCGTTGGCGAAGACGCCCGTGTGATGCACGCCCAGTGCCACGACAATGGCGCCGGTGAGCGTGGCCATGTCGATCACCACGTCGGGCTTGAAGCGGCGCGCGTAGGTGAGGGCATCGCAGAGGACGAGCCGGCCTTCGGCGTCGGTATTGAGGATTTCGACCGTGAGGCCCGCGGCGCTGGTGACGATGTCACCCGGCTTGATGGCGCGGCCGTCGGGCATGTTCTCGCAGGCCGCGACCAGGGCCACCACGTTGAGCGGCAGGTTGAGCTCGGCCACGGTTTTCATGGTGCCCAGCACGCAGGCCGCGCCGCTCATGTCGAACTTCATCTCGTCCATGGTCGGCGGGTCTTTGAGCGAGATGCCGCCGGTGTCAAAGGTGATTCCCTTGCCCACGAGCACCACCGGCGCGTTCTTGGCCTTCGGGTGTTTGTGCTCGATGACGAGGAAACGGGGCGGTTCTTCGCTGCCCTGGGTGACCGCCAGGAAGCAGCCCATCTTTTCCTTCTTGATCTCGGGCAGGCCCAGCACCTTCACGCGAAGCGATTTGTAAGACTTCGCGAGATCTTCGGCCGTCTTGCCGAGATAGCTGGGCGTGCAGACATTGCCCGGCAGGTTGGCGAGGTTACGCATGAGCGTGGCCCCGGCGGACAGCGCCGAACCCTGTGTGAAACCTTTCTGGATGGCTTGCGCCGCCTTGGCGGGCGCCGCCACCACCACGCGCGTCAGCGCGTGGGGACGCGCCTTCTTCGCGCTCTTGAGATCGTTGGTGCGATAAAGCGCGTGGCCGGTGACTTCGGCAACCGCCCGGCCGAGGCGTTCATCGGTCAGGAGTTTCGCGGCCGGCCGCGGCAGCGCCAGCGCGAGGGCCGAGCAACGCGTCCGGGCGGCGGCGTTGATGGCGGCACGCACCGCGGCGCGCCAGGATTTGCGCGTGAGATCGGTGCTCTTGTTGCCGAGGCCGACGAGCAGCACGCGCTCGGCGCCGATGCCCTCGAGGTCGGCGAGGAGCCAGGTTTCGCCCGCCTTGCCGGCGAAGTCACCGCGCTTCAGCAGGCGGGAGATCTTCTGCCCGGTGCGCTGGTCGAGCACTCGCGCTTCGGCGGAGAGTTCGCCATCTTCGTGGACACCGACGGCCACGCAATCGGTGGAGAGATCGGCAAGATTCTTGGTCCAGGTTTCGAACTGCATGATCACACTCGGTTGTCGAGGCTGCGGCAGTGTTTTAAGGTCGCGCAGTGTAACCCAAGTCTCGCCGCCCAAGTCCTCTGGATACCCTGTTGCTGCGGATCCTCGAACGCTACATCCTGCGTGAAGTACTCGTCAGCTGGCTGTCAGTATCTGGCGTATTGCTCGCGATATTGATTCCCTACCAGGTTGCGCGTGTGTTAGAGCGGGCGGCCGAGAGCCAATATCCGCGTGGCGTGGTGTTCGAGCTCATCGCGCTCGGCGCCGTCCAGAACCTGTCGTTGATCCTGCCCGTGGGGCTGTTGCTGGGCATCGTGCTTGGGCTCGGGCGGCTCTACCACGACAGCGAGATGTCGGCCGCACAGGCCTGCGGCGCGGGCGCCCGGCCCGTCGTCGTGCCCGTGCTCGGGTTCACCGCCTTGCTGACCCTGCTCCTGGCGATGCTCGCCCTGCAGATATCGCCGGCGGCTTCCGCACGCATGCTCGAACAGCAGCGCGAGGCATTGCGCGCCGGCCAGTTCGCCCCCATTGCGCCCGGCAAGTTCAGCACATTCGGCGGCGGCAGCACCGTCGTCTATGCCCAGTCGGCCGACAAGGACGGCACCCTGCTCAAGGTGTTCGTGCAACGTACGCGCGGCAAGCAGCTCGAGATCGCGCTGGCGCAACGCGCCACCCATTCCTACCTGGAAGGCGGCGACCTCCAGGTCATCACGCTCTATGACGGCGAGCGTTACGAAGGAATCGCCGGCGAGCGAAAATTCCGCATCGTGCGTTTCGCCGAGAATTCCATCCCGGTGCGCCTGCCGCCGATCAATGGCGGCGCCACCGCGGTGCGTGGCCTGCCTACCCGCGCGCTGGCCGCGTCGGCGGACCTGGAGCACCGCGCCGAACTGCATTGGCGCATCGCGTTGCCCATCATGGCGGTGATCATGGCGTTGATCGCCGTGCCGCTGGCGCGCCTCGCGCCGCGGCAGGGGCGCTACGCGCGCGTGGGATACGCGGTGCTGATCTTCTTCGTCTACATCAACCTGATGATCGCCGGGAAGACCTGGATAGAAAAGGGCGTGATGCCCGAGTGGTTAGGCCTGTGGTGGGTGCACGCCGCGGTGGTGGTGCTGGCCCTGGTCATCCTGTTCCTGCCCCGGCTGCTGTCGCGCCTGCGTTATCGACGCAACATGGCGCGGTGGGTGACGGCATGAACCTGCTCGACCGATACCTGATCCGCGCCGTGCTCGGTGGGGCATTCGTCGTGATGGCGGTGTTGATCACGCTGGGGGCGCTGTTCCTGTTCTCGAACCAGCAGGACGATATCGGGGTGGGCAGCTTCAGCGCGCTGGATGCCTTCTGGTTCGTGCTGCTCAACATTCCGCAGCAGGTGTACGAGCTGCTGCCCATCGGCGTCCTGATTGGTTCGCTGATCGGGCTGGGCTCGCTGGCGCGTGGCAGCGAGCTCACCGTGATGCGCGCCGCGGGCCTGTCGGTGTGGCGCGTCGCGGGTTCGGTGGCGATGGCCGGAACATTGCTCATCGTGATCGCGGTGCTCTGCGGCGAGTTCCTGGCGCCGCCACTGCAGGCGATGGCCAAGCAGCAGAAGCTGCTCAGCAAGTTCTCCACGATCACCTTCGCTGGCCGCGCCGGCCCGTGGGTGCGCGACGGCGACCGGCTAATCAACGTGTCGCAGCAGTCAGGCACCGGCGAATTCGCCGGCATGCTGATCTTCGAACTGGGCAAGGACCACCAACTCAGGTCGGTGTCCAGCGCGAGCACGGCCAAGGTGCGGCCCAATGGCGGCTGGCTGCTGTCGAACTACGAGAGCACCCGGTTCGGCGGCGAGGTCATCGAGTCCGAAAAACAGGCCAGCCACGAGTTTCATTCCGCCATCGGCGGGGATTTCCTGGCGCTCACGGTGTCACAGCCTCGCCAGCTGCAGACGCATGTGTTGTGGGGCCTGATACGTCATCTTCGCGAGAACTCGCTGGATTCCAGCGAACAGGAATTCGCATTCTGGTCGCGCATCGCACGCACCTCGGCCATCCTGTTCGCGGCGCTGCTGGCCGTGCCCTTCGTGTTCGGCAACCTGCGCGCCGCCGGCGCGGGCGCGCGGACGCTGCTGGGCGTGCTCATCGGCGTGGCGTTCTTCTTCATCCAGCGCATGCTGGAAAGCGGCGCCGTGGTGTTCGACGTGAGCCCGATCGTGCTCGCGTGGTTCCCCACCACCTTGCTGGCCGCGGCGTCGCTGATCCTGATCGCCAGGACCCGTTAGCTTCTATCGCGCCGCGCCGGCCTTGGGCTCCAGCGTCTGCTCGTATGGCCGGAAGATCGCCTCGTACTTGTACACCGGAATCTCGAACTCCACGCCCTGCGAACGCGCACTCAGGCGTTCCGCGGACTTGTCTTCGACCGGCGGCGTCTTGTCGGCGGCCGGTTCTGGCGCCGCGGCAATGGCTTCGCCGGCCGGTGGCGGTGGGGCCACGATGGGTTCCGGAGTCGCAGGCGTCGGAGTGCGCGGGGCGAACTTCGCGGCGAGTTCCGCGTCGCGAGTCGCGGTCACGGTGACGAAGGCCTTGTCGCCCTCGCGCCGGCCGGTGAAGGTGATCACCTGACCATCGAAAGTCCGATAGGTCACGGTGTCGGGACCGGCGGCGTCTTCAGTCGCGGTACGCACGTCATCGAAATGGAAGGAGGCCAGCGCGTCGGCCTGTCCGCTCAAGGCCATGCTGCTGGCCGCCGTGCGGCCCTTGGGCACGGGAGACAGCGCAAGCTCGGTGGCGCCCGGCTCGGCGCGGGTCAGTAGATAGGTCGGGCCCTTGCCGATCCTGGCCGAGATCTCGTGCACCTTGGCGCCCGGCAGGTCGATGATGAGTCGGTCGATCCAGCGCTTCTGATCCGGATCTGCGGTGATCAGCGGGGAGGCGAGGAAGCTGGCCGCCTCGCCGGGCTTGCGGGCGTATACCCCGCGTCCCTCGGCGCTCTTGCCGACGATCAATTTCCAGGTCTTGTCGCCTGCGACCACCTCGACCAGCGTGCTGGCCGCGGTGGGGGAGTCGGTGTCTTCCACGCCGAGACGCGCGTAATTGGCCGGGTCGGCGGTCTTGCGCTCCACCATGCGCAGGTCGGCCAGAGCCAGTGCGAGCTCGCGGACGCGTTGTGCATCGGCGGGGAACGCGCGTTCCACCACGGTCCACCCGGTTGCCTCCTTGCGCAGCGTGGTGCTGCTGCCGTCGCCCTTGCTCAGGTGGATCTCGTCGACCTGCGCCAGCGCAGGCTTGAGATCGGAGAACACGGCGCCACCGCCCAGCTCCGCCTGCTCGCTCGAGCGGTGCAGCGTCAGGAACAGGCCGGCCGCGAGCAATGCCGCCGCCGCGACGGCCAGCAGCAGTGTCTTGTTAGCCTTCATGCCGCGTTCCTCTTCAACATGGCAATGGCGGTCCGCCGCCGCTTGCGCCACAGCGCCACCAGCAGTCCCACGGCGATGATCAGCGCCGGCATGAGCAGCATGTTGACCAGCTTGACCTTCCAGCCCAGGGCCTTGATGTCCTTGTCGAGGCCTGCGCGTGTCTCGCGCAGGTCCTTGCGGATCTGCAGCTTCTGCTTCTGGAAGTTCTCTATGGCCTGAGCCATCTCCGGGGTGAGCAGGGCTTCGTTGCCGCCCGGCTGCGAAGTCTGCAGTTGCGTGAGCTTCTCTTCGGTCTGCTGCAACTGCTGCTGGAGCTGCTGTTCCTTCACGCGCAATTGCGCGTCGGCGTTGCGCTTGAGGGCTTCGACGCGCTCGAAGGGCCGGCTGTATGCCGCGCGCGCGCGAATGCTGATGAGGTCGCCGCTGCCACCCAGGTTGTCGATGGCGTTCCACACCAGTTCGCCATTGTTGGCGAAAGGCTGGAACACGGTCTGGCCGAAGAAATTGGCCTGCTGAACCCACATGAAATCCGTGAGGAGATCGGTGTCGGCGATGATGATCACGTTCAGCGGTTGCGCGGATTCCTTGAGTGCATCCGCCGGCGCGGTGACGCCCGCGGGCGCGCCGTCGGCGAATGCACTGCGCGCCTTGCCGGTGATGCGCGCGGCCAGAGTGAACTCGCCCGTGGGCGCGAAGCCGTCCTTGAGCGTGCCCGGATCGGCCAGCATCGCGAAGCGCTGCACGGGAAGCAGGCCTGCCTTCTGGCCGGTGTGCATCAGCGGTTCGAAAGTGAGATCGCTCGTGCCGTCCTTGTCCGAGCCCCCGGTCTTGATCGCCTTCAAACTACCGGCGGTGGCGAGATTCACGCTGTCGATCTGGCCGGTGATCACGTCCTTGGCCATGGCCTCGTGGTTGAGACCCAGGATGGCGATGTGCTGCGAGGGCGGCTCACCCTGGCGCATGGCGACTTCGAGGCCATGCTCCAGGTCGACCACCACCTGCGAAGGCGAGTAGTCCACGCCCCAGGCCTTGAACAGCGGCGCCAGATTCGACGAACGGTCCGCCTGCATCTGCGCCATGGGGTCGTTGGGGTCACCGGCCGCGGACGGATCGGCTTCCGCGCGCGGGTCGACGAACACCAGCAGATGACCGCCTCGCAAGGCGTACTGATCGATGGCGTACAACGCCGGCGGCGGCAGGTTCTTGGGGTGGATCACCACCAGCACGTCGACATCGGCGTCGACGCTGGTGAGTGAAGGCTCGAGTGTCCTCACCTGGTAGAGCTGCTCCACCTGCTGGTACACCGCGCTCGGAGGACGCTGGCGGCCCGTCTGCATGTCGAAGTCACCGCCCATGGGCAGCGACGACAGCCAGCCCACCACCGGCTTTTTCGCCGTCGACAGCTTGTGGATCAGCTTCGCGACGTCGTACTCGAGTTGTTCTTCCAGCCGCGGGTCGAGGAAGCCGATGGATTCCTTGCCGTCGACCGAGTTGGTGGCGGCCAGGCCCATGTAGAGCTTGTCGCCGCCGGCGTTGACGGTGCTGGACGTGATGCCGAGTTCGTTGGCGCGGTCTTCCTCTTCGGAGAACGGTTGCGGATCGACGATTTTCAGCGTGAGCTTGCCGTCGGAGCGCGACACCAGTTCTTCGAGCAACTCGCGCACGCGGACGCCATGATTGCGCACCACCGGGTTGGTGCCGGCGGTCTTCTCGGAAAAGAAGAAGTACAGGTTCACCGGCTCCTTCAGCCCCTTGACGATGTTCTCCGTGCCGTCGGCGATCGTGTAGAGGTTGTCGGCGGTGAGGTCGAGCTTGGCGCCGCGCAACAGGTGGTTGGCGAGCAGCAGGATGCCGATGAATAAGGCGGCGACCAGCGCGAGCCCGGTTCCGCCCAGATTGGGTTTCTTGAGCATGTTCATGGACTACTTTGACTTGCGGACGTCGAGCACCACGGTGCTCGCCAACAGGAAGAACACGATGACCGCGCTGTAATAAAGGACATCGCGCAGGTCGAGCACGCCCTTGGTGATGTTTTCGAAATGCGTGAGGAAAGACAGCGAGGTCACGCCGGCGACCAGCCACTGTGGCGCCCAGCTGCCCAGCCAGTCGGTGACGGCCGCGAAGCCCGCGAGCAGGAACATGAAGCAGAACCAGCCGGCGAGCAGGAACGCCACGAGCTGGTTCTTGGTGAGGCTCGACATGAGCGAGCCCACGGCGAGGAATCCGCCGGCCACGAACAGCGAGCCCAGGTAGGCGGCGAGAATGGTGCCGTTGTCGGGGTTACCGAGATAGTTGATGGTGATCCAGATGGGGAAGGTGAGCGCCAGCGCGATGCCCACGAACACCCAGGCCGCGAGGAATTTGCCCAGCACCGCCTGCCAGAGCGTGACGGGCTGCGTGAGCAGCAGCTCGATGCTGCCGTTCCTGCGCTCTTCGGACCACAGCCGCATCGACACGGCAGGGATGAGGAACAGGTACAGCCACGGCAGGAAATTGAAGAACGGCGCGAGATCCGCCTGGCCGCGCTCGTACAGGCCGCCGAACCAGAAGGCCATCAGGTTGGCGAGCAGCAGGAAGATGACCAGCACCACGTAGGCGATGGGTGTCGCGAAGTAACTGGCGAGTTCGCGACGCAGGATGATGACGACGGGCTTCAAGGCAACTCCTTCGAAAGCATTGTCCGTGGAAAACCGGATCAGGCGGCGACGGCGCGGAATACGTCGTCGAGCCGGCCGCTGGGCGCGCGGGCCTTGAGCGCCGCGGGTGTGTCATCGGCCACCAGTCTGCCGCGGGCGATGATCAACGCGCGCGTGCACACGGCATCCACTTCTTCGAGGATGTGCGTGGAGATGACGATGGTCTTTTCCTTCGCGATCTCGCCGATCAGCGTGCGCACTTCGTGCTTCTGCAGCGGGTCGAGACCGTCCGTGGGTTCGTCGAGGATCAGCACCTTGGGGTCATGCACGATGGCCTGCGCCAGGCCGACGCGGCGCTTGAAACCCTTGGAAAGAGTGTCGATGGTCTGGGCGATGACGCCATCGAGCTGCAGCCGGCCGATGACGTAGTCGAGACGCGACTTGCGGTGCGCGCCGCCGAGGCCGCGCAGGTCGGCGACGAAGTTCAGGAAACTCGCGACGGTCATTTCGCCGTAATGCGGCGCGCCTTCAGGTAGATAGCCCAGCGCGGTGCGCGCGGCGATCGGCTCCTGCGCCACGTCGTGGCCGCAGATGCTGGCCGATCCGGCCGTGGGCGTGATGAACCCCGCCAGCATGCGCATGGTGGTGGACTTGCCAGCGCCGTTGGGGCCGAGGAACCCGAGGACTTCGCCGGGTTCCACCGAGAAACTGAGGTCGTCGACGGCCAGGATGCCGTCGAAATGCTTGCTGAGGTTCTGCGTCTTGATCATGGCGGGTTGAGATCGAGGCTTCCTGAAATGGTTCCGTCCGGACCGGGCCGCGATTTTGCAAAAGGGTGCGGGCCCCGCGCAAGGAGCGTGCCGACTACGAGGCTGCAATTAACGCCGCGGGGGCGGTGCCCGCTATTCGCGTCGCCTATTCACGTCGCTTCTGGGCGACCACGTCGATCTGGTCCCGGAACGTACGCAGGATCCGGCGGATCTCCGAGGGCGCGGGGCGTTCGGCGAGCCGCGAGATCATCTCCGCCAGTTCGTGCCATTGCTTGCCCCAGCCTAACAAGCGTACCGCGTCGGCGATGACCACGTGTTCCATCTGCGTGATCCCGGCCGGCAGCTTCCTGGGCTTGATGGTCGCGGGTCGGGCCGGATCGCGGCGCCTGGCCGCGGCCGCGGGTGTGGGCGATGCCGGCGTTTTTTCCAGGGGCACGCCGGCGCGTTGCGCGGCCAGCATGCGCGAATTGTGCAGCTGCGGCATCTGCCGCGTGGTCTCGCCGGTCTTGCGGTGTTCGCCGGTGCGCGTCGCGGGCTCGCGCGCGGCGGGCGGCGCGCGTGAACGCGAAGTATCCGCGGCCGGCTTGAGTGTCTCGGGTTTCGCGGCCAGCACTTCGCGACGTTCGGTTTCATGCGTCGCGAGCGGGATGAATCGTTCCACCGAAGTGATTCCCACCAGCGTCGCGAGAAACCCCATGATCTCGACGCCTTCGATGAAGGCGCGGTCGCCCTCGGATTGCCGCTGCGCGACGATGCGCTTCAGCGCGAGGATGCGCTTGCGCGCCAGCTGGATGATCCAGCGCTGCGGCCGTTCGTGCTTGGGCCACGGTTGCACGTGCCAATAACGCGCATCGTCCAGCGATGCGTATTTCGCATGCAGATCGAGACTGGTCTGCCACCGGTCGAGCAGGGACTCGAGCTGGCCCGTCTGCTCGCCGGGCAGTGATTCGTTGGCCATGCTCCGGAGAGTAACGCGTCGCGCCGGCAGACGCGCCATCGGGATTTCACGGCAGGTTGGCTATCCACTGCGAGATTCGACAATAACGGGGCTGGGCCTGTGCTCCTTATTATTACGAGCCTACTCGGCCCGGGCGGGGAGTTCCGGTGCCGGCTCGTGGACCGTCGGCGCCACCACGGATTCGATGGCCCCGCGATATTGCTGCGCCAGGTTCACCCAGCGATAACGCTCGATCCGCGCCGCGTTCGCGGCCGCGGGAGCAAACAGCAATCGCTCCAGCGCCTGTTCGATGCCGGGAATATCCCGCGGGTCGACGCTTTCCCCGGCGCCGCTTTCGGCCAGCAGGTCGTGCAGCGCCGCATCCATCGGCGCCAATGCCAGGATTGGCCGCCCGGAAGCCATGTAGTCGTACACCTTGTAGGGCGTCGAATAGGTCATGTGTTCGCTGACGATCGCCAGCAACACGTGCGCGCGCTGCAATTCGGGAAACAGGTTCGCGAATGGAATGCGGGGCAGCTCCTCGACGAAAGCTTCGAGCCGCGCTTCCTGGATGCGCAGTCGTTCGGCCGCGGGCAACGCGCCGAAGGTAGTCAGCCGGATGGGGCGCGGATGCCGTTCCGACAGCGACTGGATGGCCCGCAGCAGCGGCACCACCGATCGGCTGCCGTAGATTTCGCCCGCGTGCACGATGCGCAGCGGACCTTCCGCGGCCGGCTGCGCCTTCGTCGGTACGGAGTCGAAACCATTGGGCACCACGAAATTCTTCGCCGGCGAGGCGAAGGGGAAAGTGCGCTCGAACCACTGCCGCATGCTGGGCGTGTTGAGCACTCGCGCCGCGCTGCGTTTCACCAGGCGCGTTTCGATGCGGCGCCCCAACCATTGCGTCCATCCATTCCGGTGCCATTCCGGCCAGTCGTAGCCGCTCCAGGGGTCGCGATAGTCGAGGAGCAGCGGCCAACCCAGCTTGCGGGCGATGCGTTCACCCGCGATCAGTGCGGCATGCGGCGGCGACGTGGCTATCACCACGCCGGGCGACAGGTCGCGCGCGATCTTCAGCGCCCTGCGCGTGGCCGCGCCGGCCCAGAAGTAGTCGAGGCCGACAGGCGAGAGCAGGCGGCGCGCCACGCCGTGGACGAAACGGCGCCAGCCGCGGCCGCGCTCCTTGAACCTGACGAAGTTGTCGATCGCGTCGGGGACGCGGTGCACGGTTCCCTGCAGGGGCAAGGACTTGTCCTCGCGTCCATACGCGGACTCGCGGATCTCGTTGGTCACCACGTGCACGTCGAAGCCCTGGCGGGTGAACTCGCGCGCCAGGAAGCTGAAGCGTTTCGCGCCGACCAGGGGGCTGGGCGCGAAATGGAAGGAAACGATGAGCAGGGTCGGGCGCGCGCTCATGCCGGCTTCCTGCCGAGGCTGCCGCGGGACAGGGCGCGCATCACGTACCCGTATTCCTCGCGCAGAATGACTCTCGCCGCCACCAGGTACACCAGCGAGAACACCGCCAGGCCGGTCAGCATCGAGGCCGCGCCATGCGGTAGATAGAGCTGCGAGACGTGCAGCGCCGCGACGGCGGCCAGCGTCGCGAGCAGCGCAAGGCCCAGCTTGCCCCACTGGCAGATTTCGGACAGCGGCAGCTGGTAGCGCTTCATGAGCCTGCCGCCCAGGTAGATGGAGCTCCAGGTCTGGCCGACCACCAGTCCCAGGGTCGGGCCCCAGAGCCCGAACTTCGGCATCAGCGCGACGATGAACGCGGCATTGATCAGCAGCGACACGAGGTTGGCGTGCGCGAAGGACTTGTTGTCCTCGACGCTGCGCAGGGGCGTGGAGAACTGGAAACACTGGCGGAGCATGAGCAGCAGGAACACCTGGAAGAATGGAACCGCGGCGACGTAGGCGTCGGTGAACAGAGCGCGCACGATGGGGTCCGCCCAGTAGGTCAGCAGCGCCCAGCTGGGGCAGATGACTGCGAAGATGAGCACCTGCGCGCGTTTCCACAGCAGCAGTCCACGCGCCGGGTCCTGCTTCGAGCGCTTCACCATGTCGGGGAAGATCACGTCGGCCAGCGCGCCCTGCACGATGTTCACCAGCGGCACCTGGTAGGCGGCGGTGGTGTAGATAGCCATGGGCACCGGGCCCATCTGGTTGCCGACCACCACCTTGCCGAAATCGTTGAGCTTGTAGAGCACCGAGCCCGCGCCGAGTGGCGCCGCCAGCCGGACCTGCTCGCGCATGGCCGGTCCGTCCCAGCGGAAAACCAGCAGTCCCCGGCGCCGCAGCCAGGTGTAGATCCAGAGATTCTTGAGCGCCTCGGCGCAGACCAGGGTGACGAAGATCATCTCCATGTCGCGCAGCCAGAACGTGGCCGCGAGCAAAGTGGCCAGGCGCCAGACCGTGATGGCCAGCGTGTAGCCCATGACCTGGACGGATTGCCCGTGCGCCAGCCAGTACGAGACCAGCACCTCGAGATTCAGGAACAGGAACACGTACACGGCCAGCAGCAGCCAGGAGCCGGCGATTTCGGGAGGGACTATCCACTGGCGCAGCGCGATCACGAGCAGCGCGCTGACCAGGCTCACGCCCAGCATGAGCAGGCAGGTGTTCGTGAGGTCGATGGCCTGACGTTCGGGCGAACGCGCGATCAGGTAGTTGAGGTTCGCCGCCAGCGCGAAACCGGCCAGCGAGGTGATGAACATGGCCGTCGCCATGAATTGCCGATAGCGGCCGTACTCGGCGATCTCGAGCAGGCGCACCAGAAGGAGCGGGCTCAGCAGCGCCAATGCCTGGTTGAGCAGGCGCGCACTGGCGAGCACGGCACCTCTCGAGACGAATGAACTCATGTGATGCCGCGGATTGTAGGAAGAGCCGCCCGGCCGCTCTGTCGGCGACCCGGACCCGCCGGGGGTAAGGTGGCCTACATCGACGGTCCGGGCCGACCTCGGGGCCGCCAATCCCTGCGCATTGCGGGGCGACGAGGGCTAGGTGAGTAGCAGCACGTACAGCCCCAACGCCGCGAAACCCGCCGCGGCGATGATGCGCACGAGCCTGAGAGGCACGCGCTTGATGAGCGCGTCGCCCGCGAACACCACGGGTACGTTGGCCAGCATCATTCCCAGGGTCGTGCCGAGCACCACCCAGAACACCGAGTGGAATTGCGCGGCGAGAGCCACCGTGGCGACCTGCGTCTTGTCACCCATCTCGACGAGGAAGAATGCCACCACGGTTGTGAGGAAGACGCCGTAACGTGGTGCGGCGGAATCTTCGTCGGGTGCGGAATCCGGGATGAGCGTCCAGCCCGCCATGAGCAGGAACGAGATGCCGAGGATCCAACGCATGGCATCGGGGCCGACGTATTGCACGATCCACGCGCCCACGGCGCTGGCCAGCGCATGGTTCGCGAGTGTGGCCACGAAGATGCCGGCGACGACAGGCCACGGCGCACGGAAGCGTGTCGCGAGCAGCAACGCGAGCAGTTGCGTCTTGTCGCCATGCGCATCGCCGCAGCATCGATACTCATGGGAACCATGGCGGAGGTCGCAATCAGGTGTATCTGCATGGGACATCAATCCGGCATGTTAAGACAACAGCCGGCCATGCCGAAGCCGACGAGAAGTGCTTTGCGACCGGGTTTCGATCTGCGACATCCCATGTCAGTGACCGATCGCGTGGTCTAACTAACCAGGTTGGCGTGCAGGAATGGACTCGATGTGGCGCCCGCCAGCCGCCGGGACTCGGGCAGGGCTGCGCGGCCGGAGTCGTCGGGTGCCCACAGCTGTTGAGGGGATCTTGAGCCTGGCTCGACGACGGAGATGGCTGGGATTGGTAGCCGGCCAAAACAGGGCCGGGTCCAGGCATCTCAATGCAAGCCATTGTTTTGATTGGCGCTCCCTACCGGATTCGAACCGGTGTTACGGCCTTGAGAGGGCCATGTCCTGGGCCTCTAGACGAAGGGAGCGTCTTATAGGCGGGTCCAGAATCGAGCGCGGTAGTATATGCGCCGCTTTTCACATGCCAAGCGGAACTTTCAAGTCTTGAACGATTCGATTTCCCGGCCCTCTGCGCGCGTCATTCCCCGTGCCGAACATTCCATATCGCGCTCGGCGATATCCCCCAACGCCTTGCGCGTGCTGTATCGGCTCAGGGAGGCGGGCTACGAAGCCTTCCTCGTGGGCGGCTGCGTGCGCGACCTCCTGATCGGCATCACGCCGAAGGATTTCGACATCGCCACCAGCGCGCTGCCTGAAGAGGTCAAGCGCACCTTCCGCAACTGCCGGCTCATCGGCCGGCGTTTCCGGCTGGCGCATGTGTTCTTCGGCCGCGACATCATCGAGGTGGCCACCTTCCGCGCGATGAGCGCGCCCGTCGACGAGATCCCGTTGGAATCCGCGGTGCCCGATCTCGACGACGATGAACTTCCCGAAGTCGATGACGATCTGGACGACGACCTGGATGCCACCGACGAGAGCACGGTACTGGCCGAGGCAGGCTCGCATCGGACCGGCATCCATGGACACACACCGCTGGTGGAACGCGATCGCTCGCGTCACGCGGGCGCGGGTGCGCCCGACGAGGATGACGAGGACCGCGTCACCGACGAGCATGGCCGCATCCTGCGCGACAATGCCTACGGCACCATCGACGACGACGTGTGGCGCCGTGATTTCACCGCGAATGCGCTGTACTACAACATCGCCGATTTTTCGATCTGGGACTACGCGGGCGGCGTCGAAGACATCGCGGCGCGGCGTCTCAAGCTGATAGGCGACCCGGTGACGCGTTATCGCGAAGACCCGGTGCGCATGCTGCGCGCGGCGCGCTTCGAGGCGAAGCTGGGTTTCACGCTGGATGGCGAGACCGGCACGGCCATCCGCGATCTGAAGGAACTGCTGGGCAGCGTGCCGCCGGCGCGCCTGTTCGACGAAACGCTCAAACTGTTCCTCACCGGCCACGGCGCCATGAGCCTGGTGGTGTTGCAACGGCATGGGTTGTTAGGCGAGCTGCTGCCCACCGTGGCCGCGTACCTCGACAAACATCCCGATGGCGCGGTGGCGCGGCTGGTCCGGCAGGGCCTGGCCAACACCGACCAGCGCGTGGCGGCCGGAAAGCCGGTCACGCCCACCTTCCTGTTCGCGTTGCTGCTGTATGGGCCGATCGCGGAGATCATCGAGAAGCAGCCGCAGGAGAAATGGCACGACATCGGCACCATTGTCGATGCCGTCGATCGCGCGGCGCGCAATGCGCAGGGCCGCATCGCCATTCCCAAGCGCTTCAGCCTCGGTGTGCGCGAGATGTTCGCGGCCCAGCCGCGGCTCGAGCAGCCGCGCGGCAGGCGCGCGCTGCGCATGCTGGAACAGCCGCGCTTCCGCGCCGGGTTCGATCTGCTCCTGTTGCGCGCCGAGATCGGCCTCGCGGCCAAGGACATCGCCGAGTGGTGGACGCGCGTGCAGGAGGCGTCGCAGACCGATCGCGACCGCATGGCGGATGCCCTCGGCGGGCAGCCACGCCAGGCTGGCGAAGGCGGCGGGCGCCGCGGTCCTCGAGGTCGCCGGCGCCGAGGACGTGGTCGCGCGCCCGCGGCCTCATGAACGCCATCGCCGAAGATCCATCGCTTCGGTTTCCCCGCTGGTTGCCGGCCTATGTCGGTGTCGGCAGCAATCTCGACGTTCCGGGCGCGCAGGTGACCCGGGCGCTGGATGCGCTGGCGCGCCTGCCTTCGACTCGCCTGGTGATGCGTTCGCCGCTTTATCACACGCCGCCGTTCGGCGAAGTGGTGCAGCCGGCCTTCGTGAATGCCGTGGCCGGCTTGCTCACGCAGCTCACGCCCGAAGATCTGCTGGAAGCCTTGCGCGCGCTCGAAAGGGAACTGGGCCGCCAGCCGCCGCGCGAGCGCTGGGGTCCGCGTGTCATCGACCTGGATCTGCTCGTGGTCGGCGTCGAACAGCGGGCTACCGACACCTTGAAGCTGCCGCACCCGGGCATCGCCGAGCGGGACTTCGTGCTCTATCCACTGGCGGATGTCGCGCCCGATCTCGATGTGCCGGGCGCGGGACGTGTCATGCACCTGCGCGATCGGGTGGCCAATCGGGGCGTGAAGAAGCTGTGAGCACGCCGGAGAACGACCTTCTGAGTACTTCCCAGGGGGCCACGCCGAAGGACGCCAGTGCCGCACTTCCGCGCAGCGTCGCGGTAGAAGTCCCCGCGCAACGCTACATCGTGGTCGAAGGGCCCATCGGCGTGGGCAAGACCAGCCTGGCGCGGCGCCTGGCCGAATCCCTGGAAGCCGAGCTCGTGCTCGAGCAGGACGCCCAGAACCCCTTCCTTGAAAGGTTCTACAAGAACCCCAAGTCCGGGGCATTGCCGGCGCAGTTGTTCTTCCTGTTCCAGCGTGCGCAGCAGCTGGGTTCGCTCAAGCAGCAGGACCTGTTCGCGCCGCGGCGCGTCGCCGACTATCTATTCGAGAAGGACCGGCTGTTCGCGGGCCTGACGCTGGACAGCGCCGAAATGGAACTGTACGAGCAGGTGGCGTCGCGGCTGGCCGTGGATCCGCCGCGCCCTGACCTCGTGGTCTACCTTCAGGCGCCGGTGGAGACGTTGTTGCAGCGTATCGCCAGGCGCGGCATCGCGTACGAGGCATCGGGTATCGACGCCGCTTACCTGGGGCGGCTCAACGATGCTTACGCGCGCTTCTTTCATGAATACGACCGCGCGCCCTTGTTGATCGTGAATGCGTCCAACATCGACCCGGTGCAGAACCAGGCGGATTTCGACGAACTGGTGGGCGCCATCCGGCGCATGAAGAAGGGGCGCATGTACTACAACCCCATGCGTCACAGTACTATCTGACGCGGTTGGAAGAGGGGCTTCCGTGTACACACATCTCGAACAACGCGATTCCACTCGCCCGCCCGTGTCTCTCGGCACGCTGGCGAAGATGAAGCGCGAGAAAGAGAAGATCGCGTGCATCACCTGCTACGACGCCAGCTTCGCCGTGCTCTGTGACAACGCGGATACCGACCTCGTGCTGGTGGGCGATTCGCTGGGCATGGTGCTGCAGGGGCACGACACGACCGTGCCCGTGACCATGGACGACATCGTCTATCACTGCAAAGCCGTCGCACGCGGGTTGCATCGCCCCTTCCTGGTCGCGGATCTGCCGTTCGCCAGCTACCCGACGGCCGACATCGCGCTGGCCAACTCCGTGCGGCTGATGCAGGAGGGCGGCGCGGAAATGGTGAAACTCGAGAGCGGCCTGGGCCAGCTCGAGATCGTGGAATTTCTCGCGCGTCACGACATCGCGGTGTGCGCGCATCTCGGGCTCAAGCCACAGTCGGTGCACAAGACGGGTGGCTTCAAGGTGCAGGGCCGCGATGAGTCGGCCGCCAAACGCATGATTGAAAGCGCGAAGGCGCTGGAATCCGCGGGCGCGGACATCGTGCTGCTGGAATGCATTCCATCCGAACTGGGCAAGAAGATCACTGAGGCGCTGGAAGTGCCGGTGATCGGCATTGGCGCGGGCCCGGATACCGACGGCCAGATACTGGTGCTGTACGACGTGCTCGACATCACCTCGGGCCGCAAGCCGCGTTTCGTCAAGAATTTCATGGACGGCGCCACGTCGAATGTCCATGCGCTGAAGCGCTACGTCGAGGCCGTGAAGTCGAAGACTTATCCCGCGCCCGAACACGAGTTCCACGCATGAAGGGGCGACCACCCATGTTGTCGGTGAGCACCATTGCCGATGTGCGCACGCATGTCGCGCGCTGGCACGAACAGAAGCAACGCGTGGTGTTCGTGCCCACCATGGGCAACCTGCATGCCGGGCATGTCAGCCTCATCGAAGCCGCGCGGCAACATGGCGACCGGTTCGTCGCCAGCATCTTCGTGAACCCCATGCAGTTCGGTCCCAACGAGGATTTCGCGCATTACCCGCGTACGCCTGCGCAGGACGCGAAGATGCTCGAGGATGCGGGCTGCGATCTCATGTTCATGCCCGACGTGGGTGAGATCTATCCCAATGGCGCGGCGCAGGCCACGCGCATCGAAGTGCCGGGTATCTCGAACATCCTCTGCGGCGAGTTCCGTCCGGGTCACTTCGAAGGCGTGGCCACTGTCGTCGCGAAGCTGTTCCACATCGTCGACCCCGATGTCGCCATCTTCGGCGAGAAGGATTTCCAGCAGCTCACGGTGATCCGGCGCATGGTCGCGGACCTGTGCCTGCGCGTGGAAATCGTTGGGGCGCCGACGGTTCGTGAATCCGACGGCCTCGCCATGAGCTCGCGCAACCAGTACCTGTCGACCGAGGAACGCAAGCTGGCGCCGGCTATCCACCGTCAGCTCAGCCAGGCTGTCGCCGCTTTGAAGGCGGGCGAGCGCGACTTCGGGAAGATAGAAGGCATGGGCCGCGCGGCGCTGGATGGCGCCGGTTTCCGCACGGACTACTTCAGCGTGCGTGACGCGCGGTCGCTGGCGCCGGCGCGTCCGGACACGCGCCAATTCGTGGTACTGACCGCTTCGCGTCTCGGCAAGGCGCGGCTCATCGACAACATCCAGTTTTCCGCCGGCTGAGCTTTCGGTGAGCGTGGAACACGCCACATTGCATTCGCGGCGGCGCGACTGCCCGGTTTGTGGCGCCCCCAGCGTTCAACTTCCCTTGTTTACTACCCGCCGCCGCTCCGCGGTCACCTGCACAGACTGCGGTACGAAACTCGCGCGGGTGCTGCCCGGCGGGGCGTATTACTCGCTGGCGTTTTTCACCGGCATCATCATGGAATCGTCCGTGTTCGCCATGCTGGTGATGGCGTTTTTCCAGAAATGGTTGCTGATCGG
>JAQSWD010000169.1 GCA_029266835.1 Steroidobacteraceae bacterium
CGCACCACGGCGAACCCGTCGAGACATTGAGGCCGCCGAAGGTGTAGCTGCCGTTACCGTTGACCAGGTTGGTGACGACGGCGAAGCCGCCATAGAAGTTGAAAGCCGTGCCGTTGTTGAAGGTGCGCGTGAACGTGCGCGTGGCGGTGACGGTGGTGTTGTTGAAGGTCACCGACGTATCGGGCGAAGTGCCCGACGCGCCCCAGTACAGATACGCCGCGCGCACGGTTCGGCCGGTGGGGATGCCCGAGAGCATCTGCGTGCTGGTGGAATTCACCGTGCAGGCATTGCCCGTGTTCGGCGAATTGCGCAGCGAACCGCCCGTGGTGACGAAGTTGATGTTGCCGGTCTCGCGGACGTAGCGCTGGATGTCGCGCACCTGCGCCTGCGCCGGGCCGGTCGTGAAGGCGGCAAACAGGGCAAAAATCAGCAATGAGAGAAGGCACCCGCAGGCTCTCCTCCCGCGGGTGCCGTGGACCGACGGCAACCTCATGGACTTAACCTTAAGGATTCAGGCCGCAACATGCTGCGGCCTGGCTCTCATAATGCAGCGGTCACGGTGCCGGGTGGGGAAAGTGGGGAAACGGTGTAAACGCCCGATCCGGGCGCCACCGCGCCTACCTTTTCCCCACTTTCCCCACCCGGCACCGTGAAGACGGCACCGTGAGAAACCGCAGCATAGAATGCGCGCCCCAATGACGACGTCCAAAGCCGCCCTCACCTTCGTATTGCTGACGGTGTTCATCGACAGCATCGGGTTCGGGATCATCATTCCCTCTTTGCCCGCCGTGATCATGGAGCTCACGGGCGAGCCGGTAACCACCGCCGCCGACTGGAGCGGCTACCTGATGGCGCTGTATGCGCTGCTGCAGTTCTTCCTGGCACCGGTCATCGGCAACCTGTCGGACCGCTACGGCCGCCGCCCGCTGCTGTTGATGTCACTGTTCGCCTTCGGCGTGGACTTCCTGCTCACCGGCATGGCTACCACCATGACCTGGCTGTTCCTCGGCCGCGCTTTCGCCGGCGTGTTCGGTGCTTCGTTCGCCGCCGCGAACGCCTACATCGGCGACATCAGCGACGACACGAATCGTGCGAAGAACTTCGGCCTCATCGGCGCGGCCTGGGGTTCGGGGTTCACGCTGGGTCCGGTGATCGGCGGCTTCGTGGCCGAGAGCTTCGGCGAACGCGCGCCGTTCTTCTTCGCCGCGGCGCTGGCACTGGCCAATGTGGCCTTCGGCTTTTTCGTGCTGCCGGAATCGTTGCCGCCGGAGCGGCGCCGCAAGTTCGAATGGTCGCGCGCGAATCCTTTTGGCGCGTTCCGCAGCCTCGCGCACCTGCCCATGGTGGCCGGCCTGCTGTTCGCCGTGTTCCTGTACCAGGTGGCGCACGACTCGCTGCCCGCGGTGTGGATGTTCTTCACGCAGTTCAAGTTCGGCTGGGGCCCGGCGGAAGTCGGCTGGTCTCTTACGTTCGTGGGCGTGATGACGGTGATCGTCATGGGCGGCCTGACGGGAGTGGTGGTGCCAAAGCTCGGCGAGCGGCGTTCCATCATGCTGGGCTTCACGCTGATGACGCTGGGCTTCATCGCCTACGCGCTGGTGCCCATGGGGTGGATGATCTACCCGGCCATCGCGCTGGGATCACTGGGCGGCATCGCCAACCCCGCCATGCAGAGCGTGATGTCGCGGCAGGCGGGTCCGTCGGCGCAAGGTGAATTGCAGGGCGCCATCGCCAGCCTCGCGAGCGTGGCGGCCATCCTCTCACCCATCTTCATGACGCAGCTGTTCAGCTTCTACTCCAGGCCCGACGCCCCCGTGGTTTTTCCGGGCGCGCCGTACCTGGTGTCGGGAGTTCTCGTGTTCGGTTGCGTGCTGATCGCGATGCGGGCGGTGCCGCACACGGTGCCGGGTGGGGAAAGTGGGGAAAAGGTATGACGCCGCGTTCTACGCGACACCGGCGGCTACCTTTTCCCCACTTTCCCCACCCGGCACCGTGAGTTGTCGGACGGGCGGCATTCTGCAGCCCCCGGATTCCGCCAACAATACAGACGCCCGCCGCGACGTCGGCGAGCACCCACCCCGCATGGCCACTCCCTCCCACTGCGACCTTCCCCACCGCTGGAGTTAGCTAGCCGGACTTCAGGGAGTCTCGTTTGAGCACGCCTCTCGCGGTCGAAGGCATCGGGTTTTTCAGTTCCACGCGCGCCAGCCTGCGCGAACTGGGCGCATTGGCGCGCGTCGCGCTGTTCCTGCGTGTGGACGGCGCGGAAATCACCGGCCGCGACGCCACCATCGCCCAGCTGGCGTTTGTCTCCCTTGCCGTCTGGATCATCGCCGACCCGTTGCTGCACTCGCGCGACCTGGTGTTCTCCTGGTTCGCCATTCCCGATCTCGCCTGGATCGCCGCCGGCGTTCTGGCGGTGACCTGGGTCCTGAACCGGCTCGCGCGCCCGCTGCCGGGTTTCCGCCGAGTGCTGTTGCTCACCCTGGGCGCGCTTCCGCTGGCCATGCTGGGCGAAATCGCGTCGTGGAAGCTGGTGGAAAGCACGCTACGGCTGGTCGTGGCAGCGTTATCGCTTTTCGCATTGGTGTACTTCGCGCGCGGGCTGAAAGTGCTCAGCGGCCGTCACCAGCCCCTGGCCCTGCTCGCCGGCCTGCTGGTCGCGGGCACGTTCATCGCGTCACTCGACTATCTACAGGCCAACCCACGCCTCTGGGTCCGCGCGGAAGAGCGAATGGATCGCGGCAACGCGGCCGGCGTCGACTGGGTGCGGATGTCGCGCGCGCAGTTCGAGCAGCAGGCGCGCATCGACGCGCAGATCGCGAAGCTCGCGCCGCAGCGCGAGGGCGCCACCGACGTGTACTTCGTGGGGTTCGCCGGTTACGGCCAGGAGCAGATATTCGCGCGCGAGATCGATCTTGCGGCCCAGGTGGTGGCAGAGCGGTATGGCAGCGAGCGCCGGTCGTTGCGGCTGGTCAACGACCGCGGTGATCTCGACAGCTGGCCCATCGCCTCCGCGCCTGGCCTGCGATACGCGCTGCGCCGGCTCGGCGAAGTCATGGGCGACCAGGACGTGTTGTTCCTCGCGTTCGCGTCGCATGGCGACCGCGATGCAGGTGTGCGCGTGTCGAGCCCCGGCATGATCACCACCCGCATCAGCCCCGGGCAGCTGGACGAGATGCTGCGCGAGGCGGGCATCGGCTACCGCGTCATCGTGGTGTCCGCGTGTTACTCGGGGTCCTTCGTCGATACCTTGTCGAACGACCGCAGCGTGGTGATCACGGCCGCCGCGCAGGATCGCAAGTCCTTCGGCTGCAATGACAGCCGTTTCCTCACCTACTTCGGCGAGGCGTTTTTCCGGGACGCGCTGGGCGGCGCGGGTTCCCTGCGCCAGGCTTTCCAGACCGCAAGCGCCGCCCTGGACAAGAAAGAGCGCGCCAGCGGCATCGTGCCGTCCATGCCGCAGGCCAGTTTCGGCGCGCAGATCGAAGCCCGTCTGGACGGGGCTACGCGCGCGGCAAACCATCGCTGACGCGATTTCTGCGAGACTCGCCGCATGCATCTCGCTCGCCTGTCGTTGCTGGCCCTGTCGGCCTTGCTGGCCGGCGGAGTCGCTCGCGCCGCGGACGACGCCGACTCGCAGCGCGCGTTGATCGACGCCGCGCTGTCCAGGTTCGTCGTGGAACCCGCCCCGCCCGCCCGTGTGTTCTTCCTGGGCTTCGCAGGTTTTGGCGAAGAGCGCGTGTTTGCGGAGGAGGTCAAGCTCGCGGCGCAGAACATTGCCGCGCGTTACGGCTCGGCCGCGCGCACCGTGTTGCTCGTCAACGATCGCCGCGACCTGACCACCCTGCCGCTGGCCACCCACGACAACCTGCGCTACGCGTTGAGTGAGCTGGGCAAACGAATGAACCCCGAGTCGGATGTGTTGTTCCTCGTGCTGTCATCGCACGGCGCGCCCAACGCAATGATCGAGGTGTCGAACACGGGCATGGAGCCGGTGGGGTTGTCGCCGACGAGTATCGAGATACTGACGCGCCAGGCAGGCATCCGGAATCGCGTCATCGTGGTGTCGGCGTGTTTCTCGGGCGCCTTCGTGGATCCTCTGGCGAATGACGACACCATCGTGCTCACGGCGGCGTCGAAGTCGCGCGCGTCCTTCGGCTGTTCGGACGAGCGGCATCTCACCTATTTCGGCGAAGCATTTTTCCAGGATGCGTTGCCGGGCGCGGGATCGCTGCGCGAGGCTTTCGAGGCCACGCGTGGCGCGATCCGCAGGCGCGAGCGCGAGGCGCGTGTGAAGGCGTCGCAGCCGCAGGCGCATTTCGGGGCGGTGCTCGAGGGAAGACTGGCGGAGATCGAGTCGGCGCGTGAACACGTCCGGGCGGACTAGACCCGGATGATCGGAAATGGGGACATTCCTCGATTCTTAGAAAAAGGGGACGCGGCTGAAGCAGCCACGTCCCCTTTTGCCGCTTCGCGGCGAATCGAGGAATGTCCCCTACGGCAGTTCGGTGGCGCCCATCAGGTAGCGGTCGCACTCGCGCGCGGCCCCGCGGCCTTCGTTGATGGCCCAGACCACCAGCGACTGTCCGCGGCGCGCGTCGCCGGCGGCGAACACGCCGGGGACGGTGGTGGCGTACTTGCCGTACTCGGCCTTCACGTTCGAGCGCGGGTCCACTTCCACCTTCAGGTCCTTTCCATCTTGTAGACCTTGGGCCATTCGGGCCACGGGTTGTCCGCGGCGCGATCCATGGGCGGCATGGCCATGATCTCGATCTGCGTGACGTGATTGCAGCCCTGGCGCATCGACGTGCCGACGCAGTCGGTGCCGGTGTCGCCGCCGCCGAGCACGATGACGTTCTTGCCCCGGGCATTGATCGGCGCGCTCTCGGGCTTGCCATTGAGCAGCGCCTGCGTGGAAGCGGTCAGGAAATCCATCGCGAAATGCACGCCGTCGAGCTCGCGGCCTTCGACCTTGAGATCGCGCGGCAGCGTCGCCCCGGTGCAGACAACGATGGCATCGAAATCCTTGCGCAGCAGCTCCGCTTCGACGTTCTCGCCGACGGTGGCATTGCAGACGAACTTGACGCCTTCCTTTTCCAGCAGCGCGACGCGGCGCGCCACCACTTCGCGCTTGTCGAGCTTCATGTTCGGGATGCCGTAGGTGAGCAGGCCGCCCGGACGGTCCGCGCGTTCGAGCACGGTCACCAGGTGGCCGGCCTTGTTGAGCTGCGCGGCGGCCGCGAGGCCCGCGGGGCCGGAGCCGATCACCGCAACCTTCTTGCCGGTACGCGTGGTGGGCGGCTCGGCGACGATCCAGCCCTCTTCCCAGCCCTTGTCGACGATCGAGTTCTCGATGTTCTTGATGGTGACCGGCGGCGCGTTGATGCCGAGCACGCACGAACCTTCGCAGGGCGCGGGGCAGACACGGCCGGTGAACTCGGGGAAATTGTTCGTGCGGTGCAGGCGGTCCAGCGCTTCGCGCCACAGGCCGCGATACACCAGGTCGTTCCACTCGGGGATGAGGTTGTTCACCGGGCAGCCCGAGGCCATGCCGGAGATCAGCTTGCCCGTGTGGCAGAACGGCACGCCGCAATCCATGCAGCGCGCGCCCTGCTGACGCAGGCGTTTCTCGTCCATGTGGTGATGGAACTCGTTCCAGTCGCGCACACGTTCCGCGGGGCTGCGGTCAACCGGCAGCTCGCGCAGGTATTCAATGAATCCAGTTGGCTTTCCCATTGCTCGTTCTTTCTTCTAGTTTCCGCCGACACGCGACGTGTCGCGCGCGTTTTCCTCGAACGCGGCCATGATGGCCTCGTCACCCGAGAGACCCTGGTCGTGCGCGCGTTTCAGGCACGCGAGCACGCGTTTGTAGTCCTTCGGAATGACTCGCACGAACTTCGGCAGCTTGGTCGGCCAGGCCGCGAGGATGCCCTTCGCGTGTTCCGAGCCGGTCGCCGCGACGTGTTTCTCGATCAATGCGCGTAGTTCGTCGGCTTCCTTCGCATCGTCGACACGGCCGATCTCGACCATCTGCGCGTTGATGCGCGAGACGGCTTCACCGTCCTCGTCGAGTAGATAGGCGATGCCGCCCGACATGCCGGCCGCGAAATTGCGCCCCGTGGGGCCGAGCACCACGACGCGGCCGCCCGTCATGTATTCGCAGCCATGGTCGCCCACGGCTTCGACGACGGTGTCCACGCCGGAGTTGCGCACCGCGAATCGTTCGCCGGCCATGCCGCGCACGAACACTTCACCGCGGGTCGCGCCGTACAACGCGACGTTGCCCACGATCATGTTCTTCTCGGACGGGAACGAGGACAGCGGCGACGGGAACACCGCGAGCTTGCCGCCCGACAGTCCCTTGCCGAAGTAATCGTTGGCGTCGCCTTCGAGCGAGAACGACATGCCGTTCGGCACGAACGCACCGAAGCTCTGGCCCGCCGAACCCTTGAACTTGATCTGGATGGTGTCCTCGGGAAGCCCGTTGACGCCCCATTTCTTCGTCACCTCGCTACCCGTGATGGTGCCGACCACGCGGTTGACGTTGCGCACCGGCACTTCCGCCGTCACCTTCTCGCCGCGCGCGATCGCGGGCTCGCACAGGCCCAGCAGCGTGGTCACGTCCAGCGATCTGTCGATGCCGTGGTCCTGGTTCATCTGCTTGTAACGGCCGATGTCCGGGCCGGCATCCGGCGCGTACAGGATATTGCTGAAGTCGAAGCCCTTGGCCTTCCAGTGATCGATGGCGGCGCGCGGCTCGAGCATGTCGACGCGGCCCACCATCTCCTCCAGCTTGCGGAAGCCGAGCTGCGCCATGATCTCGCGCAGGTGCGTGGCGATGAAGCGCATGAAGTTCACCGCATGCTCCGGCTTGCCGGCGAACTTCTCGCGCAGCCGCGGATCCTGCGTGGCCACACCCGCGGGGCAGGTGTTGAGATGGCACACGCGCATCATGATGCAGCCCACCGCGACCAGCGGGGCGGTGGCGAAGCCGAACTCCTCCGCGCCTAACAAAGCTGCGATGGCCACGTCACGTCCGGTCTTCAGCTGGCCGTCGGTCTCGACGGTGATGCGTGAACGCAGGTTGTTGATGACCAGCGTCTGGTGCGTCTCGGCGAGTCCCAGTTCCCAGGGCAGGCCCGCGTGCGTCAACGAGGTCAACGGCGAGGCGCCGGTGCCGCCGTCGGCGCCCGAAATCAAAACCACGTCCGCATGCGCTTTCGCGACACCCGCGGCAATCGTGCCCACGCCCACTTCCGCCACCAGCTTCACGCTGATGCGCGCGTCACGGTTCGCGTTCTTGAGGTCGTGGATGAGCTCCGCGAGATCTTCGATGGAATAGATGTCGTGATGAGGCGGCGGCGAAATGAGGCCGACACCCGCGGTGGTGCCGCGCGTCTTCGCGATCCAGGGGTACACCTTGGTGCCGGGCAGCTGGCCGCCTTCGCCGGGCTTCGCGCCCTGCGCCATCTTGATCTGCAGCTCCTTGGCGTTGACCAGGTAGTGGCTGGTGACGCCGAAGCGGCCCGAGGCCACCTGCTTGATGGCGGAATTCTTCGAATCGCCATTTTCCATCGGCACGAAGCGTTCGGGATCTTCGCCGCCCTCTCCCGTGTTCGACTTGCCGCCCACGCGATTCATCGCGATGGCCAGCGTCTCGTGCGCTTCCTTCGAGATGGAGCCGTAGCTCATCGCGCCGGTCTTGAAGCGCTTCATGAGGCTCTCGACGGACTCGACTTCGTCGATGGGCACGGGCTCGCCCTGCTTGAAGTCGAGCAGGCCGCGCAGGGTAGATAGATTCTTCGCGCGGTCGTCGATCAGCTCGGCGTAGCTCTTGTAGGTCGCGTACGAATTGGTGCGCACCGACTTCTGCAACCGGTGGATCGTTTCCGGGTTGAACAGGTGGAACTCGCCATCCGCGCGCCACTGGTACTGGCCGCCCGAGGGCAGCTCGGTCTGGCTCTGCGGCTTGCGCTCGGCGAACGCCATGGTGTGGCGGATGAGCACTTCGCGCGCGATGACGTCGAGGCCGACGCCGCCCACACGCGACGCCGTGCCCGCGAAGTATTCGTCGATGACGTCCTGCCGCAGGCCCACGGCTTCGAACACCTGCGCGCCGTGGTAACTCTGCACGGCCGAGATGGCAGCCGTAACCGATGAGCAGCGCGAAGTGATGCACCTCGCGCGCGTCGCCGGTTTCCAGCGCCAGCGACACCTTCATGCGCAGGCCCTGGCGGATCAGGAAGTGATGCAGGCCGGACACGGCCAGCAGCGACGGAATGGCCGCGTAGTCCTTGTCCACGCCGCGATCGGAGAGGATGAGGATGTTGACCTCGTCTTCCTCGATCATGCGCCTGGCTTCGGCGCGCATTTCCTCGATGGCCGCGACCAGGCCGTCCTCGCCCCGGTCGGCGCGGAACAGGATGGGCAGCGTGCCCACCTTGAGGCCGGGCAGCGAGATGCGCCGCACCTTGGCGAATTCCTCGTTGGTCAGCACCGGCCCGGACAGCTCCAGGCGGCGGCAGTCCGCGGGCCGCGGGTCGAGCAGGTTGCCCTCACTACCCAGCCACACATCCGACGAGGTGATGATCTCTTCGCGGATGCAGTCGATGGGCGGGTTCGTCACCTGGGCGAACAGCTGCTTGAAGTAGTCGTACAACATGCGCGATTTCTGCGACAGCGCCGCCAGCGGCGTGTCGTTGCCCATGGAGCCGACGCCTTCGTTACCGTCCCGCGCCATCGGCGCCATGAGGATGCGCTGATCCTCGAAGGTGTAGCCGAAGGACACCTGGCGCTTCGCCAGTGCCACCGGTTCCGGCGGCGGCAATTCCGGCGCCGCGGGCAGATCCTTGAGATGCACCAGGTACTGCTTGAGCCACTCGGCGTACGGGCGCTCGTTGATGATCTGCTTCTTGATCTCTTCGTCTTCGACGATGCGGCCCAGCTCGGTGTCCACGAGGAACATGCGGCCCGGCTGCAGGCGGCCCTTGCGCACGATGTGCTCGGGCGGGAACTCGAGCACGCCGGCCTCGGAGGCCATGACGCAGACGTCGTCCTTGGTCACGTAGTAGCGGCCCGGGCGCAGGCCGTTGCGGTCGAGCACCGAGCCGATGCGCTTGCCGTCGGTGAAGCAGATGTCCGCGGGGCCGTCCCACGGCTCCATCAGACTACTGTGGTACTGGTAGAAAGCCTTGAGCGCCGGGTCCATGGTCGCGTGCTTGGACCAGGGCTCGGGGATCATCATCATGACCGCGTGCGGCATGGAGCGGCCCGAGAGCACCATGAGCTCGAGCACGTTGTCGAACATGGAGGAGTCCGACCCGTTCGGATTCACGATGGGTGGAATCTTCTTGATGTCCTCGCCGAACAGCGGCGAGTCGAACAGCGCCTCGCGCGCGCGCATCCAGTTGATGTTGCCGCGAAGCGTATTGATCTCGCCGTTGTGAGCGATGCAGCGGTACGGGTGCGCGCGGTCCCAGCTCGGGAAGGTGTTGGTGCTGAAACGCGAGTGCACCAGCGCGATGGCCGATTCCATCAGCGGGTTCTGCAGGTCGAGGAAATACGCGTCCAGCTGGTTGGTGGTCAGCATGCCCTTGTAGACCAGGGTCTTGTGCGACAGCGACACCACGTACCAGTACTCGGCGCCGCCGATGGTCGACACGCGGATCTCGTTGTACGCGCGCTTGCGGATCACGTAGAGCTTGCGCTCGAACTCGGCCTCGTCGACCGTCTCCGGTCCGCGGCCGATGAACACCTGGCGCGTGAAGGGCTCGGCGGCCTTGGCGGTCTCGCCCAGCATGGAGTTGTCCACGGGCACGGTGCGCGCGCCCAGGTACACCTGGCCTTCGGCCTGCACCACGCGCGCGAACACTTCTTCGATCTGGCGACGCTGCGTGGCGTTGCGCGGCATGAAGATGTTGCCGGCGGCGTACATGCCCGGTTCGGGCAGGTTGATGCGCGAATCTTTCTTGGCCACCTTCTTCAGGAAGGCGTGCGGCATCTGGATCAGCATGCCGGCGCCGTCCCCGGTGTTCACCTCGGCGCCGCTGGCGCCGCGGTGATCCAGATTCTTCAGGATCTGGATGCCTTGTTTGACGATGGTGTTCGATTTGCGGCCCTTGATGTCCACGACGAAGCCGACGCCACAGGCGTCATGCTCGAACTGGGGGTCATAGAGGCCCTGCTTTGCGGGCGGGCCCAATCGGATCGCGGTCATTTTCCATCCTCCAGACGCAAACACGCGGGGCGACACCACCCCGCGTCATGGGCTCACGCCCATAACTTGTCACTTTTTAACTGGTTATATCCGGAGGCGCGGCCGCGAAACGGCGCTGCTCAAGCAGAGATATATATGGAGACCGATCATACAGACGCATGACCCTTGGTCAATGGATTCGGCCCGATCGCCGCTGCAGAAATCCATGCCCGAACACACCGGCCAGAACGATAAGCACTCCTATAAAGAAGAAGAGCCCGAGTTCGCGCGCCTCCCCGAGGAAAATCACGGCCAGCAGGATGGCGTACACGGGCTCGAGATTGACGGCCAGCTGCGTGGTGAAAGCGGACAGGTGCCGCAGGCTGCGCAACGCCAGGACGAAAGGAATCAGGGTGCAAAAGACGGCGAGCACCAGCAGCCATGCGCTGTCCTGGACGGACGGCAGGACAAAACCCCCACCAGCCGGGGCCGCGAATGGCATGACAACGGCCAACAGCAGAAAACCCGCACCCAATTCGATCCAGGTCACGGCCATCGCATCCTGCTGGCCCAGGTGGCGCTTGTTCAACAAATTGAACACCCCGGCCAACACTGCCGAGGCCACCCCCACCCAGAAACCCAGGTGCATGTCGCTCGGCATGCCACCGACCACCAACGCGACCCCGGGGATCACGAGGATCGCCAGCACGAGATTATGTCGTTCGAATCTCGCGCCGGTGAGCCACGGCTCGCTGAGCGCCACGGCCACCGGGGCCAGCGCCATGGTGGTCGCCGCGACCGAGGCATTGGCCAGCTTCACCGAACCGTAGAAGCACAGCCAGTGCAGGGCGATCACGCAGCCGATGCCGGCGAACACCGCTACGTCGCGCGCACTCATGCCGCGCAGCGCACGCCAGGCGCGCGGGAAACAGGCCAGCGCCAGCGCGACCAGCAACATCCGCCACCAGACGAGCTGTACGGCGGACAGCGTGATCAGCTTGCCGAGGATGGCCGTGAAGCCCCAGAGCACGACGCAGGCGTGCAGTTCCAGCAGCGCTCGACGATGGGGATTCATTTACGGGAAGAATTGCGGCAAGCGGAACGAGGCCAAGGCGGCCGCCCGGTCATGCGGCGGGCGCTAACTACTTCTTCCTGCCGAGCAGCTGATCGAGTACCGAACCGCCGGGCCTTTTCGCCGGCGCCGGCGCGGGCGCGGGCGCCTTGGGCACCGGCCGCCGCACGGGCGCGGACTTCGGCGTGCTGACGCGGTTGTACGGGTCGCCCTCCGAAACGGAGCGCTTGAGCGGATCCTTGTTGACCTGGTTGCGGTGCTGGTTGTACGGGTCGCCTCCGGCTCCGGCGCCCGTCGGCGGCTGCATCGCCTTCAGCGAACGTTGCGTCTGTTCGATGGAAAGTTCCGACACCTCGAGCTTGCGCATGACATTCGTGGCGCTGAGCGCCGCGGTTTCGCCAGAGGCCGCGGCCCAGTCCCAGACCGCCATGCCGCGTTCGTCGTGGCGCACGCGGCCGGCCGGACCCCTTTCGCGGGGTGGCTCCGGCGCGCTGTCGGGGGTCTGCGTGCGCAGATGATCCTCGAGCGCCTTCTCCGAGGCCTCCGCGCGGCGCAGCTTCAGCGACTTGAGACGCATGGTGGTCGTCTCGATGCTGAATTCGAGTTCTGCCGGCATCGCGCTGTCGACGACGCTGCCTGGCTGAGTCGTTTTGCGGTGATCGGGCATACATCCGGTAGTCGGCGCCGATGACGTCCCAATTAAACATCAAAGGGTGACGACGATCACAGCCCCCATGTCAGATCAGCGGGGAATCGTCGTCAGCGGGCGACGGTATTCACCTTATTCAGTTGCGCACACGATCGGCGCGCGAGACTAACCAGCGGGTGCCTTCCTTCCGGAATTCCACCTGAACGGTGGCGCGATCGCCGGCCGGCAGCGAGGTGATGCCCACGCGCGCGCGGCCGAGGCCTTCGACCGGGAATTCCAGGTCCTGCACCGTCAGCAGTATTTCCACGCGGGGATTTGCGAGGAAATACGCGCGCAGGAAACCTTGCAGCTGCGCGCGGTCGAAGCCCTGCGAATCGGAGTAGTCGGACGCGATCACCTCGAGCACGTCGCTGGTGTCGCGCGCTTCGGCGGCGGCTTCCGCGGCATCGAGCAACGCGCGCACTTGTTCCTCGTCGCTCGAGCGCGATCCGCATGCGGCGAGAAAGATCACGGCGACACAGAGTGAGACAAATTTCATGGTCGTTCCTATTGCAGTCGAAGTCAGTTGGCCCTATCGTTCGCGCGCGTTGCGGGGTTGGGAACCGGTCGTGACGTCCAGAAATGGTGCCCCGGACCCAGTTGGAGGTGGACACCTGAAATGAAGAAATCCGTGCGGTCGAGCGACACCGAACCTGGACCCCGTCTTCATACCGTCAATCTTTATCTAGAGAAGAATTTCCCCGATTTCTTCGCCGAAGCCCGTTTCCACGTCGGAAACGATGATTACTTCCTCTACGCCCGCTTCGGCAAGTACCTCGCCAGCTCCATCGAGCATCGGCGATTCAAGTCCGACAAGATCTCCCGCGGCTTCACCGTGCTGAACAAGCTCGCGCGCAAGGCCGAGCATGATCCCCAGGTGCGCCACATTCTCGTGAGCGGGCCGCTGGAAGAGATCGTCGATGAGCCGAAGGCGCGTGAGATGGCGCTCAAGAGGTTGTC
>JAQSWD010000170.1 GCA_029266835.1 Steroidobacteraceae bacterium
AGCGCGCCGGCGCGCAATCTGCTCGAGGGTGTCGAGGCTTTCACAGGTTCGGTTTGCAAACGAGCACCTTCTTGTCGAGCAGGGCACCAATCAGGAATTCATCGCGCCAGTGTGCGGCCACGGTGCCCGCGGATATCCGCGCGCCGTCGTCGGCGAATACTCGCACGGCGCCGGCATCCGGCTGGCGCGGGTCGAAACGCAATACCACCGCAGGCGCGCGTTTTTCCGGCTGGCGCCGATGGGCCAGAAACCGGAGCAGGCGCGGATGCGCGGCGATCCACACATTGCCATCGGCATCCACGTCGAGATTGTCGGGTGCGGCGTCGAGAGTCACCGTGCGCTCCAGGACAAGCGTGCCGTCCGCCTGGCGGCGATACACGCGCAGCGCCTTCGCCAGCGCTTCGGCGACGAAGAGATGCGTGCCATCGGGGCTCAACGCGAGTCCCGTAGGCCAGGCGAGGTCGTCGACCAGCACACGGGCCCTCACACCGTCGTAGAAGACCAGCGTGGACTTGCCCGAACGCGTGAGCAGATCCAGGCGATCCCGCCACTTGTCCTGCGAGGGCCGGGCGTTCACCAGGTAGAACTGCCTGGGCCCGACGGCCACCACGGCATTGGGACGCACGAAGGCCGGGTCGCGCACGGTCTCGCGCGGAACGAAACTTCCGCCCGCATCCCGCTCGGAAATCTCCACGGCGTGGATGCCATGGGCCGGATGCGAAATGGCAAACAGCCGCGACGGTTGATCCGGCTGCTTCAGCAGGCTGAGGCCATGTGGGCGGAAATCCGGCGGGTCATAGCTCATCGCCGCGCGCGGCGCGGGCTCGGCGAGGTTCAGATCGAGCAGCATCACCGTGCCGTTCCCGTCTTCATCGGCGTTCCCGGCGTCCCGTTCGAGCAATGATAGATAGGCCACGCCGCGTTCCCGGTCGATCTCGATGTCTTCGCTGCTGCCAGCGAGGGTTATGTCGCTGCAGACACCGCTGAACGCCGACTCGACGCCGCGGAACGCGCCACCGAACCTCAACAGCTCGAAGATCGGGACGACGATGGCGAGGACGAGCAGGGTCAGCGCCAGAATCAGTGGCTTGGACAGCTTTCGCACGGCGCGTAGTCTCGCCACGAGGTGAGCCGCAGGCAAGGGATGCACATTCCCGATTCGTTGCGTTACCGTTACAACATGAAACAACTGATCCTCGCCGGGTTGTTTGCCTGGCTGCTGCTGCCGTCCTCCGTCGAAGCCGCGCCCAAGCGCGTTCCCACGCATGAGGATATCTGGCTGATGAAACGCATCAGCGCGCCGCAGGTCAGCCCTGACGGACGCTGGCTGGTGGTTTCGGTAGTGGAGCCGGCCTACGACGACAACGCACAGCTCAGCGATCTGTGGCTCATCGACACCACGGCGCGTCATTCCTCGCGGCGGCTGACCTCCACGCGGCGTACCGAAAGCGGCGTGGTCTGGAGCCCGGACAGCCGTCGGATCGTGTTCAGCGCCCAGCGTGACAGCGACGATGTGCCGCAGCTCTACTCGCTGGACCTCGAAGCGGGCGGCGAGGCACAAAGGCTCACCAACCTCTCCGGCGGCGCACGCGGCGCGATGTTTTCGCACGACGGCAGGCAGCTGGCCTTCGTGTCCATCATGTATCCCGGCGCCAGGGATGACGCCGCCAACCGCGAGCGCATCGAGGCGCAGCGCGCGCGCAAAGCCAATGTCCGCATCTACGACGGTTTCCCGATCCGTGCCTGGGATCACTGGCTGGACGAGCGCCGGCCGCGCATCTTCGTCCAGGCGCTGGACGAAAACGGGTTGGCGCATGGCGAACCGCGCGATCTGCTGGCAGGAACGAAGTTGCTGGCGGGTCCCGGCTTCGCGGGGAGACAGACCGATACCGGTGAGGAAATCGAGCTCGAATTCACGCCCGACGATTCGTCGATCGTGTTCGCCGCCACCACCAACCTGAATGAAGCCGCGTACGCGTTCACCGACTCGCAGTTGTTCGTGACCAGCGTGAACGGCGGCGAGCCGCGCCAGCTGACGAAGGGACTGGACAGCTGGTCGCGCCCGCATTTCACTCCGGACGGTCGCACACTGATTGCGCTGCTCGAGAAGCAGGGCGAGGCCGTGTACAACGCCACGCGGCTGGCCACCTTTTCGTGGCCCGATATCGGCGCGCCGCGGGTCATCAGTGCCGAGCTCGATCGCTCCGTTAATACCTTCGCCGTCACGCCGGATTCGCGCGAAATCTATTTCACGGCCGAGGACCAGGGCAGTGAACGGCTGTTCTCGGTACGCGTCACCGGTGGCGCCGTGTCATCCAGGTTCGGCGTCGGGCGCGGCAGTTATTCCAACCTGGCCATCCCCGAGAAGTCGAAAAAGATGGCGCTGTACGCCAACTGGGAGTCGGCCAGCAGCCCGGGTGAAGTGGCACTCATCAATCCGCAGAACGGCCGCGCGCTGGTGCTCACCAAATTCAACGCGGCTCGCGTCGCGCAGCTCGATCTGCCCGAGGTCGAGAGTTTCTGGTTCAGCTCCAGCCGCGGCAAACGCATCCACAGCTACGTGGTGCGACCGCCGGGCTTCGATCCGGACAAGAAATATCCGTTGTTCGTGGTGATCCACGGCGGCCCGCACAGCATGTGGCGCGACCAGTTCTTCGTACGCTGGAACTACCACCTGCTGGCTTCGCCGGGTTACGTGCTGCTGCTGACCAACTACTCGGGATCCACCGGGTTCGGCGAGCAGTTCGCGCGCTCGATTCAAGGTGATCCACTCAAAGGCCCGGCCGACGAAATCAACGAAGCGGCCGATGCCGCCATCCGCGAATTCAAGTTCATCGACGGCTCGCGGCAGTGCGCGGGCGGCGCCAGCTACGGCGGGCATCTTTCCAACTGGCTGCAGGGCAGCACCACGCGCTACAAATGCCTGGTGAGCCATGCCGGCCTCGTGAACCTCGAAGCGCAATGGGGCACCAGCGACACCATCTATTCACGCGAAGTGAACATGGGTGGTCCGCCGTGGGAGGGAGGTGCGGGCTGGAGCGACCAGAATCCCATCCGCTACGCGGCGAAGTTCCAGACACCGGTGCTGCTGACCATTGGCGAGAACGACTACCGCGTGCCGCTCAACAACACGCTGGAATACTGGAGCGCCTTGCAGCGCATGAAGGTGCCGGGCCGGCTGGTGGTGTTCCCGGATGCCAATCACTGGATCCTCAAGGGCGAGGACAGCCGCGTGTTCTACTCCGAGGTCGCGAACTGGCTGAATCGCTGGCTGAAGCCGGACTGATGTCGGGCTGAAAAAGGGCGGAGGGAATCGCTTGTCCGACGACTGGGATTTTTATTTCGCGCGCGTGGATGGCGCCGTCTCTTCGATCTTTGTCGATCTCGGAATCCGGCCCGACGCGCCGATCGAGAAGCGGCCGTGGCTGCTCTGGGTGTTCGTCACCCTGAAGTCTCCCAATGCCGAAGGGCTGTCCACCAACGAGGAAGCGCCGACGCTGCAGGCCATGGGCGAGGCGCTGGATGCGAACATCGCCGCCACCAGCGGCGCGCAGCTGGTGGGGCGCATCACTGGCGCGGGACGCCGCGAGTTCTACTTCTACGCCGAAGAGCCCGGGCCGCTGGACGAAGCGGTGCGCACGGCCATGAAAACCTTCGAGGGCTACGAACACGAATGCGGCAGCACGCTGCAACCCGATTGGGACCACTACATGCAGCTGCTGTACCCCTCGGAGAGCAATCTGCAGCGCATGTTCAACCGGCGCGTGTTGCAGGAACTGGCCCGGCGCGGCGATGCGCACGAGACCCCGCGCAAGGTGGATCACTGGCTGGAATTCCCGGACGAGGAATCGCGCGCGGCCTGCCGCGAGACGCTGGTGGCCATCGATTTCAAGGTCGAGGACGAATACCGTGGTCGACGACACACTCCAGGTGCATTAGTCAGGGCGGCAGCGGCGCGTCGTAGAACGTCATGTGGAACGACGGGCCGCCGGTCCCCGCGATGACGCGCGAGGCATCGCCCGAGACGATGATGCGATCCACCAGGGGTTCGTGATCCGCCTGGTACAGCAGGAAGCTCGAGAGGATGTTGCCCTGCGCATCGAAGAAATACATGTTGGGCGTGCCGAGCATGTCGCGGTCGGTGGACCCCATGAAGAGGCCATTCCACAGGCAGCCTACGGTGCTGGCGCCATAGGCGCTGGACGGCGCGGAAACGCGTTGCGCGATCTGCAGGTCCGAGGCATTCAGCAGGTTGAACGACTGGTAGAACCGCGAGGACCCCGCGAGCACCAGCGAGTCATCGCCGGACACGCATAGGTCGGCATCACCTTCGCCGGAAGGCGCGCTGATCGACAGGCCTTCGGTCACGAACCGCGGCGTCACCAGCGACGAATACGCGATGCGGCCCTTGTCGATACCGCCCGAGCTGAAGGCGCGGGTATGCGAGAAGAGAAAACGCTGGTCGCTGGAATGCGCGAACTTGTTCGACGGGAAGTAGGTGCTGAGGCCCAGCCCCTCTTCGAGGCGGGTGCGCGTCGTGACATCGAACACCTCGCCGTTGCCGGTGATGAGCACGGGGTGCGCATTCGGCCGCATGTAGTGCAGCGTGCTCACGTTGTTGCGCTCCATCGGCATCTCGCCGAGCAAGTCGCCCGTGCGCGCATCCAGCACCCGCACCTTCTGCGTGGTCCAGCCGTCGATGGCGAACAGCGTGAGGCCGTCGTCGCTCACGGCAAGGCTGGAGCCCTCGCCATCGCCGGCCGGGAAGGTGTCCACGAGCGCCGCCGAGTGCACGTCGCGAACCTGGATCGAGCCGTCGACCCCCATGAGGTAGACCCAGGGCTCGACCGGATTCGCCACGGTGCCGACTACGACGTCGGTGAGGCTGGTGGTGACCGGGTCGACGGTGCCCACCTTGAGCGCGACGCGGATGCGCTCCTCGTTGTCGGTCATCGCGCTCGCCGACGAGATGGTCACCGTGGCGTAGTGCAGCTCATTGCTGGGGAGATCGGTGGGATCCGCGACCAGTGTCACCGCGCCGCCAGAGACGCCGCTGGGCGTCACCGTGAGCCAAGCCGCGTCGTCCGTCGCCGTCCACGCGATGCCGCCGCGGTCCTGCGAATCATGGATGCGCACGCTGCGGCTCAGGACGCTGCGCGTGGGCAGCTTCGTGAATGCAACCCCCAGCGTGCCGGCCACGAGCTTGTTCTGGTCCTGGTTGTAGCGCACACCCAGCGTGCGCGTGATGACCTGGCCGAGCACATTGGCCTGTACCTCCACGGCGCCGTCGTAGTGGCCCGGTGCGCCGATCGCGGCGGTGGCCGTCATCTCGAGCACGATCTCGCTGCTCCCGATGCTCGCGGGCGCGTCGGCCGCCAGCCAGTTGCCGCCAGTGGTGGTGACCGCCGAGACGGTCAGTGGATAGGTGTTGGTGCCGGTGTCGAGCATGGCGCGGACGCCGCGCGTGCGCGCGCCATTGCCGTCCTCGCCGCCGAGCGTGATCTGCGTGTCGAACAAGGTCAGCGCCGGCGCCGTCACCGTCAGCGATACGGGACGCACCGTGTTGTCATCGGGGTTCGCGGTCGAGACGAAGCGCAGGTCGCCGTTGTGGGTGTTGAGCGCGAGGCCGATGGCGCTCACCACCACGGGCACGTCGGCGGCGCCGGAATAGGTGGTCGCGGGAACCTGGATCCAGGGCGCGGTGGCGGTCGCGGTCCAGGTGCGGCCGGCGGGCGCGTCGACGTGCACGGTGAACGCATGCGAGACCACGTTGTGCCCCAGCGTGTTGCTGAAGGCGAACGGTCCGAATTCGGCAAGCACCGTGATTTCGGTGACGATCATCCGCACGGTGACGTCGCGGCGCTGCAGGATGTCGCCGTTCGCCTTGCCGGTGCCGATGGAAACCACCGCGGTGTAGGTGCCGGGCGCCAGACCCGCAGAGCTGGCATCGAGGTCCACCGTGTAGCTGGTGCCGCTGCCAGAGATGCCCACATTGAGCCAGCTCTGCGGCTGGTTAGGCGCGACGTAGGCTGCACCCACGCCGGCGACATTGCGCGCGTCGATCAAGGTGAGTGGAATGGAAATCCGCTGGCTCGACGGACCATCGCTGCGCGCATTGAAGTTCGCCGTGTTGGTGCCGAGCGTGAAGGTGCCACCCTCCGTTGTCGATGGTGGCGGAACGCCGCCGTCATTTCCGCCGCCGCCACCACCGCCGCAGGCGCAGAGCAGACACGTGATGAGAACCACGAGGAGGGAACGCGTATTCATGCGAGACCTTTGCGCCCATTTGGATATGGGCTGTTGTTGGCGAACTAACGGGGAATCCGCGCGAATACTAGCGAAAGGTTGTTCGCGGGCATATGGACTATCCGGGTCCGCACCAGACTTTGTGAAATCGCCATGCGCGTCACGTCCTCGAGTTCGCGCAGGCCCCATTCGGGGTTGCGCCGCTTCAGCGAGGCGTCGAATTCCAGGTTGGATGGCGCCGCCACGCCGTTCTCGAGATAGGGGCCGTAGAGGATCAGCTTTCCGGTGGGGGAAAGGTGGCGTTGCGCGCCGCGCAGGAGCGCCAGCGTGGCCGGCCAGGGCGAGATGTGGACCATGTTGATGCACAGGATGGCGTCGCAGAGCTCCCTTACCGGCCACTCGGCCGCGTTCACATCGAGCGACAGCGGAGCGGCGACGTTGGCCAGGCCCGACTCACGGATGCGCTGACTCATGGCCTCGCGGGTGTGGTCATCGGGTTCGGTGGGCTGCCAGCGGATGCCGCGCAGCGCCTGGGCGAAGTGGCAGACGTGTTGGCCGGTGCCGGAGGCGATCTCCAGCGCGAAACCCCGGGCGGGCAGTTCCGCCTCGAGCACTTCGAGAATGGGGTCCTTGTTGCGCTCGGCGGCAGGCGAGAACGGCAAGTCAGGAGTCATCGTCTACCGCTGCCGCTCCGCACGAATGCGTCGGACGACCGTCCACGCGAACAGGCTGATCACTCCCACCAGCACCCCCATCAGCACCGCCAGCCACCAATGAAAGCGCGCTGCTTCGACCAACCCCCACGCGACGCCGATGGGAGTCATGACAAGTATCAAAGGCTTGGCTATTCGCATGGTGCCGGGTGGGGAAAGTGGGGAAAGTGGGGAAAGCGCCGGGTGGAGAACAACGGGTTTCCCCACTTTCCCCACCCGGCACCATCAGATCACAGGATATAGCGCGACAGGTCTTCGTCCTTGGCCAATGTGCCGAGGTGCTGCTCCACGTAGGCGGCGTCGATTTCCACGGCGGTGCCGCCTTTCTCGGAGGCGTCGAAGGACACGCTCTCGAGCAGCCGCTCCATCACGGTGTGCAGCCGGCGGGCGCCGATGTTCTCGGTCTTCTCGTTCACGCTGAACGCGATCTCGGCGAGACGGCGGACACCATCCTGCGCGAACTTCACGTCCACGTTCTCCGTGTTCATCAGCGCCTTGTATTGGGTGGTCAACGAGGCATCGGGCTCGGTGAGGATGCGCACGAAGTCATCCACCGCCAGCGAGCTGAGCTCCACGCGGATCGGGAAGCGCCCCTGCAGCTCCGGGATGAGATCCGACGGCTTGCTGGTGTGGAACGCACCCGAGGCGATGAACAGGATGTGGTCGGTCTTGATCTGCCCGTACTTGGTCGACACAGTGGAACCTTCCACCAGCGGCAGCAAGTCGCGCTGCACGCCTTCGCGCGACACGTCCGCGCCGTACGAATCCTGACGGCGGGCCACCTTGTCGATCTCGTCGATGAACACGATGCCGTTCTGCTCGGCGTTCGCGAGCGCTCGCGCTCGCAGCTCTTCCTCGTTCACGAGCTTGCCGGCTTCTTCCTCCACCAGCAGCTTCTGCGCTTCTTTCACCTTGAGCTTGCGCGGCTTGCTCTGCTGCCCGCCGAGGTTGGCAAACATGCTCGAGAGCTGCTCCTGCATCTCTTCCATGCCGGGGGGCGCCATGATCTGCACGCCCGGCGGAATGGCGCGCAGGTTGAGCTCGATCTCGCGATCGGCGAGCTGGCCCTCGCGCAGCATTTTGCGGAATTTCTGCCGCGTCTCCGAATCGCGCGCGCTGGGCTCGGGGTCCGTCGAGAAGCCCATCATCTTCGGTGCGGGCAGCAGCGCATCGAGGATGCGCTCCTCGGCCGCGTCCGCGGCGCGCTCGCGTACCTTTGACTTTTCTTCCTCGCGCGCCATCTTCACGGCGGTCTCCGCGAGATCCTTGACGATGGAATCCACGTCGCGGCCCACGTAGCCCACTTCCGTGAACTTGGTGGCCTCGACCTTCACGAACGGCGCATTGGCAAGCTTGGCCAGCCGCCGCGCAATTTCGGTCTTGCCGCAGCCTGTGGGGCCGATCATCAGGATGTTCTTGGGAGTGATCTCCTGGCGCAGCGGATCCTGGATCTGCATGCGGCGCCAGCGGTTTCGCAGGGCGATGGCCACGGCACGTTTGGCGTTGGCCTGGCCGACGATGTGTTTGTCGAGTTCGGAAACGATCTGTTGCGGAGTCATTTGTGCCTTGAATTCTGTGAGCGCAGGTCTTTACGACTTCAGCTCTTCGATGACCAGGTTGCGGTTCGTGTAGATGCAGATGTCGGCGGCGATGTTCAGCGACTTCTCGACGATCTCGCGCGCGGACAGATCCGTGTTGTCGGCGATGCCGCGCGCTGCGGCCTGCGCGAACGGACCGCCGGAGCCGATGGCCACGAGATCGTGCTCGGGTTCGATGACGTCGCCATTGCCCGAGATCACGAACAGCTTGG
>JAQSWD010000171.1 GCA_029266835.1 Steroidobacteraceae bacterium
TCCATCCAGGGGTGTTTCGTGTTCGGCAACGACCACGACGACCTGGGCGTGTTCGAACGCACCGCGGATTTCGTCATCGACGTGGGCATGGACCTGCCGCGTTTCGCCATCCTCACACCCTTCCCCGGTACGCCGCTGCATCACCGCTTCGAGAAGGAAGGCCGCATTCTGACGCGCAACTGGGAGTTGTACGACGGGCAGCACGTGGTCCACATGCCGAAGCAGATGACGCCGCGGCAACTGCAGGAAGGCCACGAGCGCGCGTGGAAGGCGGCCTACTCGCGCCGGGCGATCTTCAAACGCATCGCGAAGTCGCGCGTGCAGATCCCCATCTCCATCGCCTGCAATCTGGGCTACCGGTTCTATGCGCATCACCTGCACACGCATTACAACTGCGACTGGCCCCTGGTTGCGACAGCGACGGATTTGAAGGGCGTGGGCGAGATGCGGGACGCGATGCCGCGGCGACGGACGGCCGCGCGATGAAACTCACGCTCATCCACCCGGCGATCGGGCGGCGCGAGGGCGTCAACTACATGCGCACCTGGCAGATGGAGCCGCTGCCCATCGCCGTGCTGGTGGGCCTCACGCCGCCGGACGTGGACATCCGCTTCCACGACGACCGCATGGAGTCCATCCCGTTCGATCAGCCCACCGACCTGGTCGCCATTCCCGTGGAGACCTACACGGCGAAACGCGCATACCAGATCGCCAGTGAATACCGCCGCCGCGGCGTGCCCGTGGTCATGGGCGGGTTTCACGCCACGCTGGCACCCGACGAAGTGTCGCGTTACGCCGAGAGCGTGGTGTTCGGCGAGGCCGAGAACGTCTGGGCCGAGGTCATCGACGACGCGCGCCATGGCCGGCTGAAGCCCACCTACCGCGCGAAGGAGCGTCCGTCGCTGGCGTCGATCCGCTACGACCGCCGGCTGTTCGCCGGGCGGCGCTATCTACCCATCGGGCTCATCGAAACCGGACGCGGCTGCAAGTTTCCCTGCGAGTTCTGCGCGGTGCAGACCTTCTTCGAGCGCACCGCGCGCCAACGGCCCATCGACGCGATCGTCGCCGAGCTGCGCGAATTGAAGCAGCGCCACAAGCTGTTCTTCTTCGTCGACGATAATTTCGCCGCCAGCCTCAAGTACGCCAGGGAACTGGTGGTCGCCCTCGCGGAACTCAAGGTGCGATGGGTCACGCAGATGAGCATCAACGCGGCGCACGACGAGGAGTTCCTGGCCACGCTGGCGCGCAGCGGCTGCCAGGGCGTGCTCATCGGCTTCGAGAGCCTGGACGAGGCCGTGCTCAAGAGCATGCGCAAGAGCTTCAACACCATGCGCGGCGGCTTCGACGTGGCGCTGGCCAACCTGCGCCGGCACGGCATCCGTGTGTACGGCACCTTCGTGTTCGGTTACGACGGCGACCGGCCGGGCGCGGCGGAACAGGCGGCCGAGTTCTCCATCGAGCATCGGTTCTACCTGGCCGCGTTCAATCATCTGACGCCGTTTCCCGGCACGCCGCTGTACACGCGGCTGCAGAAGGAAGGCCGGCTGCTGCACGAGCGCTGGTGGCTGGACGACCAGTACCGATACAACGACCTGCCCTTCCGCCCCACCGGCATGGCGCCCGACGACGTGCGACGCCAGTGCATCACCGCGCGCAAGGCCTTCTACAGCTGGAAGAGCATGTTCAAGCGCGCCTTCGACCCGGTGAACCGGCGCGAGAATTTCATGTTCAGGAATTTTTTCTTCATCAACGGCATGCATCGCACGGAAGTCGACACGCGCGACCACTTTCCGCTGGGCGACCCGAAGTGGAACGGGCAGCTGCTGACCGTGGGCTGACGCGGACGCCATCGTGAAGTACAACGCAGGCGACTTCGAATACTGGGTCGCCAGGCGGGCCGACGAGCCCGTGGTGCGCGACATCCTCGCGCGGGTGTCGACAGGCGGGCAGATCCAGCTGGCGTTCCAGCGCGAGCCGGATGCGCTGGGCGAGGATTTCGGCGCTCTGTCGCACGATTTCATCCTGGCGCGCAACCGGCGCAACGACGAGTACGTGGGCGTCTGCGAACGCGTGGTGCGCGAGTGCCACGTGAACGGCGAGCGTCGGCGGCTGGCGTACCTCGCGGGCCTGCGCGTGGTGCCGGGTTTCCGGCATCGCCTGCTGGTGCTGCGTGGCGGCTTCGAGGCGCTGCGGCGGCTGTCGGGCGATGCGGCCGACCTCGGCTGGTCGATGACTTCCATCATGAGCGACAACGCCGTGGCGCGGCGCGTGCTCGGCGCCAACCTGCGCGGCATGCCGCGGTACGAATCCGTGGGCGAGTTTTCCTCCTTCGTACTGACCGCGCATGGCGCGGGCGAGGCCGAGCGCGCCACCGACGCCGACCTGCCCGAGTTGTCGGCGCTGTTGCTGGCTCATGGGGCGCGGCGCCAGTTCTCACCGGTGTGGACGCTGCACGCACTGCGCGCCGCGATGATTCCAGGCGGACTGAAGTCCACCGACTTCTTCGTCGTCCGGCGCGACGGCGCGATCCGTGCCTGCGCGTCGCTGTGGGACGTGTCCGCGCATCGTCAATTGGTCGTGGCGGGATACGCACCCTGGCTCAGGCGCTCGCGCACCGCGGTGAATCTCGCGGGCCGGTTGCTCGGCCTGCCCAAACTACCACCGCCGGGCGGGCGATTACGCAATGCCTACCTGTCGCATCTCGCGGTGGAGGATGGCGCCGCCGACGATCTCATGGCGCTGGTGGGGGCGGTGCGCGCCGAGGCGCGCCGGCGAGGCATCGAACTGGTGTTCATGGGTCACGCCAGCGACCACGGGTTCGCCGCGCTGCTGCGGCGGCAGCCGCGCCAGCGCGAGTTCAAATCGCAGGTGTACACCGTGCGCTGGCCGGATGACGAGATGCCGCAGCTGGATCCGAGATTGAGCCTGGCCCCGGAGCTGGCTTTCCTGTAGTCAGGCGGCGAGGCTTTTCAACGCGCGTTCGAAGCGGCTCACCACTCCAGGTTTTCGCGCCCACGGCCCCGCCAGACGCCAGCAAACCAGTGCCAGCACCACACCGGCCAGCAGATCGAGCAGAAAATGCTGCCGCGTGAACATCGTGCTCGCGGTCACGGCCACCGCCCAGGCGAACAGCAGCCACACGCCGCCGCGGGATACCCGATGCGCATAGGCCAGTGCCAGCGTGCAGGCAAAGGCCACGTGCAGTGACGGCAGGTTGTTGTGATGCAGGTTGAGTGCGTCGGCGAGCCGGAACAGCGCGCCTGAAGGCCCGGGGTCACAACACACGATTGGCGCATCGTCGACAGGAAGGACGAGAAACAGCGCCGCCGCGACCGCCGTCTCCAGCATCAGCGTGGCGAACAACGGCAGCAATGCGCCGATGCTGCGGAACACGAAGGGCGCGAGCAGCAACGCGGGGCCGATGGTGAGATACAACGCGGACGCGGCCGGCCAGAATGGCAGGCGCGCATCGATGGGTAGTTCGACCTGCGCGCGCCAGGGAATGAACTGTCATGCCGGGGGCATGGGCAGGCGGCGCGGACCCCGCCACATGCGCAGCCAGATGCCGAGGAACGAAGGTTGCGGCTCGGCGGGGTCGACGTACCGGCCGAGATACAGCCACGGCGTGTTCGGATGCCGGTGATGCGCCAGGTGATGGTGGTAGTTGAGGAACAACGACCGCGAGATCACGTTGGCGCGCAGGTTCCACGCGCCATCCTGCGCGTTGAGCGGCGAGAAAGCATGGTCGGCGTACTGCAGTCCCGACCAGTGCACGGCGAAAGCGGCGTAGCACACCGCCCACCCCGCCAGCGAGAGATCCAGCGCGAGGAACAGCAGCACCTGGAAAGCGAACGAGGCGAGTAGTTCGGCGCGCGCCACCCTGCCATCCACCTGGTCGAACACTTCCAGGTAGGCGCCGGAGCTCGACTGCCGCGCGAATCGCGACGTCGCACGCCGCAGGATGGGAATGCGCAGGAACACCGGCGCCACCAGGTAGACCAGCAGCCCCAGCTGCGTGACCACCCAGTACATCCCGGTGAGTATGCCGTACCACTGGATGCGCTTGGCCCAGGCGATATCACCCGGCTCGATGTAATCGAAGCGCTCCTGCGGCGAGCGGTTGTTGCGGTGATGAGTGAGATGGAAGGCTTTCTGCAGCGTGAGCGAAGTGGGGAAGAACGCCGCGGCGATGCGGCCCAGCCAGCGGTTCCAGCGCGGGTCCGGCAGCAGCAGGCCATGCACGGACTCGTGCATCAGCGAGAACAGGGTGTTGGCGGTGAACGAGAACGCCAGCGCCGCCGCCAGCATCACCCACATGGACGCCGCATGCGAGGCCACCACCAGGAAGGCGGTGCTGGCCACGCCGGCGGCGCACAGCAGCAGCATGTTCAGCGTGGCCGGTATCCTCATGCGCGCCGCAGGGTGCGTAGATAGTCGAAGAACTTCTGCAGGATCTCGTCGTCGACGTCGGTCCGCAGGTGCATGCCCTCGACGAAGCCCAGGTCGCGCTCGAGAAACGAGGCGAACAACCAGCGCGTGACCGCCAGCCGCAATCCACCCAGCGGCCCGGGCAGGATGCCGAAAGCGCCGAACAGGCGCGTGCCCTGCTCCGTCGGCAACATGCCGATCATCGCGGCGGTGCGCGTGAAGCCGAGGTCGGTGTCGACCGTGACCATGGGGCCATGGCAGCGCATGCGCGCCTGGATACGATTGCGCGACAGCCATTTCATCACGCGATCGCTGGCGCCGCGTCCGCGCACTCGCGTCACGTACTCCATCTCGAAATGTTGACCGGCTTCGAAGCTCACTTTCGGTGGTTCCACCAGCTCGCGTTGATGCACGGTAGTGAGGTGCGGCATGTCGAAGGCATTGGCGGTGAGCGCATGCCAGTGCGCGCCGACATCGATGGGCCGCGTGCAGGTCCACAGGAAGTCGGGCTCACCCGCGGCCGGCAGCGCGCGATCGCCGCCGGATTCCAGCATCACCAGGCCAGCGCGCTCGGTGAGATTCCACGCGCGCGCGGTTTTCTGCTGCGCCGGGATGCGGCCATCGACGCCGATACGCCAGCAATGCAGCCGGCATTCCAGATGCTCGCCGCGCACTCGACCCAACCCCAGGTGCGCGCCCATGTGCGGGCAATGCGCGTCGAGCGCGCCCGGCCTTCCCGCCGCCGTGCGAAACACCACGATCTCCTGTGAGGCCAGCGTCACGCGCAGCAGCTTGCCCGGACGCAGATCGCGGGAACGCGCGACCACGTACCAGCCCTGCGGCCACTCGGGCAGCGCCTTGCGCGCGCCCGAGGGGAAGAGGTCAGTGACGGACGCGACCACGGCGCCCGAACAGGAAACCGAGAATGCCCAGCACCAGCGCCGCGCCCGTGCCGGCGATGATCAGCCATTTGCGCTGCGCGTCCAGCACCGGGTTCTTGAACATGTTGGTGGAGTAGTGAAACGAGGCCACCAGCCAGCGTCCCTCGCGGCGGACCAGCGTGGCGGTCCAGCGCGCCGGCACTTCGAAGTCCATGCCATTGGTCAGCACGTAGTGTGAGTCCGCCTTGCCCGCGGACACCGCGACATCGGGGCCGTAGAACTCCACCAGCTTGTCGGGGATGAAGTCCATCTTCACGCTTTGAACGACTCGCTTCTCGCCCTCCATCATGCGGGCGAAATAGTCGCGGATGCCCTGCTTGCCATAGGCGGTGTGGGCATTCATCGCGGTGAACACGATGGTGTCGTCCACGTGGGCGAGCAAACCGTCGAGGCTGCCTTCGTTGACGGCCTGTTCCATCTCCGCCTGCAACTTGCGCAGTTCCTCATGCACCGGGTCTTCACCGGACGGCGATTGGGCCGTCGCTTGGGCCAGCGCCAGGCTGGCGGCGCACAGTGAAAGGACTGCCCAGAACGAACGCCCGTGACGCATGATTCCTCCCGCGGATTCTTGTTGGTCTGCCTGCGCTTTTACGCGATCCGCCCGCTAGCTACAACGGCAGTTGCGCGCGCGGCGATTGCGGACATCATGCGCCATGGACCTCGAGTCCCCTGCTGCACACCTACGGTTACTGGCTCATCTGGGCACGGTCTGCGGCGACCAGATGTTCTTCCATCTCGGCCGCCGCCAGGCCAAGCGGCTGCTGGCGCGTTTCCGGTTTCCCTGGGCCTCACGGACATGCGGCATCACCGATCTGGTCGACGATTTCAAACGCTTCGAATACTGGATCGCGGGCGGCCTCATCGTGATCGGGGTGATTGCATTCCTCCGGCATGCGGGAAGCCGCGTCGCAAGGTCTGATTACGCTGTAGGCCGGCTTCGCGATGCATCGCGCGGGAGGAATCCCGTGGCGCGCGTGGTGGTCAAATCCCTGTTCACCACAGGAGGATGCAACCATGGAGTCGGTTCAAGTTCCCGCCAATGCGCTGGTGCTGGTCAGCGACGGGCGCCACGCGAGATTGCTGCGCAATCAGGGCACCCCGGTAAAACCCCAGTTCATTGTCGAGCACTCCCTCGAGCGCGTGAGCCCGCCGACCCGCGAACAGGGCACGGACAAGCCCGGTCGCAGGCATGGATCCGACGGCGTGTCGCGCTCGGCCATCGAACAGACTGACTGGCACGACCAGGACGAGGAGCGCTTCGCCGCGGAGATCGCCGAGCTGCTGTACAAGCTGGGCCACGCGGGCAAGTACGACGAACTCGTGGTGGTGGCGCCGCCGAGAATGTTAGGCGACCTGCGCGCGAAGTTTCACCCGGTGGTGAGCGATGCCATCATCGCCGAGCTGCCGAAGGATCTCACCCAGTACTCCGTGCCGGAGATCGGGCAAATGCTCAGCTGAGCCCCCGGCGGCGGAAACTGGCCCACCCGCCGGATGCGGCGCGATAATGCGCCATGGCATTGAGTGTCTTCGATCTGTTCAAGATCGGTATCGGGCCGTCGAGCTCGCATACCGTCGGGCCCATGCGCGCCGCGCGGCAATTCGCGTCGCGGCTGCGGGAGTCCGGCGCGCTGGCGCGCGTGGCGCGCCTTTCCATCACGCTGTACGGCTCGCTCGGCGCCACGGGCAAGGGCCATGGCAGCGACAAGGCCATCCTGCTCGGGCTCGAGGGTCACGAGCCCGACACCGTGGACGTGGAAGCCATCGCCGGCATCGTTCAGCGTATCCGGGACGCGCGCGAATTGAAGTTGTCGGGCGAGCAGGCCATCGGCTTCGAGGAGAAGCGCGACCTGGTTTTCAATCACCGCGACACGTTGCCGCTGCATTCGAACGGCATGGTGTTCAAGGCGCTGAGCGCCTCGGGTGAGGAACTGCTCACCGGCACTTACTACTCGGTGGGCGGCGGCTTCGTGGTCAGTGACGAGCCGGTGGCGGGCGGCGGCACCGGGAAGCGCATCGTCCCCGACCTCACCCCGCTGCCGCATCCATTCCGCACCGGCGATGAATTGCTGGCGTTGTGCGAGAGGGAGAAGACCACCATCGCCGGCATCATGCGCCGCAATGAGCGCAGCTGGCGCAGTGATGCGGATATCGACGCCGGCCTGCTGCGCATCTGGCAGGTGATGCAGGCCTGCGTGAAACGCGGCTGCGAGACGCCGGGCACGCTGCCCGGTGGTTACAAGGTGAAGCGCCGCGCGCCGGAGTTGTACAAACAACTGACCGCGCCGCAGACGGCGGCGCCCAGCGACCCGTTGATCGCACTGGACTGGGTGAACCTCTGGGCGCTGGCGGTGAACGAAGAAAACGCCGCGGGCGGCCGCGTGGTCACCGCGCCCACCAACGGCGCGGCCGGCATCGTGCCGGCGCTCATGCATTACTACGCGCGGTTCGTGCAGGGTGCCAGCGACGCCGGCATCGTGGATTTCCTGTTGACGGCCGGCGCCATCGGCTTCTTATATAAGGAGAACGCCTCGATCTCCGGCGCCGAGGTGGGCTGCCAGGGTGAAGTGGGCGTGGCCTGTTCCATGGCCGCGGCAGCACTTTCTGCCGTCCTGGGAGGCACCGTCCGGCAAGTGGAAAATGCCGCGGAAATCGCCATGGAACATCACCTCGGCCTCACCTGCGACCCCGTGGGCGGCCTGGTGCAGATTCCGTGCATTGAACGAAATGCCATCGGTGCGGCCAAAGCCATCAACGTCGCGCGCATGGCGCTGCGTGGCGATGGAACCCACTACGTATCATTGGACAAAGTCATCAAGACCATGCGCGAAACCGGCGCCGACATGAAGACCAAGTACAAGGAAACCTCTCGCGGCGGCCTCGCCGTCAACATCGTCGAATGTTAGGACACCTTCGTCGGCATCTCCAGCGGCTCCTGCAGCGGAAGCTGCGCCGTCTACGAACTCTACGTCTTCGACGACGGCCGCGTCGTCTACTCGGGCCGCAAGGATGTGGGCCGCATGGGCGTGTTCAAGAAGCAGGTGGCGCCCGAGGTCTACGCCGAACTGCTGACCATGATCGTGCGCACCAAGGTTCTGGACGCCGAGATCAAGCGCAAGAGTTGTCTGAAGGGCCGCTCGGTGCTCACCGTGATGCGCTCCGCTTCGAACGCCGGCAATGTCCGAAGCGTGCTGATGAATTCCGGCTGCGAAGGTTATGCCGATCTCGTGAAGGAGATCGAAACCACGTTCATCGACTCCACTGGAGTCGGCAGCTGGCTCGCCACCGCGAAGTAGGATTCGACCCGCGTGCGTTCTCGGCCCATTGCGCGTGCCGCCATCCGCATTGATCCGTATTGCAACCTAACTTCCCTTGAGCGTTTTGCCCCGCGGCGCGCAGCCGGGTAGCCGCTGGTTCGTCCCGACAGCTATAGTCCGGCACGATGAGCTCCGAACCCGCCATCGCCGACAGTAGTGAGCGCCGCCGCGAATGGGGCGTATTCCTGACGCTGGCATTCGCGCTCGCGCCCATTCTCGCCGTGATCATCGTCGCCGGCTTCGGTTTCGCGTACTGGATCTACCAGATGATCGCGGGCCCGCCCGGGCCGCCGCCGCCATGACGATGCACGTCGCCAGCCTCATCGTGCGCACGCGCCCGGAAGCTGCCGCCGCCATCGCCGCGCAGATCGCGGACGAACACAATGAAATCCACGCGGTGGAAGCCGGCAAGATCATCGTCGTCATCGAGTCGCCCAGTGAAGGCGCGCTGGCGGATCGCATGGACGAGATCCGGAATGTTCCGGACGTACTCATGGTGAGCCTCGTTTATCACGAGATCGACACCGAACAGACCAGCGGGGAAATCGCATGACCAACGGCCGACGCGAGTTCATGAAGCAGACCGCGGCGGTGACCGCCGCCGCCGCTGCCGGCATCACGCTGCCCGCGCAGGCCCAGAACCTGGTGACCGACCGCGCGGCCACCGAACTCAAGTGGTCCAAGGCGCCGTGCCGGTTCTGCGGCACGGGCTGCGGCGTGAACGTGGGTGTCAAGTCAGGCCGCGTGGTGGCGACCCATGGCGACGTGCATGCCGCCGTGAACCGCGGGCTCAACTGCGTGAAGGGATATTTCCTCTCCAAGGTGCTGTACGGCACCGACCGCCTCACGACTCCGCTGTTACGCAAGACCAACGGCCGCTACGACAAGAATGGCGAGTTCGAGCCGGTGAGCTGGAACGAAGCCTTCGACGTGATGGCCGCGCACTGGAAGGCCGTACTCAAGAACAAGGGGCCGACCGCGGTGGGGATGTTCGGCTCGGGGCAATGGACCATCTGGGAGGGATACGCGGCCAACAAGCTCATGAAGGCCGGTTTCCGCTCCAACAACATCGACCCGAACGCGCGCCACTGCATGGCGTCGGCGGCGTACGGGTTCATGCGCACCTTCGGCATGGACGAGCCCATGGGCTGCTACGACGACATCGAAGCCGCCGACGCCTTCGTGCTCTGGGGCTCGAACATGGCCGAGATGCACCCCATCCTCTGGACGCGCGTCACCGATCGGCGACTCTCGGCGCCGAAGACGCGCGTGGCGGTGCTGTCCACGTTCGAGCATCGATCATTCGACCTTGCGGACATCCCCATCGTCTTCAAGCCGCAGACCGACCTGATCATCCTCAACTACATCGCCAACCACATCATCTCGACCGGCCGCGTGAACCGCGACTTCGTGGCGAAACACACCACGTTCAAGCGCGGGCACACCGACATCGGTTACGGCCTGCGTCCCGACCACGCGCTGGAGCGGGCGGCGAAGAACGCCACGGACGCTGGCGGCTCCACGCCCATGACCTTCGACGAGTTCGCGGCCTTCGTGAAACCCTACACACTGGACCGGGCGGCCAGGGAATGCGGCGTCGAACGCGGCTGGCTGCAACAGCTCGCGGACTTGTACGCCGACCCCAAGGTGCGCGTGATGTCGTTCTGGACCATGGGCTTCAACCAGCACACGCGCGGCGTGTGGGCCAATAACCTGGTCTACAACATCCACCTGCTGACCGGGAAGATCTCGACACCGGGAAACAGCCCGTTCTCGCTCACCGGCCAGCCTTCGGCCTGCGGCACCGCGCGCGAGGTGGGCACGTTCAGCCACCGCCTGCCGGCGGACATGACCGTGACCAACCCCGAGCACCGCAAACACGCCGAAGAGATCTGGAAGGTGCCGCACGGGACCATCCAGGCGAAACCGGGTTATCACGCGGTGGAACAGAACCGCATGCTGCGCGATCGCAAGCTCAATGCGTACTGGGTGCAGGTGAACAACAACCTGCAGGCCGCCGCCAATTTCAACCAGGAAGGTCTGCCCGCCTATCGCGACCCGCAGAATTTCATCACGGTGTCCGACGCCTATCCCACGGTGACCGCGCAGGCCGCGGACCTGATACTGCCCGCGGCAATGTGGGTGGAGAAGGAAGGCGCGTACGGCAATGCCGAGCGGCGCACGCAGTTCTGGCGCCAGCTGGTGCAGGCGCCCGGCGAGGCGCGCTCCGATCTCTGGCAGCTCATGGAGTTCTCGAAGCGCTTCAAGACCGAGGAAGTCTGGCCCGCCGAGGCGCTGAAAGAACACCCGGAGTTCCGCAACAAGACCTTGTTCGACGTGTTGTATGCCAATGGCAAGGTGAACCGCTTCGCCAACTCCGAACTACCGTCCGACTACGACAACCAGGAATCGAAAGCCTTCGGCTTCTATGTGCAGAAGGGTTTGTTCGAGGAGTACGCCGAGTTCGGCCGTGGGCACGGCCACGATCTGGCTCCCTTCGACACCTACCACCAGGAGCGCGGCCTGCGCTGGCCGGTGGTCAATGGAAAAGAGACTCTCTGGCGCTACAAGGAAGGCACCGATCCGTACGTGAAAGCCGGAAGCGGCTTCCAGTTCTACGGCAACAAGGATGGCAAGGCGGTGATCTGGGGACTGCCGTACGAGCCGCCGCCGGAAGCGCCGGATGCGGAGTACGACCTCTGGCTGGCTACCGGCCGCGTGCTCGAGCACTGGCACTCGGGCTCCATGACCATGCGCATCCCCGAGCTGTACAAGTCATTTCCCAGCGCGGTGATCTTCATGCATCCCGACGATGCCACGGCGCGAAACCTGCGCCGCGGCATGGAAGCCAAGGTGTTGTCGCGCCGCGGAGAGATCCGCGCGCGCGTGGAAACGCGCGGACGGGATCGGCCGCCCCGCGGGTTGATCTTCGTACCCTGGTTCGACGCTTCGGTGCTCATCAACAAGGTGACCCTCGACGCCACGGATCCGATCTCCAAGCAGACGGATTTCAAGAAGTGCGCCGTCAAGGTCGTGAAGGTCTGAGGGGTCATCATGCGACGCGCACTGCTGCTTTTCATCCTGCTGCCCTTCCTGGTCTTCGCGCAGGACCCGACCGCGAACGCACCGGCGGCGCCGCCCAAGGAGGCGCAGTCGCTCGACGGGCTGCGCCGTGGCATTCCGCTCGACCAGGAAGGCAAACCACTGCCCATGCCGCGCACCGAGAATTTCGATGTGCGCCGCAAGCGGGCGTATCCCGACCAGCCGCCGACGATTCCGCACGCCATCGACGGTTACCAGGTCGACAAGAATTCGAACCGCTGCCTGCTCTGCCATTCGCGCGCCAATGCCGAGAACTTCCAGGCGCCCATGGTCAGCGTGACGCACTTCGTCGACCGCGATGGGCAGGTGCTGGGCGCCGTGTCACCGCGGCGATATTTCTGCACGCAATGCCACGTGGTGCAGACCGACGCCAAACTACTGGTGCCCAGCGATTTCCGCGACGTGGATGAGCTCATGAGCTCCGAAGCGGCCGGGAAGCGCTGATCCATGCGCCTGCCCGCATCGATCGTCCGCCTGTGGCGGACCATGAACCGGCCGAGCCGGCACCTGAGCCTGGGCGTGCTCACACTGGGCGGCTTCATCGGCGGCGTGCTCTTCTGGGGAGGGTTCAACACGGCGCTCGAAGCCACGAACACCGAACACTTCTGTGTCAGCTGCCACGAAATGCAGGACAACGTGTTCGCCGAGCTCAAGTCGACCATCCACTACACCAACCGGTCGGGCGTGCGCGCGAGCTGCCCCGACTGCCATGTGCCGCACGAGTGGACCGACAAGATCGCCCGCAAGATGCAGGCATCGAAGGAAGTGTGGGGGAAGATCTTCGGCACCATCGACACGCGCGAGGAGTTTCTCGCCATGCGGCGCACGCTGGCCGAGCACGAATGGGAGCGTCTCAAGGCCAACGATTCACTCGAATGCCGGAACTGCCATGCCAGCATCTCGATGGACCTGACGCGGCAGAGCACGCGCGCCGCCGCCACGCATGAGCGCTTCCTGCTGACCGGCGAGAA
>JAQSWD010000043.1 GCA_029266835.1 Steroidobacteraceae bacterium
TGCGCCGCGACCTTCATGAGCGCGGTGCGGGTCGGAAGCAATCGATGGCTGAACGGCAGGATGGCCGCGCCCACGGCCGGCGCGTCGTCGGAGAGCGCGGCGCGGGCAACCGGCGCGGTAGCCGGGATGGTCGAACCATACGCAGCAACCCGCTGGTTCAGGCCGTTCGCGATCTGGTCGACGATGGCTGCGGGCAGGCGCCCGCCGATCAGGATGGCCTCGGGATTCACCAGGCAGTTGATGGCCAGCACCGGGTCGATGAGCGCATCGACGGCCGCTTCCACCCAGGCGGAGATGATGGCCTGGCCACTGCTGGGTAGTTCGGTGAGCTCATGCGGCGCGCTCACCTTGATGCCCTGCGCGGCCAGCCGGCTGTACAACGCCGACAGCGAAACGATGTTCTGGATCTGGCGCTCGTGCCCGGAGGCGTCGCGCCCGCGCAGCATGCCCAGCTCGCCACTACGGCCCGTGGCGCCACGGAAATGGTTGCCGTCGATCACCAGGCTGCCGCCCAGCGCGGCGGTGATCAGGATGTAGAAAAAAGTCTGGTGCTTCTTGCCCAGCCCGAACTGCATCTCGCCCATGGTCGCGGCGGCGGCATCGTTCTCGACGAACACCGGCACGTGAATGGTGCTGGTGAGCAGCGAAGGCACGTCCGTGGACGCCCAGATGCCGTAGTTGGCCGGCTGGTGCGGCAGCGTGGCCGCCCGGGGCATGTCGTCGGGCAATGCCACGCCGATGCCGGCCAGGCGCTCGCGTCCCACGCCCACCTTGGCGAGTAGTTTGCCCACCGACTTGGCGAAGAACTGCTCGACGTCCTTGGGCAGCGCGAAGTTCACTTCGCGCGAAGCGCGCGCACGCACCCGGCCCTCGAAGTCCAGCACCACCAGCGTGATGTGGTCGCGGTCGACGTTGAGCCCCAGCGAGAACCAGCTGTCCGGATTGATCACCAGCTTGGTGGCGGGCTGGCCGCGGCCGCCGCGGCGGCGCCCGGCTTCCTGGATGAGGTTGTCCACCAGCAGTCGCTTGGTGATGTTGGCGATGGCCGGCGCGGTGAGCCCGGTGATCGCGGCGAGTTCGGCGCGCGTGATCGGCCCATTGAGGCGGATGGCATGCAGCGTGACGCGCTGGTTGTGATCCCCGGCGCGCTCGAGGTTCGTGCCGGAAAGCCTCATGTGCTTGTCAGAGCGGCCATTCATCCGGGTGTGCCTGAGGGATGGCTCATCGCGATACCGCGGCCGCCACCGTGTGCGCTTTTCCGGCGGCCAGGTGCTCGGCGTCCGCCGCGACCGCGAGCGCGCCCAGCGGCCCGGACATGGCGCCGAGGCCGGGCGGCACGATGAACCGCGCGATGTCGAGCCCTACCTCGGGCGCCTCCACGTAGCCGTTGAGGCTGCGCTTCAATTCCTGCTGTATACGTTCGAACAGATGCGCCTGCCCGCCGATCACGCCGCCGCCTAGGAAAATGCGCTGTGGCGCCGTGGTCAGCACCATCGTATGGAGCAACTGGGCGAGGCCGTGCACCACGTAATCCCAGGCGGGATCGTCGGGCGCGAGTTGCGCGGCCGGTCTGCCAGCGCGCTTCTCGATGGCGGGGCCCGAGGCCAGTCCTTCGATGCAGTCACCGTGGTAAGGACACACGCCGGCGAAAGTATCTCCCGGCTTCCGGACTACCCGGATGTGGCCCAGCTCGGTGTGATTCATGCCGAAGATGGAACGTCCGCGGACGATGGAGCCAACGCCGATGCCGGTGCCCACGGTGACATACGCGAAGTTGTCGAAACCCCGGCCCGCGCCCCAGCGTCCTTCCGCGAGCGCCGCGCCATTCACGTCGGTATCGAAACCCACCGGCAATCCCAAGCGCTTGCCGAGCCGCTGCGCCACGTCGGTGTTGCGCCAGCCGGCTTTGCTGGTCGAAGTGATGTAGCCGAAGGTAGGCGAATCCGCGCGCAGGTCCACCGGGCCGAACGACGCGATGCCGAGCGCGCGCATGGGGCCGAACTGCTGGCGCCAGCGGTCCAGCACGCCCTCGATCTGGCGCAAGGTGTCCTCGCGCTCGAGTGCCGTGGGCAGGCGCTCGATGGCGCGCACGTCGTCGGGCCCGGTGCCGAGAATGCACACGCACTTGGTGCCGCCCAACTCGACACCGGCCAGTAGTTTGGCGCTGGCTGGCATCAGCTCGCCGATGGCGCCGTCGAGATGGCCTTGCGCACGCCGGCGAGCCTGGCGTTGGCCTGCGGAAAGAAGCTGTCGTGGGTAGGCGCAGCCCCCGTGTCGGAACTGATCTTCTGGCTGACGGCGAGCATCACGCGCTTGACCTGTTCGTAGTCGACGGTGTCCACGAGCGGATCGTAGTCGCGCGGCACCACGCCCATGCCTTCGAGCACCCAGAACCAGTCGAGCTCGCTGAACAGCTCCGGCTGACGCAACACCAGCCTGCCCGATGCGCGGTACATCTCGATGCGCTGGGCGAGAGTCGCGGGGATCTCGAGCCCGGCGAAGCCGCGCCAGAACGCCGAGTCGTCGCGTCGTGAAAGGCGGTAGTGCAGCAAGGTGAAATCACGGATGCGTTCGAGCTCGTCGCCAATGATCGCGTTGTAACTTGCAATGTTGGCGGGGTCAAACTCGCGGTCCGGGAAGTGGTCCAGGAGGTTGAACACGGAGTTGGTGACCAGGTGCTGCTCGCACGCGGTGAGCGGCTCGACGCAACCGGCGGCGGCACCGAGCGCCACCACGTTGCGGCACCAGGAAATATCACGCCGCCCCGAGGTGAAAGCACGCACCCGCGGCTCCGCGAGTGGCTCGCTGACGGTGCCCATCAGTTCCTTGAGCGCGTCATCGTCGCCCTGGTGGGCGCTGGCGTACACCTGTCCGTGACTCACTACCTGCTGCAAGGCCATGCGCCACTGCCAGCCGGATGCCTTGGCGACATTCTGCACGAAGGGAGAACGCACGTCCGACAGGGCGCCGGGCACACTCACGACGCGATCGCAGGGCAGCCATCGGGACCAGTCCTGGTAACCGACACCCATGACCTCGCCGATGAGCTGCGCCCGGGACCCGGTGCAGTCGATGAACAGGTCGGCCCGCAGGCTGCCGCCGTCCTCGAACTGCAGTTCGTCGATCGACCCGTCCTCGCGCCGCGAGGCACTAACTACCTTGCGTTCGAGGCGGATCACGCCACCTCGTTCGGCCACGCTGCGCAGGCTGCGCGCGTACAGGGCGCCATCGACGTGCAGCGCATATCGCAGGTGCGGCGCCACACCCATCGAATTGCTCGGGAATATGAAGCGGTTCGCCATGCCGAACGACATTTCCTGGCTGAACAGCTCGATCTTGAGCTTGACCCCCTGCGTCCGCGCCTTGTGCCAGAAGTGGTAGAAAGGCCGGCGCTCGATCAGGACACCGAAGGCGCCGAAGGGATGCCAGAAGGTCTCCCCCGCCGCGCCCCAGTCCTGGAATCGATTGCCCAGCGAGTAGGTCGACTGGGTCTTCTCGACGAATTCGTTCTGGTCGACGCCGAGGAAGCGGACCAGCTCGAGGACGCTCGGCAAGGTGGCTTCGGCATGTCCTGCTGACACACGAGGCTCATCCGCCAACGGCGCGTCGACGACATGGATCGAACAGTGTCCGCCCAGCTTGCGATTCAACATGGCGGCGGCGGTCCACCCGGCGGTGCCGCCTCCGACGACGGCAATCCGCCTGATTCTTCGATCCGGTTCCATCTCTTCTCGTTGCCCCCTGCCCGATGGCGCGGCGAGGCTAGCTGTGTGAGCCGAAAGCTGTCAAATAACCGCCCGCCAACTCTCGAAATTCCCCTGCAGACAGCATAGGCTGTCCGCGCCCAAAAACAGGAGCTTTCGATGTCCCCTTCCATGTCTCATGTCCGCAAACATGGCGCGGCGATTATGCTCGTGCCCGTCCTGTTGATGTTCGGTTGTACGGATTCCGCCAAGAAGACTCCGGCCGCCGAAGCCACGACTGAAGACCCCGCCGCCGTCCACCCGGAAATCTGGCCTTCCCCAAAATGGCCTTTCGCGAAGGACGCCGAACTCGAAGAGAAGGTCGCCGCACTGCTGGCAAAGATGACGGTGGAGGAGAAGGTCGGCCAGGTGATCCAGGGCGACATCTGCTGCATCAAGCCGGCGGACATGAAGCAATACCACCTGGGATCGATCCTCGCCGGCGGCGGCTCCTCGCCTGGCAACAATGAGCGCGCACCCGCCGCGGAATGGCTCAAGCTCGCCGACGAGTTCTATGCCGCGTCCGTCGACACCAGCAATGGCGGCGTCGGCATCCCGATGATCTGGGGCATCGATGCGATGCACGGCCACAGCAACATCGTGGGAGCGGTGCTGTTCCCGCACAACGTCGGCCTGGGCGCCACCCACAACCCGAAGTTGTTAGGCGAAATCGCGCGCGTCACCGCCGAGCAGGTGCGCACCACGGGCATCGAGTGGACGTTCGCGCCCACGGTGACCGTGCCGCAGGACGATCGCTGGGGCCGCGCCTACGAAGGTTATTCGGAAGACCCGAACCTGGTGGCCTCGTTCGCCGGAGAATTCGTCAAGGGCTTGCAGGGCGACCCGGCTTCACCCGACTTCCTCAAGGGCAAGCGCGTGATCTCCTCGACCAAGCACTTCCTGGCCGACGGCGGCACGGAAGGCGGTCGCGACCAGGGCGACGCGAAGATCCCGGAGACCGAACTGCGCGACATCCACAACGCCGGTTACGTGCCGGCCATCGAGGCTGGCGTCCAGACCATCATGATCTCGTTCTCGAGCTGGAATGGTCAGAAGCTCTCGGGCCACAAGGGCCTCATGACCGACGTGCTCAAGAAGCGCATGAACTTCGACGGCTTCACCGTCGGCGACTGGAATGGCCATGGCCAGGTCGCGGGTTGCACCAACGACAACTGCGCCGCGGCGTTCAATGCCGGCATGGACATGTTCATGGCGCCGGACAGCTGGAAGGGCCTGTACCACAACACGCTCAACCAGGTGAAGGACGGCACCATTCCGATGGAGCGGCTCGATGACGCGGTGACGCGCATCCTGCGCGTGAAGTTCCGCGCTGGCGTATTCGACGGCGCTGCTCCTTCGAAGCGTCCGCTGGGCGGCGACTTCAAGATGCTGGCCTCGCCCGAGCAGCGCGCCATCGCGCGTGATGCCGTGCGTCAGTCGCTGGTGCTGCTGAAGAACAATGGTGGCCTGCTGCCGCTGGCGTCGAACAAGCACGTGCTGGTCACCGGCGACGGCGCCGACAACATCGCCAAGCAGAACGGCGGCTGGACCATCACCTGGCAGGGCACCGGCCTCACCAACGCCGATTTCCCCGGCGCCACCTCGGTGTGGGGCGGCGTGAAGGCCGCGGTGAAGACCGGCGGCGGTTCGGCGGAACTATCTACCGACGGCAGCTACAAGAAGAAGCCGGACTACGCCATCGTGGTGTTCGGCGAGAACCCGTACGCGGAATTCCAGGGCGATCTCAAGGTGCAGACGTTGCCGGGTTCGATGACCCAGCATCTCGAGATCATGAAGAAGCTGCAGGACGAGAAGATCCCGGTGGTGGCCATCCTGTTCTCGGGACGCCCGCTGTGGCAGAACCGCGAGCTGAACCTGGCGAATGCGTATGTCGCCGCGTGGCTGCCGGGCACCGAAGGCGGCGGCATCTCGGATGTGTTGTTCCGCAAGAAGGATGGTTCGGTGAACTACGACTTCACCGGCAGGCTGTCTTTCTCGTGGCCGCGCGACGCCACCGGCACGCCGCTCAACGTGAATCGCGAGCCCTACGATCCGCTGTTCGCCTTCGGCTTCGGCCTCACCTATGCGGCCGGCGCGGAGCTTGCGGCGCTGAGCGAAGACCCCGGCATCCCGGCGGAACTGATGACCACGGGTTCGTACTTCGACAAGGGCCTGCCCGTGCAGCCCTGGTCGCTGCGCGTCTCCAATGGACCGGACACCACGCGCATCACCACCACACCGGTGGACGCCATCGGTGGCCGCGTGAAAGTCACGGCCATCGACGACCAGGTGCAGGAAGGCGCGCGGCGCTTCGTGTTCGCCGGTGACGGCGCCGCGACGGTGTCGGTCACCAGCGAAGGCGCGGTGGATGTGTCGCGCGAGACGAACGGCGACGTGATGCTGCTGGTGCGGCTGCGTCGTGATGGCGAGGCGCCGAAGGACGTCACCATCGGCATGTCCTGCGGCGCGAACTGCGGCGGCACCCTGCCCTTCGCCGACACGCTCAACAGCGTGCCTGCGGGCAAGTTCACCACCGTGGGCATCATGCTCAAGTGCTTCCAGAAGGCCGGCGTGGACGTGAGCAAGGTGGATGGCGCGATCGCGGTTCAGAGCGCGGGCAAGCTCGACTTCGCGCTTTCGTCCGTGAAGCTGGGCACCGTGGCCGACAAGACCCACACCTGCAACTGAAAAAAATGGGGTCACTCCCCATTTGCTGGCAAAAGGGGTCGCACCTCACGGTGCGGCCCCTTCTCGATGGGGGACGGCGAACGCGGTGAAACTCACCCGGGCCGGCCTCAATACCCGGTGATCCGCCACACACGCAGGCGCGCGGACTGACTACCGCAGCTGGCTGTCCTTGCTGCCGCGGCGGTTGTAGCCCGCGTTGCTCACCTGCTCCTTGTCCTCGGCTTCCTGGCAGGCGACACACAGGCGCACGCCGGGAATCGCCTGGCGGCGCGCTTCGGGAATACGCGCGCCGCAGCTCGCGCAGGATTCCAGCGACTCACCCGACGGCAAGCGGCTCTGCGCGCGCTTGATCCCGTCCTTCACGGTCGCATCGATCTGCTCTTGTTCGGCGCCATCGCGCGCCCAGCCGGTAGCCATGTGCCCATACTGCTGGCCGATGCTGTGATTGCAAGCCCGGAGCCGCCAGGTCTGACCCCTTTTGCTGGCAAATGGGGAGTGACCCCATTATTTGATGGCGGCCTCGGCGATGGGGCGCATCACCTCGTAGCCCTCTTCCGACGGATGCACTTCATCGGTGGCCAGACCGGGCTTCATCCCGCCTTTGCCGTTGGACATGGCCGAGTGGTAGTCCACATACGTGGCGCCGGTGGCCTTGGCGTAACCGCTGATCCAGCCATTCAGCGCCATGATGGTGCCCGCGGTTTCCAGCCCCGTACGCCAGGGAAAAAACGCCGCCGGCGGAATCGACGCCAGCACCACGCGGATCTTGTTGGCGCGCGCGATGTCGCACATCGACTGGATGTTGCGCTTGGTGTCCTCGACGCTCATCGGCCCCGTGTTGAAGGCGATATCGTTGGTGCCGGCCATGATGTGCACCACCTTCGGGTACAGGTCGACGACATCCGCGCGCATGCGCACCAGCATCTGCGGCGTGGTCTGGGCGCTGATGCCCCGGCACACATTGCCCTTGGCGAAGAAATCCGGCTGCTTCACGCGCCAGCCTTCGGTGATGGAATCGCCGAGGAACACCGCATGCACCTTGGTCTTGCTGGAGATCAGCTGCGCGTTCTCGTCGCGATAACGCGCCAGCCAGGCCCAGTCCGTGAGCAGGCGCTCGGGCTCCAGTGCCGGCGGCGTGCCGGGTTTTTTGACACAGACGGAATCCGCGCGGGCGGGCTGAACCAGCGCCGGCAGTGCGAGGCCGGCGCCCAGCGATCCGGCGATGAGCGAACGGCGATTCACGAGATTGGAACGAGTTTTCATGTGTTGGTCTTCCTGGCCAGCGCCTTGTCCATGGACTCGAGTTCCACGCCCCGAGTTTCCGGGAATATCGCCAGCACCACGAAGAACTGCAACACCATGCAAGCCGAAAATATCGCGAAAGGGACCGCCAGCGACGTGGCCGACAGCATGGGGTAGATCTGCGCCACCACGGCCGCCATGGCCCAGTGCGTTGCGCTGCCCAGTGCCTGGCCACGCGACCGCACCGGGGTGGGGAAGATCTCGGCCAGGTACACCCAGATCACCGCGCCCTGCGAGAAGGCGAAGAACGCGATGAACACGATGAGCACGGCGCTGAAGTACTGGCCACCCTGCCCGGTCATGAAGATCGCCGCCGCAGCCGCCAGTGACACCGCGGTGCCCACCGACCCGATGAGCAGCAGCTTCCTGCGCCCCACGCGATCGATGACCCGCAATGCGATCAGCGTCGCGATGAAATTCGCGGCACCGATGGCCACCGACTGCCAGGCGTTCGACATGCCTTCGATGCCGGCGGCGCGCAACGTGTCGTTGAGGTAGTACAGAATTCCATTGATGCCCGAGAGCTGGTTGAACAGCGCGATCAGGATGGCGAGCACGATGGGCCGCCGGTTCGCGGCACTGAACAGGCGCAATGCCGAATGCTGGCGCGCTTCGTCGGCGCCGCGGCGCAGTTCTTCCAGCATCGCGCCGGTGTCGCGCACGCCCACGCGTTCGAGACTGTCGCGGGCCTCATCGACACGGCCACGCATCATGAGCCAGCGAGGGCTCTGCGGAATGGTGTGCATCAGTATCGCGAACAGCACGGCAGGTACCGCGGCTATGCCCAGCTTGAGTCGCCACAGGTCTTCGCCACCCGAGGCCTGCTGCACCAGCGCATTGCTGACGAACGCGAGCAGGATGCCGAACACGATGTTGAACTGGAAAAGACCGGTGAGCGCGCCGCGTCGGTCGGCGGGCGCGATTTCGGAAATGTAGACAGGCGCGAGCACCGACGACGCGCCGATGGCCAGGCCACCGATGAAGCGGAACACGTAGAACGACTCGACGTTCCAGCACACCGCACAGCCGACGGCCGATACGACGTACATGAAGCCGACGATCTTGAGCGTGTCTCGTGAGCCGTAGCGGTCGCCGGGCACGCCGGCGATGAGCGCGCCGATCAACGTGCCCACGAGCGCGCTGGCCACCGCGAATCCATACCAGAAGCCGCCCTTCGCCAGCCCGAACACATTGCCGACGGATTCCGTGACGCCGGAAATCACCACGGTATCGAAACCGAACAACAGACCCGCCAGACTCGCGGTGACGATCACGCCGAGATTTCCGGCGCGCAGATTATTCGACGCAGTCATTCGCCCCCCCCGAAATCCACACACCCACACACGACGAGACCGGCCGGCACATATAAGAAGAGTGCCTGCCAATTAATACAAGATGTTTTAGTTATAGTACGGCATCGTCCTCGCGGGAGGAAATGTCGAAGCGATTCGTCGCACGTCTGCGCGCGGCTCACATCCGTGGCGCTCCTAACAACTCGCGGATCGTGGTCGCCCCGTCGGCATCCGTGGCAGCCCTCGATTCTTGCAACGCCACCACCCTCGAGGCAGCAAAGGCTGGCGCGCAAGCTTGCATCCGTTGCCGCTTCGCACGCACATCCTGACGGCCCGATATATGGACGCGGCCCGCGTCGTTCGAGGCGCGAGCCGCGGATGCGGGCGCTGAAAGACCCGTAAGGTAATGCTGGCCATCACCGGGGAGGCCTGGCCCCTTTTTCTAGGAAACCGGGAGTGACCCCATTATTCTTCGGGCATGCCTGCTGCCGAGATTGCCCGCGTCCAGAAGGAAGTCGACGCGATCTACCGCAAGGATTCCCGGAGGATCTTTGCGACGCTCATCCGCCTTCTCGGTGACTTCGATCGCGCCGAGGAAGCGGTGAGCGACGCTTTCCGCGCGGCCATGGAAAAGTGGCCCATCGAAGGGTTGCCGCAGAATCCCGTGGCTTGGCTGGTGTCGGCGGGCCGCTTCAAGTCCATCGACAAGCAGCGGCGCGACAAGCGCTTCGATCATCTGGAGGATCGTCCCGATGTCGCCGAAGCGCTCAGTGATGACGCCACTCCACTCGACGAGCAGGAGCTGCTCGAGGATGACCGGCTGCGGCTGGTGTTCACCTGCTGCCATCCGGCGCTCGCGCCCGATGCGCAGGTGGCGCTGACTCTGCGCGAGGTCTGCGGCCTCACTACCGAGGAGATCGCCTCGGCGTTCCTGACTCCCGCGCCCACGCTCGCGCAGCGCATCGTGCGCGCGAAGAACAAGATCCGCGATGCCAACATTCCCTACGAAGTGCCCGCGCGGGACCAGCTGGCCGAGCGGCTCGATAGCGTGTTGCGCGTGGTGTACCTGGTGTTCAACGAAGGTTATTCGGCCAGCAGCGGCGACTCCGCCACGCGCGCCGATCTGTCGGGCGAGGCCATTCGCCTGGGCCGGCTGATCCTGCAGCTGCTGCCGGAATCAGAAGTGCGTGGATTGCTCGCGCTCATGCTGCTGCACGAATCACGGCGCGAGACGCGCGCCACCGAAGACGGCGAACTCATCCTGCTCGACGAGCAGGATCGGTCGCGCTGGAACCGCGCGCTGATCGACGAAGGTGCCGCGCTGGTGCGCGCGGCATTCTCGTCGCAGGAAATCGGCGCGTATGCCGTGCAGGCCGCGATCGCCGCCGTCCATGCCGAAGCACCGAGCGCGGCCGACACGGACTGGAACGAAATCGTCGGGCTGTATGACCTGCTGCTGCGGATCACGCCCTCGCCCATCATCGAGCTGAACCGCAGCGTGGCGGTGACCATGCGCGACGGCCCCGAAGCCGGGCTCGCGATCATCGACGGCCTGCTGGCCGACGGCGAGCTCGACAAGTATCAGCTGGCTCATGCCGCACGCGCCGATTTCTGCCGCCGCCTTGGACAATACGCCGAAGCGCGCAAATCCTACGAACGAGCCATCAAGCTGACCGCACAAGGCCCCGCAAAGCGTTTCCTCGAGAAACGCCTGGCCGCGTTGACTGGTGCCGGGTGAGGAAAGTGGGGAAAAGCCGCGCTGCGCTTGGCTAAACGTCTGACGCCTCTCGGCTTTTCCCCACTTTCCTCACCCGGCACCATGAGTGTCGAAAAGTCCGCGTGCCATTCGGCTAGTTCGTGCCAGCGCCAAAGGAGACCGCCGTGAAATACCTCTGCCTCGTATATCTCTCGCCCGAACACTGGAACTCGGCACCCGACGAGGCCTGCTTCGCCTGCTCGCAGGAGATGACGGCCAGCGGCCATTTCATCACCGGCACGCCACTGCATCCGGTGCACACGGCCACCACGGTACGCGTCCGCAATGGTCGCCCGACGGTAACCGACGGCCCCTTCGCGGAAACCAAGGAAGCGCTGGCCGGCTTCTATCTCATCGAAGCGCGCGATCTCAACGAAGCCATCCAGCTGGCGTCGAAGATTCCGCCGGCGAAGTACGGAAGCATCGAGATCCGCCCCACGCGCGAGCTGAACGTGGCGCCACAGAAGTCGGACCCGCAGAAACTCGCCGCCGCCGCCGCGCCCTGACCATCGAAACTTCGAGAACTTAGCCATGCACTCCGAGATCTACGTCAACCTGCCCGTCAAGGATCTGAAGCGCTCCGTCGATTTCTTCAAGAAGCTGGGCTACACCTTCAACCAGCAGTTCACCGACGACAACGCCACCTGCATGGAACTCGGCGGCAACCTCTACGCCATGCTGCTCACCGAAAAGTTCTTCAGCAGCTTCACCCACAAGTCCATCACCGACACCAGCCAGAGCACCGAGGTGATCACCTGCGTGGCCTGCAGCAGCAAACAACAGGTGGATGAACTCGTCGCCAGGGCCCGGGCCGCCGGCGCCAAGGTGCCGCGCACCGCGCAGGACCACGGGTTCATGTACGCGCATGGTTACGAGGATCTCGATGGACACACCTGGGAACTCGTGCACATGACGGGCGCGCCGCCCCAGTAAGCCCTTGATTTTGTGACGCGTATTCCCTATGGCGGCCAGGTCTTGCCGCGGCGCTTCAAGGGACTGGGGACATGGCCGTTAACGGAGGCGGGTCACTCCGGACAAACGTGCATGAACAGCCCCGTCAGACTGCCAGAGCAGGAACAACTCGACCGCGTGTTGCACGCGGCCATGGCTGACGATTCGCTGGAGCTGCCGCCGCCGCCGCAAGTGGCCGCCGAAGTCCAGCGGCTTACGCGTTCCGAAATCGAAGACGACGCCAGGGTTGCCGCCAACTCCGCCGAGCTCGCGAAACTGATCCAGCGCGACGTCGCGCTCGCCGGCCAGGTGATGCGCGTCGCCAATTCCGCCCTGTACGCGCGCCGCACGCCCGTGGTCACGCTGCCGCAGGCCATCGCATGGCTGGGCATGCGCGAGATCCGCACCATCACTTTCTCCGCGGCCGTGCAAAGCCAGGTGTTCGCGTCCACCTACTTCCGCAAGGAGATGATGGACCTGTGGCGCGAGTCGGTGATCACCGCGCTCTTCGCCCAGGAAGTGGCGCGGCTCAAGCGCCGCAACGTCGAGTCCGCCTATCTATGTGGCCTGCTCCACCGCGTGGGGCACGCCGTGGTGCTGGCGCGGGTGGGCGCGGCGGCGGTCAAGAACCAGCTGACACCCGATGCCGCGCAGATCCTGCCGTTCGCGCACCGCCACGAGGCCCGCGTGGGCGCCTTGCTCGCGGCTTGCTGGAACCTGCCGCCGGCGGTCAGCGCCGTCATCACGCATTGGCGCGAGCCCCAGGAAGCCAACGACCACCGCACCGAAGTGATGGAAGTGGCGTTGGCGCGCCAGATCTCCGACGAGCTGCGCGCGCCCGGCGCGGGCGGCGAATTACCCGACTCCATGCTGGGCCCCGTGTCGCGTTGGATGGATGAGCTGTCCATCTACCCGGACGAGCTCTTCTCGATCATGGCGCAGCGCGCCGCCATCTACGCCACCGCCGAAAGTTTCGTATGAGCGGCACCGAGAATCCCGGGGCCTACGATGTCCTGGTCATCGGCTCCGGCCCTGCCGGGCAGAAGGCCGCCATCCAGGCGGCCAAGGCGGGCAAGCGCGTCGCCATAGTCGAACGCGACCGGCAGGTGGGTGGCAACTGCGTCCATACCGGCACCATCCCGAGCAAGTCGCTGCGCGAACATGCCTTGCGGCAGCGTGTCCGCCGCGTCGACCTGCATTCTGAACCCATTCAGTCGCTGCTCGACGGCGTCGGTGAAACCATCGCCGCGCACGACACCTACATGGCCGCGCAGCTCGAGCGCAATCACATCGACCTGCTGCGTGGTCGCGCGAGCTTCCTCGACAACAACACCCTGGCCATGCGCCGCATCGACGGCTCGCAGACGCGCGTGAGCGCAGCGGTAATCATCGTCGCCACGGGCTCGCGCCCGCGCACGCCGCCGCACATCCCGGTGGATCACGAGCACGTTCTGGACAGCGACTCCATCCTCTCCCTGGCCTATCTACCGCGCAGCCTGCTGGTGCTGGGCGGCGGTGTCATCGCGAGTGAATATGCCGCCATGTTCGCGGCGTTGGGCTGCCAGGTGACCCAGGCCGATCAATACGACCGCCCGCTGGGTTTCCTCGACCCCGAGCTCACGCAGTTCTACGTCGATGAACTGCAGCGCGCCGGCGGTGTGTACCTGCCGCGCTGCGAAGTGGTGTCGACGCGCTGGGATGGCGTCTCGCAGGTGCGCACCGAGTTCACCAACGGCACGGTGCTCATGGCCGACAAGGTGCTGGTGGCGCTGGGCCGGGTGGCGAATGTCGACGGACTGCACCTTCATTCGGCCGGCATCGCGCTGACCTCTCGCGGCCACATCCAGGTGGACGATCGCCTTCAGACCACCGCCAAAGGCGTGTATGCCGCGGGCGACGTGATCGGCCCGCCCGCGCTGGCTTCCGTGTCGATGGAACAGGGCCGCCGCGCGGCCTGCCATGCGCTCGGATTACTGGTGCCGCACGACCCCGTTTCGCGCCTGCCCTCGGGCGTCTACACGATTCCGGAAATCGCCACCGTCGGGCTCGACGAGAACGAAGCGAAGCGGCACTTCGGCGGCGCGCTCGTCGGGCGCGCGCGCTTCGAGGAGATCGCGCGCGGCCAGATCAACGGCAGCCAGCGCGGCTTGCTCAAGCTGGTGGCCGACCCGGGCGGACGCCGCGTGGTCGGCGTGCAGATCGCCGGTGACGGCGCCACCGAACTGGTGCACATCGGGCAGCTAGGCCTCGCGGCCGAGCTCGACGTCGACGCCTATGTCGACAATGTCTTCAACTTCCCCACGATGGCCGAGGCGTATCGCATCGCGGCCTTCGACATCGTGAAGCAGCGCGCCCGGCACGTCACCACCGACTCGGTGGCGGACGCGGTTTCAGCCGTCTTGTAGGCTCACGGCGCGAATCTTTCGAATCGCCCGTTGCGATACACCAGAAGTTCCTTCGTGAGCGTGTAAGACCCCTCTTCGAACAATTCGGTTGCGGCCTCGCGCATCTTCACCAGCCCCCGCCTGTTCTTCGAGCCGGTCACCAGCAAGACGTCTCGCGACGGCAGAGCCACGACGATCTCGCCGTCTACCTTGAATGTGTCACCGTTCCACAGGTCGTCCAGCAACAGCAGGCTGGCTTCATAGGTACCGCCGGCATTGACCATGCTGAAAGCTTCACCCCGGTGAATTTCGAGCTGCGGGAGGATCCGCCGCAGGTTCTCCACCGCCAGCGCGCGCAGCTTCGCGCGATCCACGCCGGCCTTGGTGAGGTCTTCGGGAGTGAAGTAGCTGATGTTGGTGGGCGTGTCCTCGGCGTAGACGATCACGAGCACGTCGTTCAACGCTTCCGTCACACGTTCGGATGCAACCTTGCCGCTGGCCGCGCGCACCGATTCGTTGGTCTCCGTGACCCAGGCATGGTCCTTGATGATCGGCACGATGTTCGCCGGCTTCAGTGGCGACGTGTCCGCCAATTCGAGGATGCTCTTGACGCGCAGCTCGATGAGTTCCTGGCGCGAATCGGGATCGGCCTGGTACTGCCGATAGGCATTGTCCAGGAATGATGTGGAGTCACCGCCTTCGCCATCGGTGATGCGCAGATGCAGCGGCGCGACGATCTCGATCTTGTGCCCCTTGGGCAGCGCGGCGCGCAGGGCGGAGGCGAACTCCTGCGTGAACGCCTCGGGGCTCAAAGCGGCGCGCGCATGATCGATGGCGACCCCGGTCCACGCCAGGACCACCATCAGGGCCAGCCACGTGCGCCGCATCAGAACTGCTGACTGAACTTCAACCCGACGGTTCTCGGCCGGTTCGTGACCGTGTAGACGATGGGCCCGCAGATACTGGTATCGCACTCCACGTAGCGATACAGCGAGGCGCGTTCGTCGAAGACATTGTCGACGAAGATCTCGGCATTCCATTTCTCCTTGGACAGGCCGAAGGAGAAGTCGAACAGAGAATACGCCTCCTGGTCCCCGAGGATTTCCGCCTCGGCCTGCAACAACGCCGATCGCGAACTGTCGTTGTAGACCATGGACCCTTGCACGTGCGAATCGAATTCGCCGAGCTTGAACTCCTGGCGCGCGACCAGGTTGGCCTTGAACCGGGGCGTCGTCGGCAGCCGCGTGCCACTGGGCGCGAACGGCGTGTTGAAGCCATCGCCATCGAGGCAATCGAGTGGCGGCAGCTGCTGACCATCGGGCCCCAGCAACTTGCAGAACGTGCCCTTCATTTCGGAGTCCTGCAGCGCCAGTCCGCCGTACAGCGTGAACCCGTCGGTCACGGCCCACTGCAGATCCATCTCGACGCCCTGCAGGTCGGCCTCGCCGTTGGCATTGGCCACGTTGGTCAGGCCGTTCTCGCCGAGGAAGGAGAACTGGAATTCGTCCCAGACTTCCTTGTAGATGGCGCCGTTGAAACGCAGGCGATTGCCCAGCCACGTGGTTTTCCAGCCGAACTCGTAGTTCGTCAGGAAGTCGGCGCCATACGGCGGGAAGGTGCCGCGGCGATTCACGCCGCCCGGGCGGAAGCCTTCCGAGAACGTCCAATACAGCATGGTGTCGTCGGTGACATGCCACGTCGCGTTGAACTTGAGGATGTGGTCGTCGTCCTTCACGGTCTTGTCGAGATTCGTGCAGGGCGCGGTCGAGAACACCTGGCCGGTGTCGACGCACGACACCTCGCCCGTGGACGACCCATACGGATTGGTGATGCCGAAGCCGTAAAAGCCTTCCAGCGAGTTCTCGTACTTGAACTGGCGGAAGCCGGCCATCAGCGTGAAAGTATCGGTGACGTCAAAGCTGAGTTCGCCGAACGCCGCATAGTCGCGGTCGACTCGCCATTGCTTGGTCAGCCAGAAGCTGTCGTCCCAGCCCGTGACGTCGCAGTCGTCGCAGATGCCGTCGACCTTGTAGTTCTGCTCGATGTCGTGCGTCTGCCGCTGGTAGAACAGGCCGCCGACGAAACGCAGGCGCTTCTCGGGGTCGGTGGAAAAGCGCAATTCGTGGCTGGCCTTGGTGTAGCCATCCTTGCCTTGAATGTACTGCGAGGGGTTCACGAACTCGCCGTCATTGTCGTAGAACGCCGAACCCGAGCCGAACAGCGTGTCGTAGAAAAACGCGTAGTCGGAGTAATCCGAGTTCACGTCCACGTCGCGCTTGAGGTATGACGTGGTGAACGTCACGTCCAGCGTGCTGAGCTTGCCTTCGAGGGTCATCGCGGCCTGTGCCCAGCGATCGTCGCTGTTCTCGGGGTGCCAGTGCGCCACCTGCAGCTCGCCACGCCCGGATTCCTGCGCATTGATGCCGTTCGATTTCTGTTGCTGTCCCATGATGGTGGGAGTCAGCGTCCAGTTGTCCGTGAGATCGATCCTGAGCGCGGCGCGCGCGCCCACGGTGTCGACGTCGTTGTAGTCATCCTCGGCGAGTGACGGCATCGAGAGGCCGGAAGTGGGGAACGTGCGCGTCGCCTCCACGTTGTCGATGTAGCCTGCATCGTGACGCGCCCAGCCCACGAGGCGGATGGCGGCCCTTTCGCCCAGCGGAATGTTCACGAAACCTTCCGCGAGGTAACCCACGTCGCCATCGGCGACCGTGTTGCCTTCGAGGCTGTACGCCGCGTCGAAGCCCGACTTGTCCGGCTTGTTGGTGATGATGCGGATGGTGCCGGCCTGCGAGCTGGCGCCGTACAGCGTGCCCTGCGGACCCGCGAGCGATTCCACGCGCGCGATGTCGTACATGTGGATGTCGAGCGCGCCCTGGATGGTGGTGATGGGCTGCTCATCGAGGTACTGGCCGACGCTCGGCTGCGGGCCGGAGTGGTTGCCGTTGTCGCCCGAGGCCGCGCCGCGCATGAACACGCGCGCGAATCCGGGTCCGAGCTGCTGGAATGACACGCTGGGCAGGAACTTCACGTAGTCGTCGAAGCTGCTGATTCCCAGCTCTTCGAGACGTTCGGTGCCGATGGCCTGGATGGAGAGGGGCACGTCCTGCAGGTTCATGGCCTGGGACTTGAGCGCGGTGACGACGACTTCGTCGAGGCCCCGCTGCGGATCTTCTTCCGCCTGTTGCGCATGAACGACGCCGGCCGCCGCCAGCATCGCCCCCGCGAGGGGCACGCCGCGCAGCAGCGCGCGCGAATGTCTGGACTCGAGACGCCGGATCTTCCGCAGTTTGCTGCGTGTCATGCTGGTTCCCCGATTTGTTGTTGTTGGTCGGGACGAACTTGAAGCTCGTCCCCCTCCAAGTGCCGATCAGTGTATGCCTTTCGCCACGGAATCAAAACTTCGGCGTGTCGGGGTACCGGTCGAGCACCTCGCCCAGCGCTCGCTTGAGCGCATCGAGATGGGGCTCGAAGTGCTTCCACTGGTCCATGCCCTCGCGATTGATGGGCCGGCGCACCTGTTCGGAGCTGGCGGTCCGGACGGCGCGCTGGTTCTCGTGGAAATTCAGCACGCCCGGCTCGAATTCCAGGCCGCAGTAGTCGAGCAGGCGCCGCACCTCGCCTTCCGTGTCTTCGACCATGTTCTCGTAGAAGACGCGATGCACCCGCCCGGGCAGGACATCGTCGAAATGCGCCATGAGCTCGACGTAGTCCCGGTAGTAGCGGCCGATCTCGGTGAGCTCGTACGAAAAACTCTGGCCGCGTGCGAAATGCTGTTTGAAACCCGACAGGCAGCACCCGAGCGGATGCCGGCGCGCGTCGACGATCTTCGCCTTGGGCAGCATCAGGTGGATGAACCCGACGTGCGCGAAATTGTTAGGCATCTTGTCGATGAAGAACGGCGCCGGAGTCTTGCGCTGCACGCGGGTCTGCGCGAGATAACGTTCGCCCAACCCGCGCAGCTCCTCCGCCGAAAATTTCTCCAGCGCGCGCGGATAGGCCGAGACTCCCGGGCGCGTGGTCCGGCTGCCGACCACCCGGGAGAGCATGGCGACGTCGGGCAGTTCCATGGTGCCTTCCACCCGGGAATGCGACGCGAGGATCTGCTCGATCAGCGTGCTCCCCGAGCGCGGCAGGCCGATCACGAAGATCGGGTCGGGCGCATCGCAGCCCCAACCCAGGCGTTCCGCGAAGAATTCGCGCGTGAACAGTTTCTTCGAGCGCTGCACGTGGCCATGGTTCTCGTCCGCGTCGTAGCGGATCATCGAGCGACGCAGCCGGTTGCCTTCCAGGTAATGCGCGAAGGACTCGGCGTACTCGCCCGCGTCCTCCAGGGCCTTGCCCAGCGAGAATTCGAAATGGAAGCGGTCCTCCGCGGAAAGCTGGTCGCCCTGCAACTGCTGCCGCATCGCCTGCGTCTGCTCTGGCGTGAAGCGGAAGGT
>JAQSWD010000172.1 GCA_029266835.1 Steroidobacteraceae bacterium
ATCTTCGCGACGACGCCGGCGCCGACGGTGCGGCCACCTTCACGGATGGCGAAGCGCAGGCCTTCTTCCATCGCGATCGGGTTGATCAGCTGCACGGTCATTTTGATGTTGTCGCCCGGCATCACCATCTCGGTGTTGCCCGGCAGCTCGATCGTGCCCGTCACGTCCGTCGTGCGGAAGTAGAACTGCGGGCGATAGCCCTTGAAGAACGGCGTGTGACGGCCGCCCTCTTCCTTCGTCAGCACGTATACCTCGCACTCGAAGTCCGTGTGCGGCGTGATCGAACCCGGCTTCGCGAGCACCTGGCCGCGCTGCACTTCTTCGCGCTTCGTGCCGCGCAGCAGCACGCCCACGTTGTCGCCCGCCTCACCCGCGTCCAGCAGCTTGCGGAACATTTCCACGCCCGTGCAGGTGGTCTTCTGCGTCGGGGCGATACCGATGATTTCGATTTCGTCGTTCACCTTCACGATGCCGCGCTCGATACGTCCGGTCACCACGGTGCCGCGGCCCGAGATCGAGAACACGTCTTCCACCGGCATCAGGAACGGCTTTTCCACTTCGCGCTTGGGGATCGGGATGTACTTGTCCATCTCTTCCACCAGCTTCACCACCGCCTTCACGCCGATGTCGCTCTGGTCGCCTTCGAGCGCCTTCAGAGCCGAACCGATCACGATCGGGGTCTTGTCGCCGGGGAACTTGTACACCGACAGAAGCTCACGCACTTCCATCTCGACGAGCTCCAGCAGCTCCTTGTCGTCGACCATGTCGGCCTTGTTCATGAACACCACGATGTACGGCACACCGACCTGGCGGGCCAGCAGGATGTGCTCGCGCGTCTGCGTGCCGACGTTCACGTGCGGTTTGTTGCGTTCAAACTTTTCCTTCGACATGACAGCAGGCTCCTGAAACTAACTACTTGTTGATGATTGCGTCGGCGATGTGGGACGGAACTTCCAGGTATTTGGAGAATTCCATCGTGAAGGTCGCGCGGCCCTGGCTCATTGAGCGCACCGAGGTCGCGTAACCGAACATTTCTGAAAGCGGCACTTCCGCCGTGACCGTCTTGCCGGCCGGCGTTTCTTCCATGCCCTGGATCTGGCCACGGCGGCGATTCAAGTCGCCGATCACGTCGCCCATGTAATCTTCCGGCGTCACGACCTCGACCTTCATGATGGGCTCGAGGATCACGGGCTTCGCCTTACGGAACCCGTCCTTGAAGCCGAAGATCGCGGCCATGCGGAACGAGATTTCGTCGGAATCCACGTCGTGGTACGAGCCGTCGAACAGCGTGACCTTGGTGTCGACGACGGGATAACCCGCCATGACGCCGGTTTCCAGGGCTTCCTTGATGCCCTTCTCGACCGCCGGGATGAATTCCTTGGGAACCGAGCCACCCACGATGCCGTTGATGAACTGGTTGCCCTTGCCCTGCGCGTTGGGCTCGATCTTGAGCCACACGTGTCCGAACTGGCCACGGCCACCGGACTGCTTGACGTGTTTGCCTTCGCTCTCGATGGTACCGCGGATGGTCTCGCGATACGCCACCTGCGGCTTGCCGACGTTGGCTTCCACCTTGAACTCGCGCCGCATGCGGTCGACGATGATCTCGAGGTGCAGCTCGCCCATGCCGCTGATGATGGTCTGCGCGGATTCCTCGTCCGTCGAGATGCGGAACGACGGGTCTTCCTTGGCAAGACGCTGCAGCGCCAGGCTCATCTTTTCCTGGTCGGCCTGCGTCTTGGGCTCCACCGCCACCGAGATGACGGGAACCGGGATGACCATCTTCTCGAGCGTGATCACCTTCTCGAGATCGCAGATGGTGTCGCCGGTGTAGACGTCCTTGAGGCCCACGGCCGCGGCGATGTCGCCGGCGCGCACTTCCTTGATCTCGCTGCGCTCGTTGGCGTGCATCTGCAACAGACGTCCGATGCGCTCCTTCTTCGCCTTGGTCGGCACGTACACCGTGTCGCCCGAGTTCAGCGTGCCGGAATACACGCGGAAGAACGTGAGATTACCCACGAACGGGTCGTTGAGGATCTTGAAAGCCAGCGCGGAGAACGGTTCGTCGTCATTCGCATGGCGCGTGATGTTCTCGCCGCGCTCGGAGAGGCCCGGCGTCGCCGGCATCTCGATGGGCGACGGCATGAATTCGATGACGGCGTCGAGCAGCGCCTGGACGCCCTTGTTCTTGAACGCCGTGCCACACATGCAGAGCACGATGTCGTTCTTGAGCGCGCGCGCCTTGAGACCACGCTTGATCTCGTCGTCGCTGAGCGAGGACGCGTCGTTCAGATATTTCTCGGTTAGCGCGTCGTCACCCTCGGCGGCCGACTCGATCATTTTGGCGCGCCATTCCTCGGCCTGGGGCCTGAGCTCGGCCGGGATCTCCCGGTACTCGAACTTCATGCCCTGGGTTTCCATGTCCCAGTAGATGGCCTTCATCTTGATGAGGTCGATGACGCCCTGGAAGGCATCCTCGGCGCCGATGGGCAGCTGGATGGGCACGGGGTTCGCGCGCAGGCGCGAGCGGATCATGTCGCAGACGCGCAGGAAATCGGCGCCGGCGCGGTCCATCTTGTTGACGAAGGCGATGCGCGGCACGTTGTAGCGGTTCATCTGCCGCCACACCGTCTCGGACTGCGGCTGCACGCCCGCGACGGAATCGAACAGCGCCACGGCAGAATCGAGCACACGCAAGGACCGCTCGACTTCGATGGTGAAGTCGACGTGCCCCGGCGTGTCGATGATGTTGATGCGGTGTTCGGGGAAGGACTTGTCCATCCCCTTCCAGAAGCACGTGGTCGCGGCCGACGTGATCGTGATGCCGCGTTCCTGTTCCTGCTCCATGTAGTCCATGACGGCCGCGCCGTCATGGACCTCGCCGATCTTGTGCGAGACGCCCGTGTAGAAAAGGATGCGCTCGGTGGTCGTCGTCTTTCCGGCGTCGATGTGCGCCGAAATTCCGATGTTCCTGTAGCGCTCGATGGGCGTTGCGCGGGGCATAGAGACTATCTACCGCCGCAACTTACCAACGGTAGTGAGCGAATGCCTTGTTGGCCTCGGCCATGCGATGCGTGTCTTCGCGCTTGCGCACGGCGGCGCCGCGGTTCTCGGCGGCATCCATGAGCTCGTGAGCCAGGCGGAACGCCATGGACTTCTCGCTGCGGGCGCGCGCGGCTTCGATCAGCCAGCGCATGGCCAGCGTCTGGCGGCGCTGCGAGCGGACTTCCACGGGAACCTGGTAGGTGGCGCCGCCGACGCGGCGCGACTTCACTTCGACCACGGGTTTCACGTTGTCGAGCGCGGTGGTCAGCATGGCCACGGCATCCGGGCCCGGCTTGCCGGTCTTCTCGACGATGCGATCGATGGCACCGTAGATGATGCGTTCGGCGGCGGACTTCTTGCCGCTCTGCATGACCACGTTCATGAACTTGGCCAGCATGTCGTTGTTGAATTTCGGGTCCGGCAGGATGTGGCGGACGGGGGCTTGGGCGCGACGTGACATGACTAACTACCTATTATTTCTTCGCGCGCTTGGCGCCGTACTTGGAGCGGCCTTGCTTGCGATTGTTGACGCCGGCGCAATCGAGTGTGCCGCGCACCGTGTGATAACGGACACCGGGGAGATCCTTGACGCGACCGCCGCGGATGAGCACCACCGAGTGCTCCTGGAGGTTGTGGCCTTCGCCGCCGATGTACGAAGTGACTTCGTAACCATTGACCAGGCGAACACGCGCCACTTTGCGCATGGCCGAGTTCGGCTTCTTGGGCGTCGTCGCGTACACGCGCGTGCAGACGCCGCGCTTCTGCGGTGACGCGCCCAGCGCGGGGACCTTGGTCTTCTCTTTGTTGATGCGACGCGGGTTCGCGATCAACTGGCTCGTCGTGGCCATGCTTGCTCCAGATTGATAACTGCGCGGAAAGAAACACCGGGCCGACTCTTTCAAGGGGAGTCGGCCCGGTGCATTTGTCCGCAATTTCCGCCCTGCCCGGTCGAGGGGTGGGGCGACAAAGGCCGGCGATTCTAGGTATGTGACCGGGGGGTGTCAACGGACTGTTGCGGCGCGGCAAAAATCCTTTGGGGACATATATATGCGCGCGTCGGCATCGGCCTTCATCCATCCGCCCTGGCAGCCCTGAATGGGCTGCCACAGGGCCGTCCAGGTGTCAGGCGGCCGCGGCCCGAGCCTTTTTGACCTTGCGCTCGATGAGCTTGTTGAGATTGATGTGCGAAGACAGCACCAGGTAGGCGCCGTGCAGGAAGCCGGTCTTGTGCAGCTGGTGCAATTTGGCCGAATCCAGGGCCGCGAGCTTCTCGCGTTCGATGGTGTAGAAACCCGCCAGTTTCACGGGCTCGGCCCCGGTGAGCTTCACCTCGAGCTCCACAGGCGCGATCAGGTCGGCCGCCGCCCAGGCCTCGAACATGGCCTTGCCCATCATGTGGCCATCGCTCAGGCCGTCGAGAACTCGCATGACGCGCTGGAGATAGGGGCTGTAGCCGCCGTGCTCCAGGAATACCCGCTCGCCCTCGGACTCGTTCACGCGCGGGTGGTCCAGGTCGACATGGACCACCGCCTTGCTGCGCGCTTCGCCGCCTTCCTGGACGTCCTGGAAGCCGATCAGGAAGGGCCCGCGCGACACGATGGCCGGGACATACACGGCATCCCAGCGGTCGTCCTGCAGGTACAGGTTCTCGTCGGGAGCGAAGCCCAGCAGCGCCACGGCGTAGTACTCGCCCTTGGCGTCACGCCGGAAAAAGATGGGGTACTCACGTTGCACGTCGGCGAACTCGGTGGGGAACGTGGGGACGATGCCCACGTTGTCACCGTAATTCGCGCCATGCTGCGTCCGGATGCGCAGGTCTTTGTGGGTTACGTTGTCGAGCAGTACGTGGTTTGCCATGGCGCGGCAGAGTACACGATGGCGCGCAAAAATACGGCGCGGGCTGCCCGGCAAGGCGTTTTTCAGCCTTTCGCGTCGCTCGGAACGGCATGCGGTCGGTTTGCGGAACCAGCCGCCCCTGGATCACGGCGTGGGGCGCGCGTCATTTGACGGGGCCAAAAAAAAGGCCGGCATCGCTGCCGGCCTTTCACTCGACTCCGTCTCGCCGATCAGCCCTCGGCCGTGACGCCCTCGCCCACGCTGCCGCCCTCATCGATGTCGGCGACTCCGCCGCCCACATCCATGAAGCTGCCGCGATCGTTGGCGTCGGCCTTGGCGCGGCGATGCTCATGGGCAGCAAAGCCGGTGCCGGCCGGGATCAGGCGACCCACGATGACGTTTTCCTTCAGGCCGCGCAGATCGTCCTTGAGGCCACGCACCGCCGCTTCCGTGAGGACGCGGGTGGTTTCCTGGAACGACGCCGCCGAGATGAACGACTCGGTGGCCAGCGAAGCCTTGGTGATTCCCAGCAGCACGGGCTGCAGGGTCGCCGGGGACTTCTTGTCGTTGACCAGACGCTCGTTGACCAGGTTGGCGCGCGCGCGATCCAGCGTTTCACCCTTGAGGTAGGTGGACTCGCCGATCTCGAGCACTTC
>JAQSWD010000044.1 GCA_029266835.1 Steroidobacteraceae bacterium
CCGTGCCGCTTGGCGAACGCGAAGCCGACGCGCTGCGGGCGCACGATGTCACCCGGTGGGCCGGCGCCCAAGGGACTGTCAGCGGATGCGCTGGCTACGTCGCCATCGTTCATGGCTGCGGCTTCGAACTCTGCTCGTCGGGTTTCGATTCCGGCGGAACGATGCTCTCGGGCGGCAACACCGAAGGCGCGGAAGTCGGCGGCGGGAGTTCCGGAAGCATCGGGTCCTTGTTGAAGGGAATCAGCGGCAGCACCTCGCCCTTCTGCGACGAAGATTCCTTCTGCAACTGACGCATGAAGTTGTACTTGGCGTCGGTGGCGAAGGCCGTGGTTGCGCCGTCGTGCAGGATCTTGGGACGGATGAACACCATGAGGTTGGTCTTGTCGCGGCGGCGCGAGCGAGTCTTGAACAGCTCACCGATGACCGGGATGCGCCCCAGGTAAGGCACACGTTGCTCGCCGCGCGTGGCGCCGTCACGAATGAGGCCGCCCAGCACGACAATGCCGCCGTCCTCGATGAGCACGTTGGTGTTCACGGTGCGCTTGTTGGTGATGAGGCTGTTCGCGTCACCCGAGTCCCCGGTGAGTTCGGAGCTTTCGAGTTCGATCTTGAGCTGCACCAGTCCACCCTGAGCGTTGATCTTCGGGGTGATCTTGAGGATGGTGCCCACCTCTTCACGTTGCACGGTGGTGAACGGATTCACGTTGCCGTTGTTGTTGCCACCGGTGTTGGTGTACGAGCCGGTGACGAAGGGCACTTCTTGCGCCACCTTCAGCTCGGCTTCCTGGTTGTCCATGGTGACTGCCGACGGTGTGGCGATCACGTTGGTGGTCGAATCACCCTGAATGGCCCGCAACATGGCGGCGAAGTTCACGCCGGAGCTTGCGATACGGCCGATGCCGAACGTGGAACCGTTCTGGATGCCGGATGGCGTGTTGGCCGGGTTGTCGATCGCGCCGGCGAGGTCGAGCACGCTCACGCCGCCGACCTGCTGGTTGAAGAGGCCGAGAGGAATGCGCTCGTCGTCATCCTCGGACCACACCGCCCAGTTCACCCCCAGCTCGGAATTCTTGTTGACCGTGACGTCGACGATGATGGCCTCCACCAGTACCTGCATGCGACGGATATCGAGCCGGTCGACGATGGCCAGGAGCGATCGCATGACCTTGGCCGGCGCGGTGATGATCAACGCGTTGGTCTCGGGATCGGCCCAGATGGTGGTGGAGCGATCGGCGCTGGCGGCAACGCCGCCGCCCGGCGCACCGCCGCCCGCCGGCGCCGCGCCCGTGATGGCGACAGTGGCGCTGATCTGCTCCTTGAGCTTGGTGGCGATCTTTTCCGCGTCGGCGAATTGCAGGTAACGGACCTGTGTGTCGCCACCGTTGTCCAGCGGCGTGTCGAGGTGCGCCACCAGCGTCTTGATGCGCAGGCGTTGCGAGCGGTCGCCGCCGATGAGCACGCTGTTCGAACGATCGTCGGCGATGACGCGCGTCGCTTGCCCACCGCCGCCTTCGCCGCCCTGCGCCTGCTGGAAGAAGGTGTTCACCACGCGCACGACTTCCGAGGACGAGGCGTGCTCGAGACGCACGATGTCCACGTCGGAGTCGCCCACCTGGTCGATGCGCTCGATGATGCGCATGATGCGGTTGACGTTGCTGGCGCGATCGGAGATCACCAGGATGTTGCTGCTGGGGAAAGCCGCCAGATGCGCCGACTGCGGCTGCAGTGGACGCAGCACCGGCACCAGCTGCGAGGCGTTGATGTTCTTCACCGCGATGACCTGGGTCACCAGCTCTTCGGACCCCCCATTGATGCGTGTGGGCAAATCCTGGTTGACCAGCTGGCGCGCATTGGCATCGGGGACGATGCGGATGATGCCGCCGGATTCCACCGCCACGAAGCTGTGGACCTGCAGCAATGCGAGGAAGGCCTCGTAGAACTGCGAGGGAGTCATCGGCGTGTTCGACAGCATCGTGACCTGCGCGCGTACACGGATGTCGGGGATGATGGTCTTGCCGGTGGCGGCGGCCACGGCCTCGATCACCTGGCCGATCTCGGCGTCCTTGAAATGGGGCGTGATGCGCTGGCCGTCGTTCTGGTTCTGGGCGCCCACTTCCGAAGAAGTCAGGGAGCCGGCCATCACCAGGAATACCGCCAGCAGACCGGCGCGGAAGGAGTGTCTGTTCATATGATTGTTATTGCTCGCTGCCAGGGTTCTGTTCCGCAGCTCCCTGGTCCATCGGAATGTTGCCATCGCTCTGGGCGCCGGCCTGTTCGGCTTCGGAGGCCACCTGCGCCAGGTTCAGTACCAGCTCTTGCTGACGGCCGTTGCGGGTCACGCTGACACGCGCTTCAGTCGAAGAGCTCAGGGTGTTGAAGACTTCTTGTGCGCGATCCTTGTCATCCAGGGGCGTCCCATTGATGCCGGTTACCAGGTCTCCGGGCCGCAGGCCCAGGCGGGCGAAGGCTTGCCGGTTGCTGCCGGGGTATACGCGGAATCCGCGCATCTTGCCGCCGGCGAATACCGCCTGCGGGCGCATGAGGTTGCCGATGAGGCCAGGGTCGCTGTTGACCATCTGGCGCATGCGCTCCACCACGGCTTCGTTGCTCTCGGCTTGCCCCGCAGGGGGCGGCGGCGCCGACATGGCCAGGGAGCCGCCCGTGCTCTTGGGCAGGAATACGGATTCGAGGACGCCCGCGCGTTCGATGATGGCGCGGTCGTTGTACACCGAATGCAATTGGGCGCCGCCGGGCACCTGCTGGCCCACGGTGACGAACTTGGCGGCCTGGGAGCTTTCTCCAATGATGGCCATGCCTTCCTTGGGGTCTTCGGTGGCGAACAGCCCGGTCAGGACCAGGGGCATGCTCGTCGCAGGCGCGTTTGCCGCGTCGCCCGAAGCTTGTACGGCCGCGTTTCCGAACAGGTGAGCATTGATCAGGGCGCCGATATCCAGCGGCGGCGCCGCCGGCAGGGCGGCGACTGGAGGCGGAGCCTGCCGCGTGCGGCTGGTGAGCCCGACTACTATCAGCGCCAGCTGGGCTGCGACGGCCAGCGCCAGCACGAACGTGACAATCTGAGGAGCGCGCGACAGCGCCGCGGAGCGCCAGTCGCCCCCGTCGCTCGCGCCCGGACTCCATAAATTCGCCGCCATTTGCGTGATGATACGTTTCGCTCCTCGACCGCCTCAAGCGCTTGTTTTGTCTTGGCAAACAGACAGGGGGCCGACTGTCGTCAATACCACTTGTGTTGCCTATCCACGACCCCTATAAAGACCGCCAATGCCCACTTCTGAATCCGAACGCCCCGATCATGGCGGCGCCGGCCTCGCAGTCGAAGAAGCCGAGCCCAAGACAAAACAGCCGCCGTTATATCAGGTGGTGCTGTTGAACGACGATTACACCCCCATGGAGTTCGTCGTGGATGTCCTGGAGAAGTTCTTCCGCATGGATCGCACGACTGCGACGCGCGTCATGCTCGAGGTGCATACCCAGGGTAAAGGCATCTGCGGTGTGTTCACATATGAAATAGCTGAGACCAAAGTGGCCCTCGTGACTTCCTACGCGCGCGACCATCACCATCCCCTGATGTGCACGCTCGAGGAGGCCTGAGTGACGGCGACCCTGCCGACACGAGGTATACAAACGGTCGAGAGGTCTTAAAGGTGTTATCCCAAGAGCTCGAATTCTGTCTCAACGATGCCTTCGCCAAGGCGAGGGAAGCTCGCCACGAGTTCCTCACCGTCGAGCATCTGTTGCTGTCCATTCTCGACACCCCGAAGGTGCGGGAAATCCTGCGGGCCTGCGGCGCCGACCTGGCGAAGCTCAAGGACTCGCTCAACGATCACCTCGACCGCACCACGCCGCGGCTCTCCAGCGACGAGGATCGTGAGGTGCAGCCGACGCTGGGTTTCCAGCGTGTCCTGCAGCGTGCGGTGTTTCACGTGCAGTCCTCCGGAAAGAAGGAAGTGGGCGTGGCCAATGTGCTCATCGCCATCTTCAGCGAGAAGCAGAGCCATGCCGTGCATCTGCTGAATCGCGCCGAAGTCACGCGTCTCGACGTGGTGAATTTCGTGTCGCATGGACTTTCGAAGATCGCCGAGGAAAAGAGCGCCAAGGAAGAGACGGCCGAAGGCGAACGTGGCGAGGAGGGGGGCAGCGCGCTCGACAAGTACACCACCAACCTCAACCAGCTCGCGCAGGACGGCAAGATCGATCCTTTGATCGGCCGCCAGCTCGAGGTGGAACGCACCATCGAGATCCTGTGCCGCCGCCGCAAGAACAACCCGCTGTACGTGGGTGAGGCAGGCGTGGGAAAAACGGCTATTGCCGAGGGTCTCGCACGCATGATCGTCGAGGGCAAGGTGCCGGACGTGCTCTCCGACTGCACCATCTACTCGCTCGACATGGGCTCGCTGATCGCGGGCACCAAGTACCGCGGCGATTTCGAGAAGCGTCTCAAGAGCGTGATCGCCGAGCTCAAGAAGCAGCCGGGTGCCATCCTGTTCATCGACGAGATCCACACCGTGATCGGCGCCGGTGCGGCGTCGGGCGGCGTCATGGATGCTTCCAATCTCATCAAGCCGGTACTCACCAACGGCGAGTTGCGTTGCATCGGCTCGACCACCTACCAGGAATACCGCGGCATCTTCGAGAAGGACCACGCGCTGGCGCGGCGTTTCCAGAAGATAGACGTGGTGGAGCCGTCGGTGAGCGAGACCATCGACATCCTCATGGGTCTCAAGCCGCGCTTCGAGCAGCATCACGGCATCACGTACACGCAGGAGGCCATTCGCGCCGCGGCCGAGCTGGCCGCGCGGCACATCAACGAACGCCACATGCCCGACAAGGCCATCGACGTGGTCGACGAAGCCGGCGCGCGCCTTCGGCTGAAGCCCGCGAACGAGCGCGAGCCTTCGGTGGACGTCAAACACATCGAGGACGTGGTGGCGCGCATGGCGCGCATCCCCGCCAAGAGCGTTTCGGTGTCCGACAAGGAGGTGCTGCGCAATCTCGAGCGCAATCTCAAGCTGGTCATCTACGGGCAGGACCGGGCCATCGAATCGCTGGCTTCGGCCATCAAGATGGCGCGCTCGGGGCTGGGCGATCAGCGCAAGCCCGTGGGCAGCTTCCTGTTTGCCGGGCCCACCGGCGTGGGCAAGACCGAAGTGACGCGTCAGCTCGCCATCGCCATGGGCATCGAGTTCATCCGCTTCGACATGTCGGAATACATGGAGCGGCACACCGTGTCGCGATTGATCGGCGCGCCGCCGGGGTACGTGGGTTTCGACCAGGGCGGCCTGCTCACTGAAGCCATCGCCAAACATCCGCATTGCGTGCTGTTGCTCGATGAAGTCGAGAAGGCGCATCCGGATGTGTTCAACCTGTTGCTGCAGGTCATGGACCACGGCACGCTCACCGACAACAACGGCCGCAAGACCGACTTCCGGCACGTGATCATCGTGATGACCACGAACGCCGGCGCATTCGAGATGAACCGCGCGTCCATCGGGTTCGTGCAATCCGACAACGCCAGCGACGGCATGGAGGCACTGAAGCGGCTGTTCTCACCCGAGTTCCGCAATCGTCTGGATGCCATCATCCAGTTCGCGCCGCTCGACGTGCCGGTGATCGAGCGCGTGGTCGACAAGCTCATCGTCGAAGTGGAAGCGCAGCTGGAAAAGAAGGGCGTCTCCATCCTGCTCGATGACGAGGCGCGTCGCTGGCTGGCGCAGAAGGGTTACGACCCGAAGATGGGCGCGCGGCCGATGGCGCGGCTCATCCAGGAACAGATCAAGCGTCCGTTGGCCGAAGAGCTGCTGTTCGGGAAACTCGCCGTCGGCGGCACGGTGAAGATCGGCGTCAGCAAGGATGGCGAGAAGCTGACGCTGGACACCATTCCGGCGGATACACCGGCGTTACCCGCGACGCTTTAGATGCATGGTGCCGGGTGGGGAAAGTGGGGAAAAAACTTTTCCCCACTTTCCCCACCCGGCACCGTGCTAGAGAGCAGTCACCGGCACGCAGATGTCGCAGCTGAACGCTCCGGTCTTCGCGTCGTAGGCGCCGTTGACGGGGTAGTGCTCGAACATGGGTCTCGAGTCGAGCTGCAATCCGCTCTTCGGCAGCCAGTCGCCGAGCAGATAGTCCCAGGCCGCGCCGATGGTGTGGATCGGCGCCGAGAACGCGAGCACGGCGTACCGTCCGCCGGGAAGCACCTTCTCCCTGGCGTCACCCGCCAATGTCTGGTGGGGTGTGATCTCGACGCAGGCGTCGTAGCGGCATTGCGCCGGTTGCGTCGAATGCGGGTCGTCGAGGGCCACGCCATACCGCGGACGGCTCATGAGGTTGTTCGCCTCCATCCAGGGCGCGACGCGCTTCATCCAGAACTCGGTGATCTGCGGACCGTAGGGGCCCGTGTGCCGAAGATAGGCGACGGTGACCGGCTCCCGGTCGATGAGTTTCACGTTCATGGTGTTCTCCCGCTGGTTGGAGTCGCCATTGTTCATCGGCGGTTTGCGCGGCATCTGATCCGCGTTGCTCATCGTCTGATCGCACTTGCTCTTTCGCCAGTCGGTGGGCGAGCAGGCGAATCGCGCGCGGAAGGCGCGCGTGAAAGCCTCGGCGGATCCGAACCCGACGCCCAACGCGATCTGCAACACCGGCACGCGCGGCTGCGCGCGCAGGCGCAAGGCCGCCACTTCCAGCCTGCGGCGGCGCACGTATTCGCCCAGGGGCTCGCGCATCCAGGCATGAAACAGCCGATGGAAGTGGAAGTCGGAGAAATTGGCGACGCCGGCGAGCGTCGCGAGATCGAGGTCCTGGTCGAGGTGCCGATCGATATGGTCGATCACCGCGTGCATGCGACGATCGTATTCGGCCTGGTTGCGGCGTGAGGAAGCCACGCTCGGCGCGGTTTTATCTGCCGCGGTAGACGATGCGCCCCTTGGACAGGTCGTACGGCGTCATCTCGACGGTGACCTGGTCGCCGGTCAGGATGCGGATGTAGTTCTTGCGCATCTTTCCGGAGATGTGCGCGGTCACGACGTGACCGGTCTTCAGCTTCACGCGGAAAGTGGTGTTAGGCAAGGTCTCGACGACTTCGCCTTCCATCTGGATCGCATCTTCTTTCGACATCCGGAACCTGTGGTACCCCGTAAAGGCGGCGAATTCTGCCAGATAAAGCGCCTCCGTAGCGCAAATTTCAGGCCGGGGCGAGATCGCGGGAAAACAGCGGGATATCGGCCTGGTCGGTCAATCGGGCCACCAGCGCGCTGAATTCGCCGCGCGGCATCGGCCTGCTGCCCAGCGAGCGCAGATGCGGGGTAGGTAGCTGGCAGTCGATAAGTTGCAATCCCGCCACGAGCCCGCGGTTCACCAGCCAGGCCAGGGCCACTTTCGAGGCGTCCCGCTCCCGGCTGAACATGGATTCGCCGAAGAACACGCGCCCCAGCAGGACGCCGTACAGCCCACCGACCAGTTCGCCACCCAGCCGGACCTCGACGCTATGCGCATGGCCGCGGGCATTCAGATCGCAATACGCGGCGTGCATCTCGGGCGTGATCCAGGTGCCGGTGGCGTGTTCGCGGCGCGCGGCGCAGGCGGTCACCACCTCTCCGAAGGCACGGTCGAAGTCCAATTCGAAGCCGCGATTCCTGAGGGTTTTCGCGAGGCTGCGCGAACATTTGAATTCGTCTGGTGTGATTATTTCGCGAGGGTCCGGCGCCCACCAGAGCACCGGCTGCCCCGCGGAGTACCAGGGGAAGATGCCACGGCGGTAGGCGGCCATCAGCCGGGCGGGGGACAGGTCGCCGCCCGCGGCCAGCAGCCCTTCGGGTTCATCGAGCGCGTGGTCCAGGGGCGGGAACCACTCGCGGTCCGCCTCGGGGGTGAGCCAGGTGATGGTCTTCTGGTTCATCGCCCCATTCTATTTTGCCTTTCTATTTTGAACGGGCATTTTTCTTGTAGGGCACATGGGCGTCGATGAAGCGCGCGTACTCCTCGCGGTCTTCACCCTCGCGTTCCAGGTAGTCGGCAATCGCGGCACGAAAGCGCGGATCCACGATCCAGTGCATGGACCAGGTGGTGGCCGGCGCGAATCCCCGCGCCACCTTGTGTTCGCCCTGTGCGCCGGACTCGAAACGCGCGATGCCGCGCTCGATGCAGTACTCGATGCCCTGGTGATAACAGGTCTCGAAATGCAGGCTGTGATGCTGCTCATAGGCGCCCCAGTAGCGGCCATAGAGCGTGCCGCCGCCTTCGAGGAACACGGCTGCCGCCACGGTTTCATCGTTCAGCCGCGCACGTTTGACCATGAAGGCGTCACCGAGCGCCGCGGGCAGCTTCCGGAAACAGGCGCGGTTGAGGTAAGGCTCGTTGCCATGCCGCAGGAAGGTGTCGCGATGCAGATCGAACACCTCGTCGACGATGGGCTGGCTGAGCTCGGCGCCCCGCAAGGTTTCATAGTGGATGCCTTCTTCGACCACGCGGCGGCGCTCGCGCTTCGCCTTCTTGCGTTTATCCGCGGTGAAGCTCTCGAGATAGTGGTCGAAGTCGCGGTAGCCGTGATTCGCCCAGTGGAATTGCACGTCGCGGCGCGCCAGCCAGCCAACCGCGTCGAATGCCTGTCTATCCGCTTCGCTGACGAACAGGCCATGCACCGAAGACAGATTACGCGTCTCGGCGAAATCACGGATGGCGGCGATCAGCTGGCCGCGAGTCTTCGCCGCATCGAGGTCGGGCCGCACGAGCAGACGCGCACCCGATACCGGCGTGAAGGGAACACCGAGCACGAGCTTGGGGTAATAAGCGAGACCATGGCGGGCATAGGCCTGTGCCCAGGAAAAATCGAAAACGAACTCGCCGAAGGAATGCGCCTTGACGTAGGCGGGCGCAGCGGCGGCAAGGCCGCGTTCATCGTGCAGCGTGATCGGCGCCGGGTACCAGCCGGTCTCGGCGCCTACGCAGCCCGTGCTCTCGAGCGTCGCGAGAAAGGCATGGCGCAGGAACGGCGAACCGCCCGCGTCCAGCGCATCCCACGCGGCCGGATCAGTGTCCGAAATGCTGGTCGAGATATTTGTCCGCATCGAGCGCAGCCATGCATCCGCTTCCCGCGGAAGTGATGGCCTGACGATACACATGATCCGCGACGTCGCCAGCGGCGAACACCCCGGGCACGCTGGTGGCCGTGGCACCGCCTTCCGTGCCGCTCTTGATGGTGATGTATCCGTCGCGCATGTCGAGCTGGCCGGCGAAAATGCCGGTGTTCGGCGTGTGGCCGATGGCGATGAAAGCGCCGGTGACGTCCAGCCTCTCGATGGTCCCGCCGTGCTCCGTGGGCTTGATGTGCACGCCATTCACGCCGGACTGGTCGCCGACGATCTCGTCGACGGTGTGATTCCAGGCGATGCGCACCTTGCCGGATTTCTCGAGAGCGAACAGGCGATCCTGCAGGATCTTCTCCGCGCGAAACTTGTCGCGACGATGCACCACGGTGACGTGGCTGGCGAGGTTGGAGAGATACAGCGCTTCCTCCACCGCCGTGTTGCCGCCGCCCACGACCATGACCTTGTGGCCCTTGTAGAAAAAACCGTCGCAGGTGGCGCAGGCCGATACACCCTTGCCTCGGAACTTCTCCTCCGACGGAATCCCCAGGTACTTGGCGGAAGCGCCGGTGGCGATGATCAGCGCATCGCAGGTATAGCTGCCGTAGTCACCCTGCAGCACCAGCGGACGCTTCGAGAAATCCACGGTGTGAATATGGTCGTTGACGATCTCGGTGTTGAAGCGCTCCGCGTGCGCCTTCATACGTTCCATGAGCGCGGGGCCCTGCAGGCCGTGCGCATCACCCGGCCAGTTGTCGACTTCCGTCGTCGTCATGAGCTGTCCGCCTTGCTCGATGCCCGTGATCAACAGGGGTTTGCGATTGGCGCGCGCAGCGTAGACGGCAGCGGTGTAACCGGCCGGGCCGGAACCAAGGATGATCAAAGGGCTGTGACGGGTGCTCATGTATAATTTCGGCCATTCGAAATGGCGTGTGGATGCCTGCTATTTGCGCGCTGGGCGCCATTTTTCAAGTTTTATCGTGACCCTCGGTCGGGCGCGCTACCGATGGGCCGCATAAGAGAACACACCTCCCATGCGTATTGGAATACCTCGTGAGTTGAAGCCCCGCGAGGGGCGAGTCGGACTTATTCCCGCGGCCTGTGTCGAACTGGTGCGCAGCGGCCATGAAGTCTTCGTGGAAAAGGGCGCCGGTGAGAAAAGTGGTTATACCGACCAGCATTTCCGTGATGTGGGCGTAAGCGTCCTGCCTACCGCCGACGAGCTCTTCGACAAATCCCAGATGATCGTCAAGGTCAAGGAGCCGATCGAGCCTGACCTCAAGCGCCTGCGCAAAGATCACCTGCTGTTCTGTTACCTGCATCTCGCCGCGCTGCCGGAACTGACGCGGCGGCTTTGTGACATCGGGCTGACCGCGGTCGCCTTCGAAACCGTCGAAGACCGGCTCGGCCGTCTGCCGCTGCTCGCGCCCATGAGCGACATCGCCGGGCGACTCTCGATGCAATACGCCACGACGATGCTGCACCAGCCACAGGGCGGCAAGGGAATCTTGTTAGGTGGCGTTCCGGCTGCTCGTCGCGGACGCGTGGTGGTGCTGGGCGGCGGAGTCGCCGGCGGCAACTCCGCGCTGGTGGCCGCGGGCCTCGGCGCGGAAGTCATCGTGTTCGACAAGGACCGTGACAAGCTCGTGGCGGCGCGCGCCATGGGCGCGAACGTCACCGGCCTCTATCCGCACGTCGCGGAAGTCGCCGAAGCCGTGCGCGAGGCCGACGTGGTCATCGGCGCCGTGCTGGTCACGGGCGCGCGCGCGCCGCACGTGGTCTCCGCGGACATGGTCCGCAGCATGGAAAAGGGCGGCGTCATCGTCGACATCAGTGTCGACCAGGGCGGCTGCATCGAAACCACCAGGCCCACCTCCTGGGAGGCGCCCACGTACCAGTGGGAAGGCGTCACCCATTTCTGCGTCACCAACATGCCGGGTTCGGTGCCGCGGACCTCGTCGCAGGCCCTGTCGGCGGCCATCGCACCCTTCGCGGTGCGTCTGGCCGACGACGAATGGCGCGACGACCCGGGTATGGTGCGCGGTATCAACGTGGAAGCCGGAAAAGTCACTCATCCGGCGTTGCTGGGTTGAGTTCAGGTAGTATTCAGTTCCAGTGAATTCAAATAGATAGCGAGAAATGGGCGAAACCACTTACGACCGGACCAAGACTCCCAAGCGCTTCACCGCGGCGGTGTCGCGCGGGTTGCGCGAAAGCGCGGTGCTGGCCATCGGCGTGGTCGCGCTGGTGATGCTGATCGCGTTACTCACCTATCACCGCGAGGATCCGGCGTTTTCGTACACCGGTGGCGAGTCGCAGGGCGTGGCCAATGGCATCGGCCACTTCGGCGCCTGGCTGTCCGACATCCTGTTCATGCTGTTCGGCAAGCCGGCCTATCTATTCCCCATCATGCTGGGCGTGGCCTGCTTCGTCATGTTTCGCCAGCGCGATGATGAGGAGGGCCGCACGCGTTACAACACGGCGGTCCGCATCGGCGGGTTCACGCTGATGCTGTTCGCCAGCTGCGGGCTGGCCACATTGCACTGGAGTGCGGGTGAGCTGCGTGGCACCGCGGGGGGCATGGTCGGGCAGTTCATCGGTGGCGGCCTGGCCAGCAACTTCAACTTTCTCGGCGCCACGCTGTTCATGCTCACGGCCTGGATGGCCGGCGTCTCGCTGGCCTTCGGCGTGTCCTGGCTGACCATCGTCGACAAGATCGGCTTCGGATTCTGGAACGGCATCTCCTGGCTCAAGGCGCGGCAATCCAAGGCGCAGGACGTGGCCGTCGGCGTCGAAGCCAAGAAAGCGCGCGTAGAAGCCGCCAAGGTCGAGGAGAAGAAAGCCGCCTCGCGTCCCAAGCCCCGCATCGAAGCGCCCGCGCCGGTTGTCGAGAAAAGCGAGCGCGTCGAAAAAGAACGCCAGGTGCCCATGTTCGAATCCGGCAAGGCCGGCGAACTGCCGCCGCTGCAGCTGCTCGACGATCCGCCGAAACGCGAGACCGGCTATTCGCAAGAAGCGCTCGAAGCCATGTCGCGCCTGGTGGAGCTCAAGCTCAAGGACTTCGGCGTGGAAGTCGAAGTGGTGGCCGTTCAGCCCGGCCCCGTGGTCACTCGCTTCGAGATGCGTCCCGCGCCTGGCGTGAAGGTCAGCCAGATCACCGGCCTCGCGAAAGACCTCGCGCGCTCACTGTCGGCCATCAGCGTGCGCGTGGTGGAAGTGATCCCCGGCAAGTCCGTCATGGGTCTGGAAATCCCGAACGAGAAGCGCGAGATCGTCACGCTGGGCGAGATCATCAAGTCGAAGTCCTACGACGACGTGCAGTCGCCACTGGCGCTGGCGCTGGGCAAGGACATCGGCGGCAACCCCGTGACCGCCGACCTCGCCAAGATGCCCCACCTGCTGGTGGCCGGCACCACGGGCTCGGGCAAATCCGTCGCCATCAACGCCATGATCCTGTCGCTGCTCTACAAGAGCACGGCCGAACATGTGCGCCTGATCATGATCGACCCGAAGATGCTGGAACTGTCGGTATACGAGGGCATTCCGCACCTGCTGGCGCCCGTGGTCACCGACATGAAACATGCCGCCAACGCCTTGCGCTGGTGCGTGGCCGAGATGGAACGCCGCTACATGCTCATGTCGGCGCTGGGCGTGCGCAACATCTCCGGCTTCAACCGCAAGGTGAAGGATGCCAATGACGCGGGCAAACCGATCCGCGACCCGGTGATGACGGCCATGGCCGCGAACGATCCCACGCTCGACCAGAGCAAGATCCAGGATCTCGTGCCGCTGCCATACATCGTCGTCATCATCGACGAGCTGGCCGACATGATGATGATCGTCGGCAAGAAGGTCGAAGAGCTGATCGCGCGTCTCGCGCAGAAGGCGCGCGCCTCGGGGATCCACCTGGTGCTGGCCACGCAGCGTCCGTCGGTGGACGTGATCACCGGCCTGATCAAGGCCAACATCCCGACGCGCATTGCGTTCCAGGTTTCCGCGCGCGTCGATTCGCGCACCATCCTCGACCAGATGGGCGCCGAGGCGCTGCTCGGCCATGGCGACATGCTCTATCTACCGGCCGGAACCTCGGTGCCGAACCGCGTGCACGGCGCCTTCGTGGCCGATGCCGAGGTGCATCGCGTGGTCGAGGCGCTGAAGAAGAGCGGTGCGCCCAACTATATCGAAGACATCCTCGACGGGCCGAGTGCGCCGCTGGCCGGCATTTCCGGCGAGCCGAGCACGGGCGGCGACGGCGCCGATGGCGGCGAGCAGGACGCGCTGTACGACGAGGCCGTGAAGATCGTGACCAGCGAGCGCAAGCCTTCCATTTCGTACGTCCAGCGCCGCCTCAAGATCGGCTACAACCGCGCCGCGCGCCTGCTGGAAAGCATGGAGAACGCCGGCGTGGTCGGCCCGCTGCAACCCAATGGCTCGCGCGAAATCCTCGCACCGGCTCCGGCGGGTGGCGACTGACATGCGCAAGATCGATCTTCTCGGGTCTTTGATGGCGTTGCTGACCTTGAGCGCGCAGGCCGGTGCGCAGACGTCCCTGGACAACTTCCTGGCTCAGCTCAAGACCATGCGTGCCGAGTTTTCGCAGGAAGTCACGGACAGCAAGGGACGCCAGGTGCAGAACGCGGCCGGCAAACTCACCATCGTGCGGCCCGGCAGATTCCGCTGGGAACTCACGCCCGGCGGCGGCGCCTCACCGCAGCTCATGGTGGCCGACGGCAAGAACCTGTGGTTCTACGACCGCGACCTCGAGCAGGTATCGGTGAAGCCGGCATCCGCCGCGCTCACGGCGACACCGGCCGGCCTCCTTTCAGGCGAAGGCGACGTGCGCCAGTGGTTCACCGTCGCGGCCGCCGGCAAACGAGATGGCCTCGATTGGGTGAAGGTGGTCCCCAAACAGGGTGATGCCGACATCCGCGAAGCGCAGCTGGCGTTCGACAAGCTCGAACTGCGCCGCATGATCCTCAAGGACAAGCTCGGGCAGACGGTGCGCCTCGATTTCCTGACGAGCGAGCGCAACCCCGCAGTGCCGGACGCCGACGTGGAGTTCTCGCCGCCCGCCGGCGCGGATGTGATCGGCACGCCCACGCCATGACGTTGCGCAATGTCTGGTGGGCGCTCGGCTTCGCGCTGGTCGTCGCCGCGATTTACGTCTGTCTGCTGCCCTTCGATGATGTCCCCCGGCCTTTCAATCTGACGGACAAGGCCAATCACGTCATCGGCCACGCCGCACTGGCCGTGTATTTCACCGGCCTGGTGGAAAGGCGTTCCTGGTGGAAGATCTTCGCGGGCCTGCTGCTCATGGGTGTGGCCATCGAGCTCGCGCAGAATCTCATGCACGTGGGGCGAGTGGCCGATGTGCGCGATGTGCTGGCGAACTGCCTTGGAGCCGCGCTCGGCCTGCTGCTCGGGTGGATAGGCCTCTCGCGCTGGACGCAGTGGGCGGCCATCTTGTTAGGCCGGCGGCCCGCTCCATGAACCGGGGTGGCGTGAAGTCGAGCGCGGGCTCCCAGCCGGACCTGCTGCGCGACGCGCCGGTGGATGACAAACTGCGTCCGCTGGCCGACCGCATGCGTCCGCGCAATCTCGACGAGTTCGTGGGCCAGCCGCAGGTGGTCGGCGCCGGCAAGCCGCTGCGCCAGGCACTGGAGCGCGGGCAACTGCACTCGCTGATCCTCTGGGGGCCGCCCGGCACGGGCAAGACCACGCTGGCGCGGCTAATTTCCCGGCACGCCGACGCGGAGTTCCAGCAGCTCTCGGCGGTGATGGCCGGCGTCAGGGATATCCGTGAAGCCGTCGAGAAGGCCAGGACGGCGCGCGCCGAGCGAGGCCGGCGCACGGTGCTGTTCCTCGACGAAGTGCATCGCTTCAACAAGTCACAGCAGGATACGTTCCTGCCCTATGTCGAGGACGGCACGCTCACCTTCATCGGTGCGACCACCGAGAACCCATCCTTCGAATTGAACAGCGCGTTGCTGTCGCGCGCGCGTGTATACGTGCTGCGTTCGCTCAACGTGGACGACATCGTCAAGCTGCTGCGGCGCGCGCTCGAAGACACCGATCGTGGACTCGGCGCCCGCAATCTCGAGATCGAGGACGCGGCATTGGTCGCGCTCGCGCATGGCGGCGACGGTGATGCGCGCCGCGCACTCGGCATGCTCGAAGTGGTCGCGGACCTCGCCGAGACGCGAGACGGCCGCACGTTGATCACGCTCGAGCAGGTGCGCGAAGTCGCCGCCGGCGGGCGCCGCCGCTTCGACAAGGGCGGCGAACAGTTCTACGACCAGATCTCGGCACTGCACAAGGCGGTGCGGGGCACCGATCCGGACGCCGCTTTGTACTGGTTCGCGCGCATGCTCGATGGCGGTTGTGACCCTCACTACCTGGCGCGGCGCATCGTGCGCATGGCCATGGAGGACATCGGGCTGGCGGATCCGCGCGCGCACCAGATCGCGCTCGATGCCTGGGCCACCTATGATCGGCTGGGAAGCCCCGAGGGCGAACTGGCCATCGCCAACGCGCTGGTGTTCCTCGCCGTGGCGCCGAAAAGCAATTCCGTCTATGTGGCCATGAACGAAGCGCGAGCCGACGTGGAGCAGTTCGGCACGCTGGACGTTCCGCTGCGATTCCGCAACGCGTCGACGAAGCTCATGAAGGAGCTCGACTACGGCAAGGGCTATCAGTACGCGCACGACGCGCCCGGCGGCTACGTGAAGGGCGAACGCTATCTACCCGACGAGATGCCCGACCGGCGTTATTATCGCCCCGTGTCGCGGGGTCTCGAGATCAAGATCGGTGAAGCATTGGCGCGTTTGCGCGGCGATGAGAAGCCGGCCAAGCCAATCAACCCGGGCGAAGAGGGCGGTGAATCATGAGCTGGTTATGGGTCGCCCTTGGCGGTGCCACGGGCAGTGTCGCGCGTTATGGCTTTTCTCGCATGTGGCCGGCCACGCCGGGCGGATTTCCCGTGCCCACTCTCACCGTGAACCTCATCGGCAGCTTCGCCATTGGTCTCTTATATATATGGCTCAGCGGCCGGCTGGGGCTGGGCAATGACAACGCGCGTCTTTTCTGGATGACGGGCGTGCTCGGTGGCTTCACCACCTATTCGGCTTTCGCGCTCGAATCCAGTCTGCTGGGGTTCTCGGCGTCGGGGATCGTCTACGTACTGGTGACAGTGATCGGCTGCATCGGCCTGGCCTGGCTCGGCCGGCTGACGGGTACCCTGCTGCTGGCACAGGCCTGATGCCGGCGGCGGAATCCGCCGTGGCCGGCGCGTGGCGCCGGTGGTGGCGCATGGAGCCGCGCGGGTCCTTTCCTGGCTATGTCATCGCGGCCTGGCATCTCGCGCTGATTCCATCGCTGTTGATCTTGCTGGCGGCGCATGCATTGTTTTCCACCGCAGGCGTCGACGTCAGCGATCTGCAAAAACCGCCCGTGGAGCTGAAGCCGCGCAGTGTGTGGATGGCGGTGCTGGCCGCGCCGCTGATCGAAACCCTGGTGCTCGGCCTGCTGCTGCGACTCCTGGAATTCGCGACACCGCGCCGGCAGGTGCTGGCGTTGCTCTCGGCACTGGCCTGGGGCGGCGCTCATGCGTGGTTCCACCCGCTGTGGTTCTTCGGAACGGTGTGGAGTTTCTACGTGTTCTCGCGCGGCTGGCTTGCATGGCGGCCGGTTTCATACAAACATGCGTTCGGAGCCGCGGCGCTGCCGCACGCGCTCGTGAACTCATCCGCGTTGCTGATGCAGTTCTTCGCCAAAACTAGTTGAGGTTTCAGTGCTCGATTCCAAGCAGTTGCGTGCCGATGCCGCCGGTGTCGCCGCCAATCTCGCCCGCCGCGGGTTCACGCTCGACGTGGCCGCGTTCAATGCGCTCGAGGAGCGCCGCAAGGCGGCGCAGATCGAATCCGACCGCGTGCGCGCCGAGCGCAATGCCAATGCGAAGGCCGTCGGCATCGCCAAGGGCAGGAAGGAGGACCCCACCGCGCTGCTGGCGCGTGCCGAGGAACTGACGCGCCAGCTAGAGGCCAGTGATACGGCCATCAACGCCGTCCAGGCCGAACTCGACGATCTTCTGCTGGGCATTCCCAACCTGCTGCATGAGTCCGTGCCGGAAGGCCGTGACGAGAGCGCGAACCAGGAGATGCGCCGGTGGGGCGAACCGCGAAAATTCGACTTCACGCCGAAGGATCATGTCGAACTCGGCGAGCAGCTGGGCGGCCTCGACTTCGAAAGCGCGGCCAGGATTTCCGGCGCACGGTTCGCGGTGCTGAAGGGCGGCATCGCGCGGCTGCATCGCGCGCTGGCGCAGTTCATGCTCGACCTGCATACGGGTGAGCATGGGTACACCGAGGCTTATGTGCCGTATCTCGTGTTAGGCCCGGCGTTGCAGGGCACCGGCCAGTTACCGAAGTTCGAGCAAGACCTGTTCAAGGTGCCGGTCGCGGGCGCGGAGTCCAGCTTCTATCTCATTCCCACCGCCGAAGTGCCGGTGACCAACCTCGTGCGCGACAGCATCGTCGATGCGAAAGACCTGCCGAAGAAGTTCGTCGCGCACACGCCATGCTTCCGCTCCGAAGCCGGCGCCGCCGGCAAGGACACGCGCGGCCTCATCCGCCAGCACCAGTTCGAAAAGGTGGAGCTGGTGCATATCGTGAAACCCGCGGATTCATACGCCGCGCTCGAAGAACTCACGAGCCACGCGGAGAAGGTATTGCAGAAGCTGGAGTTGCCGCATCGCGTAGTGGCGCTGTGCGCCGGCGACATCGGGTTCGGCAGCGCCAAGACCTACGACATCGAAGTGTGGCTGCCGGGGCAGAACAAGTACCGCGAGATTTCCTCCTGCAGCAACTGCGAGGCCTTCCAGGCGCGCCGCATGCAGGCCCGCTGGCGCAATCCTGAGACCGGCAAACCCGAGCCGTTGCATACACTCAATGGTTCAGGCGTAGCCGTGGGACGCGCGCTGGTGGCGGTGCTCGAAAATCACCAGAACGCCGATGGCAGCATCACCGTGCCGGCGGCGCTGCGGCCCTACATGGGGGGTGCGGAGCGGATCACCGGCAACTGATCTGGATCAGCGCGATCCGGAAGTTCTCGCGGCAGGATTGGCGGCATGACCGGCACCGTCGGAGACAGGAGCATGAACCAGACACGGATGATCCTTCTGGCATTGGC
>JAQSWD010000045.1 GCA_029266835.1 Steroidobacteraceae bacterium
GCGCGCGAAATCTCCTCCATGCAGAGGATGTGCGCGAGGTAACCCAGGTTCGCGCCGCCCCAGCGCTCGGGGACGGTGATGCCCAGGAGGCCGGCGTCGCCGAGCTGGGGCCACAGGTCGCGCGGGAACTCGTTGGAGCGGTCTATCTCCTCGGCGCGCGGCGCGATGCGCTCGCGCGCGAAGCGGCGGACCTGGTTGCGCACCTCGTCCAGCTCTTCACCGAGCCCGAAGTCGAAATCGCAGCGGTCGAAAAGGCTCATGGCTTGCCTTCAAATATCGGGTTGTACTATTGTCCGACAATCATGCCGGTGCTGGAATCCAAAGTCGATAGGAAAAGTGCCGAGTTCGGCGCCAACTCGGCGGCGCTGCGCGGCCTGGTCGATGAATTGAAGGCCCGGCAGGCGAAGGTCGCGCTGGGCGGCGGCGAGGCGGCGCGCGCCAAGCACATGGCGCGCGGCAAATTGCTGCCCCGCGATCGCGTGGAGATGCTGCTCGACCCGGGCGCGCCTTTTCTCGAGTTGTCGCCGCTGGCCGCGTTCGGCATGTATGGCGACGAGTCGCCTGGCGCCGGAATCATCACCGGGGTGGGGCGCGTGTCGGGCCGCGAGTGCCTGATCGTCTGCAATGACGCGACGGTGAAGGGCGGCACTTACTACCCGGTGAGCATCCGCAAGCATCTGCGCGCGCAGAAGATCGCCGAGGAGAACCGGCTGCCCTGCATCTATCTCGTGGACTCGGGTGGCGCGCATCTGCCCAGCCAGGACGAAGTGTTTCCCGACCAGGAACACTTCGGCCGCATCTTCTACAACCAGGCCAACATGTCGGCGGCCGGCATTCCGCAGATCGCCGTGGTGATGGGCTCGTGCACCGCCGGCGGTGCCTATGTGCCGGCGATGAGCGATGAATCCATCATCGTGCGCAACCAGGGGACGATCTTTCTCGGCGGTCCCCCGCTGGTGAAGGCGGCCACGGGCGAAGTCGTCAGCGCGGAGGAACTGGGTGGTGGCGAGGTGCACGCCCGGATCTCCGGCGTCGCCGACCACCTGGCCGAGAACGACGGTCATGCGCTCGGTATCGCGCGGCGCATCGTCGGGAACACGGTGCCGGGTGGGGAAAGTGGGGAAAAGTCCTTTTCCCCACTTTCCCCACCCGGCACCGTGAAAGAACCTCTCTACCCCGCCGAAGACCTCTACGGCCTGATCCCCGCCGACACGCGCAAGCCCTATGACGCCCGTGAAATCATCGCGCGGCTGGTCGACGGCAGCGAATTCGACGAGTGGAAGGCGCGGTTTGGAACCACTCTCGTCACGGGCTTCGCGCGCATCCATGGCATGTGCGCGGCCATCCTCGCGAACAACGGCATCCTGTTTTCCGAATCGGCGCAAAAGGGCGCACACTTCATCGAGCTCGCCTGCCAGCGGCGCATACCGCTGGTCTTCCTGCAGAACATCACCGGGTTCATGGTGGGAAAGAAATACGAGAACGAAGGCATCGCGCGTCATGGCGCCAAGATGGTGACCGCCGTGGCCTGTGCGCGCGTGCCAAAATTCACCGTGATCGTCGGTGGCAGTTTCGGCGCCGGCAATTACGGCATGTGTGGCCGCGCGTATTCGCCGCGGTTCCTCTGGACCTGGCCCAACTCGCGCATTTCGGTGATGGGCGGCGAGCAGGCTGCCAATGTGCTCGCCACCGTGCGCCGCGACGCCATCGAGGCCAAGGGTGGCACCTGGAGCGCGGAAGAAGAGGCGGCGTTCAAGGCGCCGATCCGCGAGCAATATGAAACGCAGGGCAATCCGTACTACGCGACCGCGCGCCTCTGGGACGATGGTGTCATCGATCCCGCCGACACGCGCATGTGCCTGGGCCTCGGCCTGTCATTGGCGCTGAAACAGCCGGTTCCCGAAACGCGCTTCGGTATCTTCAGAATGTGACCATGGCCCATCAACTGCTCGAGATCGAACAACGCGGCGCGGTGCGCTGGATCTGGCTCAATCGCCCCGAGGTCCGCAACGCGTTCAATGACGCGCTCATTGGCGAGATCTCCGCGGCATTCGCCGATGTGGAAGCTTCGACGGATACGCGCGTGGTGGTCATCGGCGCACGCGGTGAGGTGTTCTGCGCCGGCGCCGACCTCAACTACATGCGCGCCATGGCGGGTCATGGCCACGCCGAGAACCACGCCGACGCGCTGAAAGTGGCGCGCATGTTTCATGCGGTGCATTCGTGCTCGCGGCCCGTGCTGGCCCGGGTGCAGGGCGACGCCTATGGCGGCGGGGTGGGGCTCGCGGCCGCCTGCGACATCGTGATCGCTTCGGACAAGGCGAATTTTGGCCTCTCCGAAGTTCGGCTCGGTATCGTCGCCGCGACCATCTCGCCGCACCTGGTACGCGCGATGGGTGCGCGACAGGCGGCGCGTTACATGCTCACCGCGGAAAAATTCGACGCGATTCGCGCGCAGACACTGGGCCTGGTGCATGAGGCGGTGGCTCCGCAGGAACTGGACCCCGAAGTAGACCGGCAGGCGCGCGTGTTGTTGTCCGCGAGCCCGGCCGCGCTCGCCGCCACCAAGAAGTTGCTGGCCGATGTCGTGGAAGCGCCCATCGACGACGTGTTGCTCGCCGCGACCGCGAAATGCATCGCCGATGCGCGCGTCTCGCCGGAAGGCCGCGAAGGCATCATGTTCACGCGCCTGTTGATCGCGAACCGCGGCGAGATCGCAGTGCGCGTGGCGCGAACCGCACGGCGACTCGGCATGCACACCATCGCCGTGTATTCGGACGCCGATGCCGACGCGCTGCACGTGCGCGAGTGTGACGAGAAGTTCCACATTGGCGGTGCGCGCGCGCAGGAGAGCTACCTGCGCGGCGACGCGATCCTCGAGGTGGCCCGGCGCGCGGGCGCGCAGGCCATCCATCCGGGCTACGGCTTTCTCTCCGAGAACGCGGAGTTCGCGGCTGCCTGCAGGTCCGCCGGCATCGTGTTCGTCGGTCCTTCCGCTGAAGCGATCGCGGCCATGGGCTCCAAGTCCGCCGCCAAGGCGCTCATGGAGCGGGCCGGGGTGCCGCTGACGCCGGGATATCACGGCGAACGGCAGGACCCCGACTATCTACTGCAGCAGGCCGGGCACATCGGGTTTCCGGTGCTCATCAAGGCGGTGGCCGGTGGCGGCGGCAAGGGGATGCGTCGCGTCGACCGCGCCGAGGATTTCGCCGCGGCCCTCGCGAGCTGCCAGCGTGAGGCGCAGTCCAGCTTCAAGGACGCGCGCGTGCTGGTGGAGAAGTACATCACGGGCGCGCGCCACATCGAAGTCCAGGTTTTCGGCGACAACCACGGCGAGGTGGTGTACCTGTTCGAACGCGACTGTTCCGTGCAACGCCGCCACCAGAAAGTCATCGAGGAAGCCCCCGCGCCCGGCATGTCGCCGGACCGGCGACGGCGAATGGGCGAGGCCGCCGTGGCCGCGGCGCGCGCCGTGAATTACAGCGGCGCCGGCACCGTCGAGTTCATCGTCGAGCCTTCGGGCGCGTTCTACTTCATGGAAATGAATACGCGCTTGCAGGTGGAGCACCCGGTCACGGAGATGATCACGGGGCTCGATCTCGTGGAATGGCAATTGCGCGTGGCGGCGGATGAGCCGTTGCCGCTGACGCAGGACCAGTTGTCGTTCAGCGGACATGCCATCGAAGCGCGCATCTACGCCGAGGACCCGGCGCGGGACTTCCTGCCTTCCATCGGCAGATTGCGCCACATGACGTGGCCGCCGGTTTCCGAAACCGTGCGCGTGGATTCGGGCGTCGTGGCGGGTGGCGAGATCACCCCGTACTACGACCCGATGATCGCCAAGCTCATCGTGCACGCGCCCACGCGAGAGGGCGCAGTCGAGCGCCTGCGCGAGGCGCTGGCCAGATTCCGCGTGGTCGGGGTCGCCACCAATGTCGAATTCCTCTGGCGGCTCACTTCGGCACCTTCCTTTGTCGAGGCGCGTCTCGATACGGCGCTCATCGAGCGCGAACGAGACCACCTGCTCTCGGACCGGCCGCCACGAAACGAAAGCTGGCAACTCGCCGCGGACGCGAGCTTGCGAAAGGAGACCGCCGGTGCCGGTTCCCTGTCGGTCGATTCCCTGTGGGCCGGCTCTTCGGGCTGGCGGCTGGCCGGCGCGCGCGCCCGCAGAGCGGTGCGTCTGCGGCGGGATGGCGAAGAACGTTCGTTGCAGGCGGAGTTCGATGGCTCGCCACCGGACCCGCAAGCGAGCGCGGTGGTTCTCGACAGCTTCGTGCACGTGTTCGACCAGGGACGCCACCACGTATTCGAGGTCGTCGACCCCTATCTACCGCCGGCCGAGGCCCCCGATCATCACGGCGGCCTCATCGCGCCGATGCCCGGCCGCATCCTGGCCGTGCTGGTTTCGAAGGGCCAGGAGGTGGCACGCGGCGCGCCGCTGGTCGTCATGGAGGCCATGAAGATGGAACACACGGTGACGGCACCCCGCGCGGGTGACGTCGAAGATGTGTTCTGCTCCGTGGGCGAACAAATCAAGGAAGGTGCCGAACTCCTGTTGCTGAAGTAAGGAGCTGGCAATGATCAGTCGTCACTGGCGCGCTTTGGCGCGCTTCGAGCGTGCCCACGAGTACGTCGTGCACGTCCATCAGCATACTTTTCCCGACCTTCGCAGGTTGCCGGGGTTTCTCGGCGCCACGCTGCTGCGGCGCGACCAGCCGCAAGGCGTGGAGTTCATCGTCATCACCCACTGGCTTTCCGCGGAGGCCATCCGCGCATTCTCCGTCGGCAATGACTCGGAAATGGCGGTGGTGCCGCCCGAGGTGCGCGAGATGATGCTCGAATACGATTTGCGTGCGAGACACTACCGCGTCATCGATTGACTTGGGGCTGAGACGACCAACACCCTGGCGGATCGACTACGGACGTTGGCGAGAAATGCCCACGGATCGTGCCGGCGGGCCGTGATATTCCGGCGGCATGCGTTCCTCGACCCATGTTCACGGCCGAAAGATCATTCCGCAGCGGGCCGGTGCGGCAGCGTCCTCCACCGCCATTCGTTGCCGCCGGAAATTCCTGCGCTACTTCCCGGACGGTTTTCGCGATGAGACCTACCTGGAGTGGGAGCGCGACTACAAGTGGGAAACACACCTGCGATGGCAGGCCGCGCTGGCCGAGCCCGAATTCGGCCGGCTTCTGCGGGCGGGAGAATTCGCGGAAGTGGCGTCTCGCGCCATTCGAGTCGAGCAGCAGTCGAGGCACAGCATGATCTTCTCCTTCGAGAAGATGGCGCTGCGCGACGCAGTACGCACGCTGGCCGGCGCGACGGCCTTCGCCAGGGGGCTGTACCAGTTCCTGCACGGCGGCGGCAGCGACGAGCAGCGGTTCAGCGACTGGGTGGAAGTGGTGGGCTCCCTGCCGAGAAGACAGACCCGCGTGCTGACCTGGCCGCTGTTGACTGTGTTCGGCTTCATCGCGGATCCGAAACGGCACCTGTTCATGAAGCCCATGGTTACCCGCGCTGCGGCACGCGCCTATGGCTTCGATCTCCACTATTCATCGAAGCCCGGCTGGGCGACCTACCGGTCGTTGCTCGACTTTGCTGGCCAGGTGAGACGCGACCAGCGCGACATGAGGCCGCGCGACATGATCGACCTGCAGTCATTCATCTGGGTGCAGGGATCGGACGAGTATCCCTGAAGCGGTAGCTAGCCCGGGAAGTCCAGCATCGCGTCCTGCACGCTCGCGGGCTTTCCCGGCGCGAAGGTCGCGCCCATGCCGCCGCCGGTGTACACGAAACCCACGATGTGATCATCGGCCGCGAATCCCAGGGACTTCTTGACCTCGGCGTCGTAGGCCGCTTCCCCGGTTTTCCAGGCGGCGACATAGCCCAGCGCATGCAGCGCGAGCAGGATGTTCTGCGTCGCCGCGCCCGCGGCCATCAATTGTTCAATGGCGGGTACCTTGGTTCCCGGCACCACCCGGCAGGCCGTCACGATGATCAGTGGCGCGCGCAGCGCCTTGTCGCGCTCCCGCTGCAGGTCGCCCTCCGACAGGCCGGGCACACGACGCAGCGCGGACGCGGCCAGGAGGTCGCCAAACTTTCGCCGTTGGTCGCCTTCGATGAGCATGAAGCGCCAGGGACGCAGGCGTCCATGGTCAGGCGCGCGCACCGCGGCCTGCATCACCTGCGCCAGATGCTCCTTCGAGGGCGCCGAGGCGCCGTAGGTCTTGGCGGACTGGCGGGTGACCAGCGAGTCGAGTGCGTCCATTCCGTTGGCCACGCTCAGATGAGCGAGTGATAGACGTTCTGCACGTCGTCGTTCTGCTCCAGCTGGTCGACCAGCTCGAGAACTTCGTTGGCCTGCGCTTCAGGTAGTTCGACAGGCGTGGTGCAGATGTACTCATGCGCGGCGGAAATTGGCTGGATGCCGCGCTTCTCGAGCGCTTCCTGCATGTGCCCGAATTCCGCGAAGTCGCAGCGGGCCACGATCTGCGGCTCGCCCTTCTCGCCGACGCTGTCACCCATTTCGTCGAGGCCGTGGTCGATGAGATAGAGCTCGAGGTCGTCGTGGTCGATGCCATCGGGCTTGAGCCGGAACACGCCCATCTTCTTGAACTGGAACGCGACGCTGCCGGCGGTGCCGAGATTCCCGCCATTCTTGGAGAAGATGGTTCTCACCTGGGCCACCGTGCGCGTGGCGTTGTCGGTCGCCGCTTCGACGATCACCGCGACGCCATGGGGCGCGTACCCCTCGTAGATGATGGTCTCGTAAGCCGCCGCATCCTTGCCCGAAGCGCGCTTGATGGCGGCCTCGACCTTGTCCTTCGGCATGTTCAACGCGCGGCTGTTCTGCACCGCGCGGCGCAAAGCCGGATTGGAATTGACGTCCGCCCCACCGGCCTTGACGGCCATGTTGATGTCTTTGGCGATGCGCGCGAACTGCTTGGCCATGCGGTCCCAGCGCGCGAACATCGTGTGCTTGCGTACTTCGAATATGCGTCCCATAGGGCGCGGATTCTCGCACAAATGGGGTCACTCCCCATTTCCGGGAAATGGGGTCAGAAGAAATGGGGACATTCCTCATTTGCTAGAAAACGGGGACGCGCCTGCGGCAGGCACGTCCCCGTTTTCCCGCTTCGCGGGCAAATGAGGAATGTCCCCATTTCTTCTTCCGGATGCTCTCGCCGCCCTGACTGCTCCGCCGACGACCTTTGGCGCGCGTCCCCTCCGGTCCTCAGCGTATGCGCGATCTCGTCGTCACGGACCGAAGCGCGCCCCCTTTGGCTACTTCGCGGGGGGCTGGATGTCCCGGACGGGGATTGCCAGGTTGCAGACGTCCACGTGGCCGGCGGGCCTGACGTACCACTCGTCCCGCCGGTTGCGCCGGGACTCGACGAAATTGGCGAAGATCTCGCGGTCTTCGCGCAGCACTTCGAGATTCGTTCGCTCCGTGGCGGGCACGTCGGAAGCCAGCCGCAGCGAGCGGATAGGCACCCGCTGCTCCATCTTCTCGTACAGGCCGAGGCCGCCACCGGTGCCGCGAGGCAAGGCGGCCAAGAGTTCCATGCCACGCCACACCTTGCCCACCACCGCGACGTTGCCGTCGAGCTGCCGGGGCGACTGGCCGATCACCACGTAGAGTTCGTTGCCCAGGCCGCTCTCGGGCGCATTGTCACGGCCAACGCCCAGCGCACCGTAGCAATGAACCAGCCATTGCTCGTTCGCGGATCGCGCAGCGGCCATCCCCTGTGTGAACCCGACCTGCTTCGCCCACCCGTCGGCATCGGGCAGGGCGGTGAAGGGCAGGCCCTTTGCAAGGGGAGCCACGAATTCCGGCGGCATGGGCGCGATTTTCGGCGCCGGCTTCTGATTGTCCGGATCGCCCCACTGCACGACGAAGTTGTCCTGCACGCGGTTGATGGCCAGACCGTCCCAGTAGCGCGCCTGCGCCAGCGACTTGATCGCGGCGACGTGTCGCGGAGCATGGACGCGCGACAACTCGATGACCACGCGGCCCGCGGCGAGGTCGACATACAGCGTGTCGGCCGGGTCCAGGCGCCGCCAATCCTCGGGTTTCGAAGCGGCCAGCACTTCGGCGGTGGTCGGCGCCTTCGGTGGCGGTGTTGTTTGCCCGGCCGATGCGGGCAGGCTGATGGGCGCGACGGCCAGCAGCAACGCCGCCGCGCGACTCATCGGCGGATCTTCCCGCCGATGCGCAGCGATCGTGTCGCGATGCGCACTTCGAACAGGAACAAGGCGAAGGACGTCACCAGCCCGAGCAGCGACAGCACGAACGTGATGGCGATGAGCGCCCCGACATTGAGCGGCGAGAACGCGCTGGCGAACAACAGCATCACCACCAGCGCCGTGAAGAAGGCCGACAAGGTCGACATGATGATGGCGCCGTTGATGTAACGCGTGCGCCGCACGATGTAGCGCAGGTCCTGGTCGATGTCAGCGATGCGCTTTTCGTCGTTGGTCGCTTCGCGCCGGTCTTCGAGCGTGCGCGCGCGGTCGACGATGCGCGCCAGCCGGGCGGTCAGCATGCTCAGCGTGATGCCCACGCCCGAGATCAGGAATACCGGGCCCAGCGCCTGCTGGATCAGGTTGGCGACGTGCGCGGTTTCGAGGTCGAATCCGGTCATCGCCAAAGTCTGCCACAAGAATTCCGCATCAGGGTGGCTCGGTCATGCGGCAGATGTCCTTGAACATGTCCAGGTACTCCGCCATGGGGAAGAGACCCGCGGCGCGCCGACGTTCTTCGAGTTTCTCAGGCTCCTCGACCGGATAGGGCGTCCAGGCCGGCGAGGTGGGCATCGCATTCCGTCAGCACGGAATCCACATTCGGATGCTCCGAAGCCATTGCCACGCCTGCGCCACAAATCATCACGAGAAGCCATGTTTTCATGGTCGGCAGGGTACTCGTAATTTGTTAGAACTTGTATCCTGCCCGGCGGTCGGATCTACATCTAGCTAGCGTCCAATATCCGCCAGGTGGTTTCCATGCTTCGCACCATTGTCTTCTCCGTCGCGCTGGTCATCGCCGCGGCCATCCTCGGGTACCAGGTCAAGCAGGTCGGCGGCGGCCGCGAGACCATCTCGGTGAAAGGGCTGGCGGAAAAACCGGTCACGGCCGACCGCGCGGAATGGCGCGTGGTCATCCAGGTGCAGGGCGCCGCCATCCCCGAGGCGCTGGCGAAACTGCGCCGCGAACGCCCGCAGCTCGATGAATTCCTCGCCAAGGCGGGGTTCGAGAAGGCCGCGCTCACCGACTCGAGCGAGTCCGTGGAGCCTAACTATGAACAGGTCGAAGGCCGCAATGGCAACATGCGGTCGGTGCAGCAGGGGCATCTCGCGCGCCAGACCGTCACCATCAACACCACCGAGATCGCGAAGGTCCAGGCCGCCAGCCGCGCCATCGTGCAGTTCGAGGCGGAAGGCCACTCCGTGCAGTACGGCGAGCCGCAGTACCTGGTGTCGAATCTCGAAGAAGTGAAGATGTCGCTGATCGCCGCGGCCATGCAGAACTCGCGCACGCGCGCGAGCGAGTTCGCGAAGAGTGGCGACGTGAAAGTGGGGCGGATGCGCTCCGCCTCGCAGGGGGCGTTCTACATCCTCGCGGCCAGTGCCGACCAGGACGTCAGCGACTGGGGCGGGGCCTACGACAAATCCACCGTGGACAAGATCGCACGGGTCGTCGTGACCGTCGACTACGCCATCGAATAGCACGGTGCCGGGTGGGGAAAGTGGGGAAAAGGACTTTTCCCCACTTTCCCCACCCGGCACCATGATTTCAGGCCAGCAGCGCCTCTTCCACGCGCGACGCGCGCTTGCGCTCATGCTCCAGCAGCATGCGCTTGCGAATGCGGATGTTCTTCGGCGTCACTTCCACCAGTTCGTCGTCGGCGATGAACTCCACCGCGTATTCCAGCGTGAGCTCGATGGGCGGCGTGAGGATCAGCGCGTCGTCCTTGCCGGCGGCGCGGACGTTGGAGAGCTTCTTGGTCTTGATCGGGTTCACCACGAGATCGTTCTCGCGCGAATGGATGCCGATGACCATGCCTTCGTACACGGCTTCACCGTGCGACACGAACAGGCGGCCACGCTCCTGCAGCGAGAACAGCGAGTACGCCACGGCGGAACCCGGCTCGCTGGAAATCAGCACGCCATTGTGGCGGTCCGGGATGTCACCCGCGAGCGGCGCGTAGCCGTCGAAGATGTGGCTCTGGAGGCCAGTGCCGCGGGTGGCGTTCATGAACTCGCTCTGGAAACCGATGAGCCCGCGCGCGGACACGCGGTACTCGATGCGCACGCGGCCGCGGCCGTCGTTTGCCATGTCCTTCATCTCGGCCTTGCGGCGGCCCAGCGCTTCCATCACCGCGCCCTGGTGGCCTTCGTCAATGTCGACGGTGAGCGCTTCGTAAGGCTCGTGCACCACGCCATCGATGGTCTTGGTCAGCACGCGCGGCTTGCCCACGGCCAGCTCGTAGCCTTCGCGGCGCATGTTCTCGATGAGGATGGTGAGATGCAGTTCGCCACGGCCCGAGACACGGAACACGTCGGCGCTGTCGGTGTCTTCGACGCGCAGGGCCACGTTGCTCTCCAGCTCGCGCATCAGGCGCTCGCGGATCTGGCGGCTGGTGACGTACTTGCCTTCCTTTCCGGCGAGCGGCGAGGTGTTCACCTGGAAGCTCATGACCAGCGTGGGCTCGTCCACCGCGATCGGCGGCAGCGCGTCCGGCTTGTCGACCTCATTGATCGTGTAGCCGATGTGCACGTCTTCGACGCCCGTGATGGCCACGATGTCGCCGGCGACGGCTTCATCCACCGACTCGCGCGACAGGCCCTTGAACGTGAGCACCTGCTGGATCTTGGCGGTGCCGTGGTCTTCGGTGCCGTTCCAGAGCTGGATGGTCTGGCCGGTTCTCACCGTGCCGCGGCGGATGCGGCCGATGCCGATGCGCCCGACGTAGGAGTTGTAGTCGAGCGTCGAAATCTGCAGCTGCAACGGCGCGTCCGGCTCGCTCCTGGGCGCGGGCACGTGGTGCAGGATGGCCTCGTACATCGCGCGCATGTCGGGTTCGCGACGCGTGTGGTCGGTGCTGGCCCAGCCTTCGAGGGCCGAGGCGTAGATCACCGGGAAGTCGAGCTGCTTGTCGGTGGCGCCGAGCTTGTCGAACAACTCGAAAGTCTGGTCGATGACCCAGTCGGGGCGCGCGCCCGGACGGTCGATCTTGTTCACCACGACGATGGCGTTGTGACCCAGGGCCAGCGCCTTGCGCGTGACGAAACGGGTCTGCGGCATGGGGCCTTCGACGGCGTCGACGACCAGCAGCACCGTGTCCACCATCGACAACACGCGTTCCACTTCGCCGCCGAAGTCGGCATGCCCGGGCGTATCAACGATATTGATTCGTGTGCCGCCGTATTCGATGGCGCAGTTCTTCGCCAGGATCGTGATGCCACGTTCCTTTTCGATGTCGTTCGAGTCCATGACTCGCTCGGCCACTTTCTCGTGGGCGGCGAAGGTGCCGGACTGGCGCAGCAGGCAGTCCACGAGGGTGGTCTTGCCGTGGTCGACGTGCGCGATGATGGCGGGTGGCGAGAATCGGGGATGTGAAGAGGCGGGCTCGCACCCCTGTCGCCCTCTCCGCGGTCGGCTCGAAGAACGCATCCTGAGTGCAGCTCGCGAGGACGCGAGATGCACTCCGGATGCTCTCGCCGCCCTGACTGCTACGAGGACGACAGGGGTGCGAGCCCGCCCGCTTCGATTCGCGTCGCGGCGGCTTCTATGGCGCCGCGCTTATTGGGTTGGGAAAGAGTGCCGGCGGGAAACTGCGGCGCCGCTGGATCCCTGGACGTCTGCCAGTCGCTAGAGGGGTTGGGGTTTCCACTCGGGGTAGGTTTTTGCCAGGTGGCGTTGCTCGCGGATCACGTCGTAGCAGGTGGGGCCCTTGTCGAGCTGCACGATGACACTGTTGCCGTCGACGCGCAGGACGGTGCCCGCGATCTTGCAGCTCAGGCCGGCGGTGAGCAGCAGAAGGCCTTCGACTCGGGAGTTCACGGGCAATACGTCGGCGCTGGTGGACACGCGCAGCCCGCGTTCGGACAGCTCATTGACCTTGTAGTTAGCGCCTTCCACCGAAAGCATGGCGCCGGACGAAACGGGATAGGGCAGCCGGAAATACTCGCGGCGGCTCTTGAGCATGGGCATGCGGTAGGTCGTTCCCATGGCCTAACGATACGGGCAAACCCGCAGGGGTGGAATCGGGCGGGGAGGCATCAAGTTCACGGTTCCTTGTGGTCGGGCATCGGGCAGAACGAGTCTTGCCGCTTGTTTGCGAAGTCGCTCAAATAATCCCGGTCAAATCGCCGGCCTCACCCCGCAGTAGAATCGCCGCACATGCGCTACTTCAAATCCGACAACACCGCGACCGTGAGCCCGGAAATCCTGCAGGCCATCGTCAACGCCAATACCGGGGCTGCCATTCCGTACGGCACTGATGGATGGTCGGAACGCCTGAACGCGGTGTTCGGCGGGTTTTTCGGCAGGGAAGTGCGCGTGTTCGCGGTGTCTTCCGGAACCGCCGCCAACTCACTGGCCCTGGCCACGCTTTGTCCGCCCTGGGGCACGGTGCTCACCCACGCCGAAGCGCACATCGAGCGCGACGAATGCGGCGCGCCCGAGTTCTTCACCGGCGGCGCCAAACTTTCGCTGGTCACCGGCGCGGGCGCGAAGATCGAGGCGCGAGATCTTGCGGCCCGGCTCGACTGGTTCGAGCCGCATGTGCATGGCGTGCAGCCGCGTGTCCTGTCGATCACGCAGGCCACCGAACGCGGGGCTATCTACACTCCCGCCGAAATCGCCGGTCGCGCAGCAGGTGTCGCCCGCCGAGCTCACGTGGAAATCCGGCGTCGATGTGCTCTCGTTCGGCGTCATCAAGAACGGCGGCATGAATGCCGAGGCGGTCGTGTTCTTCGATCCGGCGCTGGTCGCGGACTTCGAGTTCCGCCGCAAGCGTGCGGGGCAGCTGTTCTGCAAGGGGCGGTACGCATCGGTGCAGCTGCTCGCCTACCTGGAAACCGGCCTCTGGCGGCGAAACGCCGAAAGAGCCAATGCGCTGGCCGCGCGCATCGCGGACACCGGCCGCCAGTGGTTGAGCGAGCCCTTCGCGACCAACCAGGTGTTCATGAAGCCAGGCCAGCAGCGCATCGATGCGCTGGAGAAGCAGGGCTTCGCGTTTTATCCCTGGGGGCCGGCAGGTTCGGGCGAGTGCCGCTTCGTCTGTTCCTGGGACACGTCCGACGAAGACGTGGATGCGCTGTGCGCGGCGTTGAAATCCGTTTCCTGAACCCGGCTATTTCCGGAACATGAAATAGGCCGCGGCCACCAGGCATAACGCCGCCCACAGGAAGTCGAGCTTCAGCGGCTGCTTCATATAAAAGAGTGCGAACGGCACGAATACCGCAAGCGTGATCACTTCCTGCATCACCTTGAGCTGGCCCAGCGACATCGCCGTGTAACCGATGCGATTGGCGGGAACCTGCACCAGGTACTCGAACAACGCGATGCCCCAGCTCACCAGCGCGGCGATGATCCAGGGCCTGGCGGCCATGTTCTTGAGATGCGCGTACCACGCGAAAGTCATGAACACGTTCGAGATCACCAGCAGGCCGGCGCTTTGCGCCCACGGCGGCAGGTTCATCCACGATCCTGTTTGAGCGCGGCCAGCTCCGCGCGCAATTCGGCGACGGCGCGTTCGAGCTCGGCGACGCGCGCGGCGAGGTCCGAGGTCGCGCGCGGCGGCGAACTGACGTTGGCGGGCGGCGCCTCCGGGGTCGCCGCACTGTCCGATGACTCGGCCGCCACGATTTCCGGCAGCTCTTCGAACAACTGCGCCCAGCGCGAGTCGCGCCGGCCGGCTTCGCGCGGCAGCTGCTTCACCAGCGCGCCTTCGGGCCGGTTTGCCAATGCCTCGAGCAGCGGCTCGATCACGCCCGGGTCCGGCAGCTCCGCCATGCGCGGAACACGCGTGCGCAGTTCGCCGGGCGTCTGCGGCCCGCGCAACAGCAATTCACAGATGATGGCGGTTTCCTGCGGCGAGAACTTGAGGCTGCCGAACTGGGTGTTGCAGAAGATCTGCTGATACTTCGGGACGCGCGAGCCGAAGCCGGATTTTTCCACCACCATGTGCCGGCGCGAGAGCCCGTCCACCACGAACTTCACCGTGGGTTCGTCGAGCTGCATCAGGGGTTCCCGATTGCTCTTCTGGTTGCAGGCGCTGACCAGCGAGTTCAGCGACAACGGATATTGGTCGGGCGTGGTGATCTGCTTCTCGATGAGCGACCCGATGATGCGTGCTTCGATGGCTGACAGTCGAATGTTCATGCGCGAAGTATAAGTATACTGAGTCGTGTCACGACGTCTGCTCTACCTTCTCGCGCTGCTGGTGTTCGCGGGCGCGCTGCTCTTCATGCGGCTGCCGATCCCGCCCACCTATGCCGGGCGCACCATCGAGAACGCCGGCCATGTCCCGCTGTTCTTCCTGGTGACGCTGGCCGTGATCTACGTGCTGCGCGGGTATGAACGTTTCAGCTCTGGCCCGTATGCGTCCGCCCGGCTGTACCTGTTCGCCGGCGTCGCCGGCATCGGCGCCGGATTTCTCAGCGAAGTCATCCAGCGGCCGCTGCGCAGGGACGCGAGCTGGGAAGACGTGATCGCCGACGCCATCGGCGTGGTCTGCGCCCTGGGCGTGTATGCCTTGTTCGATCGCCGCAGCGGCTTGCGGCGGTGGCATCGCGCCCTTGCGCTGGGCGTGGTCATCGCATGCGCCGCCATATACCTGGCGCCCATCGTGGCGATGTCGCGTGCCTATCTGCACCGCAATGGACAGTTCCCCGTGCTGGCGGACTTCCGTTCACGCGCCGAACTGTACTGGACCATGAACCTCGGCACGCGGCGTGAAATCGTCGACGACGCCCTCGAGGTGGGCTTCCAGTCGGAAAGTTTTCCGGGCCTCTCCTTTCACGAGCCCATGCCCGACTGGCGCTCCTACCAATTCCTGCTCATCGACGTCGAGAACCCGGCAAGCGAGCCGCTGGACCTGGGTGTCCGCGTCCATGATCGCCTGCACACCCACCAGTTCAATGACCGCTTCAACCGGCATTTCATCCTGGCGCCGGGTGAGCGGAAATTGCTGCGTATCGCCCTCGAAGACATCCGTCGCGGACCTCGAAGCCGTCTCATGGACATGCAACAGATCTCGGACGTCACACTGTTTCGCGGTGATGCCAATGGTTCGCGGCAGGTGCGGGTGCATGGCATGCGGCTCGAGTGAACATAGGCTGTTCCGGGCCGGTATACGGTGAAATACCGGCCGAAATGGGCATTTCGATCCGCGGCGGCGATGCCTATACTCCCGACCATGGAACCGATCGCCGACACCTTCGACGCCGCATTTTCCAAGACCGTTGATCTCGCCAACAAGATGGCGGACAAGGACAAGGACGCGGACCTGTGGGACATCGCCGACGGTCTGCTTGCCGGCGCCATTCAATACTGGTTGTACTCGCGCCAGCCCTGCGGTGATTCGCGCTGCCAGGATTGCATGCCCATCAGCACGGCCGAAGGCCGCATGTCCGAGCTCAAGCGGCTGATCGAACAGCTGGCTTCCGAGAGCGAATACTTCCACACGCCCGACTGCACCACGGCGCGCGTGAGCTCGGCGTCGGGCGCATCGGGGCGACGATTCTTCACCAGCTCGATGGCCACCATCATGCCCAGCGACCGCACCTCGCCGATACACGGAAACTTCGCCTGCAGCGCCTTGAGTTTCGACGTGAGCTTCGCGCCCATTTCCTGTGCGCGTTGATTGAGCTGCTCTTTCTCCAGCACGTCGAGCACGGCCAGCCCCGCCGCGCAGGCCAGCGGTGAGCCCGCGAAAGTGCCACCCAGTCCGCCCACCACCGGTGCATCCATGATCTCGGCCTTGCCGATCACCGCCGACAGCGGCACGCCGCCCGCAATGCTCTTGGCAACCGTCATGAGATCCGGCTCGATGCCCGAATATTCAGTGGCGAAAGTCCTGCCCGTGCGTGCGAAGCCGGTCTGGATTTCATCGGCGATCAGCAGGATGCCGTGTTTGTCGCAGAGCGCGCGCAGCGAACGCAGGAACTCCGGCGGCGCGATGTAGAAACCGCCTTCACCCTGCACGGGCTCGATGATGATCGCGGCGACGCGCGCCGGATCCACGTCGGCCTTGAACAGGTTGTCGATGGCGGCGAGCGAGTGTTCCGGCGTCACCCCGTGATACGCCATGGGGTAGGGCACGTGGAACACTTCGGGCAGCATGGGCCCGAAGCCCGCCTTGTAAGGCTGCACCTTGCCCGTGAGCGCAATGCAGCCGAGCGTGCGGCCATGAAAGCCGCCCGTGAACGCGATGACGGCCGAACGTTTCGTGGCGTAACGTGCGATCTTGATCGCGTTCTCCACGGCCTCGGCGCCCGTGGACAGAAAAATGGTCTTCTTGGGCGTGGGGCCGGGCGCCAGCGCGTTCAGCTTCTCCGCCAATTCGATGTAACTTTCGTAAGGCGTGACCTGGAAACAGCCATGCGTGATCTTCTCGAGTTGCGCCGCCATCGCGGCCTTCACCTGCGGATGCAGGTGACCGGTGTTCACCACGGCGATGCCACTGGCGAAATCCACGAAGCGTCGGCCTTCGACATCCCAGAGCTCGGCGTTCTGCGCACGCTCGGCATACACGGCCAGCGAATTTCCCACGCCACGCGGGATGGCGGCGATGCGCCGCTGGTGAAGTTCAGAATTGGTCGACATGTGATCCTCTTTGAACCGGACGCCGCCCCCTTCTTCAAAGGAGCCCCCTTCTTCAAAGGAGCCCTCTTCTTCAAAGGAGAAGGCGCGGCGTTTTCCGACGTGGCGCGCAGCGCCTGGCTAAGCCATTCGATGGCGAGACAAGGGTAATGACCTCAGTCTACGCCCGGAGGCAGAGAAAATCGCATTACAGACGGCCGGAGCCACCAGTGCGGTGGCCGGTTCGCCGATGCCGCCCGGTGCTTCGGTGCTGTCGATGACATAGACGTCGACCCGCGGGGCGTCGTTCATGCGCGCGACGCGATAGTCGTGGAAATTGGTCTGCTGCACCCGGCCGCCCTGGAGATTGATCTCGCCCCACATGAGCGCCGAGTACCCGAACAGCACCGAACTTTCGATCTGAGCCACCACCGTGTCCGGATTGATCTGCTGGCCGCAATCCGCGGCGCAGTACACGCGCGTGACTTTCACCTTGCCATCGATCAGCGCGATCTCGGCCACCTGCGCCATGTAGGTACCGTAACCTTCCATGACAGCGAGGCCATGGGCATGGCCGCGTCGCGGATAACCGAAGCGCGCTTCCCGGGTCACGAGGTCCAGCACCTTGAGGAAGCGCGGGTGTTTCCCGAGCAGAGCCTTGCGGAAATCCGCCGGGTTCTTGCGCTGCGCGAATGCCAGTTCGTCCATGAAACTCTCGGCCACGTAACAGTTCAGCGCATGGCTCACCGAGCGCCAGTAGCCGACGTTGATGCCGATTTCCTGCTGCTGGTAATCGACGTGCACGTTCGGTACGTCATACGGGTAGTTGGTCGCGGCTTCGATGGCGAACGGGTCGATGGCCTTCTCGACCGCGGCCGGGAACATGCGCGCGGTGATCGAAGGCCCGGTCAGATGCAGCTTCCACGCCGTGAGGTTGCCCTTGGCGTCGAAGGCCGCGGTGACCTGGTCGAAGGCAGGCGGACGGTACGCGTCGTGCGTCATGTCGTCTTCGCGCGTCCAGACCAGCTTCACTGGCCGCTTCACGGCCTTGGACGCTTCGACAGCCGCAGGGATGAAATCCACTTCGAGTCGCCGGCCGAAACCACCGCCCAGGAACGTGGTGTGGACCTTCACCTTGGCCGCATCCACGCCGGCGGCCTTGGCCGCCGTGGCCTGCGCGATCTGCTGGACCTGGGTGGGCACATAGATATCGACGCCGTCATCTCGCACGTCCGCCGTGCAGTTCTGCGGCTCCAGCGTGGCGTGGGCCAGCAGCGGCAACTCGTAATCCGCGCGGACCACGCGAGCCGCGCTCTTGATGGCGGCGTTCACGTCGCCCTCGCTGCGCGCGACCTTGCCTTCGCCGGCCGCACCCTTGCGCAGCGTCTGCGAGATTTTCGCGTCGTTCAGTTGGGCATTCGGGCCGGCATCCCATTCGATGCTCAGCGCATCGCGCGCCTTTTTCGCGCGCCACCAGGAATCCGCGACCACGGCCACGCCCGAAGAGGTGAGCACCACCGCGACCACGCCCGGCATGGCGCGTGCCTTCTCGTCATTGAATGTCTTCACGCCGCCGCCCAGCGTCGGCGGCTGCGCCAGCGTCGCGTGCAGCATGCCCGGCAGCTTCACGTCGATGCCGTACACGGCGCTGCCATCGACCTTCGACGGCGTGTCCTTGCGCCGCTGCGATCTGCCGATCACGGTGAACTGATCGGCGGGCTTGAGCGGCACGTCCTTCGGCACCGGTAGTTTGGCGGCGGCGCCGGCCACCTGGCCGAAGGTCAGCTTCTTGTACTGTGGCGAGACGATGACGCCGTCGGCGACCTTGCAGCCGCGCGCGTCGACGCCCCATTCCTCGGCCGCCGCCGCCACCAGCAGGTGACGCGCGGTGGCGCCGGCCTTGCGCAGTTTTTCCCAGCCGTCACGAACGCTGGTGCTGCCGCCCGTGATCTGCCCGCCGATGAGGTTGTTGATGTACTGGTCGCCGGGCGGAGCGAATTCCACCTTGATCTGTGCGACCGATGCGCCGAGTTCCTCGGCCAGCAGCATGGGCAGCGCGGTGTACACGCCCTGGCCCATCTCGGACTTGTCGCAAAAGAAGGTGATGCTGTTGTCGCTGCCGATGCGCAGCCACGCATTCGGTTCGATGAAGCTGGCTTCACCGGTGGCCGCGGGTTTCTTGCCGCAGCCGGGCAGCGCGATGGCGATCAGCAGGCCGCCGGAAACAGCGGCGGAGGTCTTGAGGAAATCGCGGCGTGAGACGTTCTCTTTCCCGAACACAGGATTCGCGGACATGGTTTCCTCCCCGGAAACGTCGCCTTGTTCTTCAGTCACTCACATCAGCCAGCCTTGATCTCCGCGGCGCGACGGATGGCCGCGCGGATTCTCTGGTACGTGCCGCAGCGACAGATGTTGCCGGACATGGCCGCGTCGATATCGGCATCGCTGGGGCGCGGCTTTTCGGCGAGCAGGGCGCTGGCCGACATGATCTGGCCCGACTGGCAGTAGCCGCATTGCGGTACGTCGAGTTCGATCCAGGCCTGCTGAACCGGGTGGCTGCGATCGGGCGAAAGGCCTTCGATGGTGGTGATGGCCTGGTCACCCACCGCGCTGACCGGCAGCTGGCAGGAGCGGACCGGGCTCCCGTTGAGATGAACGGTACAGGCGCCGCACAAGGCCATGCCGCAGCCGAATTTGGTACCGGTCAGGCCCATGGCATCACGGAGCACCCAAAGCAGGGGAGTTTCCGGATCCACGTCGACTTCCACTACCTTGCCATTCACGTTGAGCTTGGTCACGAGCGGGTCCTCGGTTGCCTGGCCGGATGTTCGGAGCGCGAAGCGCCGACTATATGCCCGTACAACGGTTTGTAGGAGGGGGAGGACGTTCAGGCTGGGTTACAATTCGCCGCCGTAAAATCCCGCCCCATCGCGTCGAAGGATTTGAATTTGTCGGAGATTTCACCGAAGCCGCCCATCGTCACGGAAGTGTTGATCATTGGCGCCGGCCCCTGTGGGCTGTTCCAGGTTTTCGAACTCGGCCTGCTGGGCATGACCTGCCACCTGGTGGATTCGCTGGGTGCCCCCGGAGGCCAGTGCACCGAGCTTTACCCCGACAAGCCGATCTATGACATCCCGGCGTTGCCCACCTGCGGCGCGCAGGAACTCATCGATCGCCTGATGCAGCAGATCGCGCCGTTCAACGCGCCGCTGCACCTGGGCCAGGAAGTCACCGCGCTCAAGAAGCGCGAAGACGGCCGTTTCGACGTGGAGACCATCCTCGGCACGCGATTCGACGCGGGCGCGGTGGTCATCGCGGGCGGCGTGGGCTCGTTCCAGCCGCGGCGCCTCGGCGTGCCGGGCGCGGAGAACTTCGAAGGCAAGACCATTCACTACCGCGTGCGCGACGCCGCGCAGTACCACGGAAAGAAACTGGCGATCTTCGGCGGCGGCGATTCCGCGCTCGACTGGGTGATCGATTTCGCCGGCAAGGCCGCGGCCATCACGCATATCCACCGGCGCGCCGAATTCAAGGCCGCTCCGGCCTCGGTGGCGAAAATGCGTGCGCTGACTGACGCAGGTCAGGTCCGTTACATCGAAGGTCTGGCAGAGTCCCTCATCGTGAACGGCGAGCAACTGACCGGCATCAATGTCAAAGGCACCGACGGCGCGATGCATGCGGTCGAAGCTGACCATGTGTTCGCATTCTTCGGGTTGCACCCCAAGCTCGGCCCGATTGCCGAGTGGGGCATGGAACTCGAGAAGAAAGCGCTCAAGGTCGACACCGAGAAGTTCCAGACCAGTATCCCCGGCATCTTTGCCGTGGGAGACATCAACACCTATCCGGGTAAGAAAAAGCTGATTCTGTCCGGCTTCCACGAAGCGGCTCTCGCGGCCTTCGGCATTCAGCATTATCTGTATCCCGCCAAGAAGCAGTTCCTGCAATACACCACCACCAGCCCGGTGATGCAGAAGCGCCTCGGCGTCCCGCACTGACTTTTGTTAATGGAGAAACACATGAAACGCTACATCGTCGCCGCCTCCCTGTTGTTCGCATGCTCGAGCGCTTTCGCCGCTGACAAGGTCTGCAAGCTGGAGATCGCCGGCACCGACCAGATGCAGTTCGACAAGAAGGAACTGGTGGTCGCCCCCGACTGCACCTCTGTCGAGCTCACGCTCAAGCACACCGGCAAGCTGCCGGCGCAGGCCATGGGACACAACTGGGTGCTGACCAAGACTCCTGACGTCGCGGCCGTTGCCAGCGATGGCCTGAGCGCGGGCCTGCCGAAGGATTACCTCAAGGCCGGTGACACTCGCGTCATCGCGCACACCAAGGTGATCGGCGGTGGACAGACGACCTCGATCACGTTCCCGACTTCGAAGCTCACCAAGGGTGGCGCATACACCTATTTCTGCAGCTTCCCCGGCCATTCCACCATCATGAAGGGCGTGCTGAAGTTCTGATCGCCGCTTCGTGAGCAGCCTGGTCGACCTGCAACAGCAGTTCCAGCTCGAGCGCCTGGAGGTCAACCTGTTTCGCGGCCAGAGCCGCGACACTGGTTCGCCCCAGGTGTTCGGCGGGCAGGTGCTCGGCCAGGCGTTGATGGCGGCGCACGGCACCATCGAGGACGGCCGCGTGGTGCATTCGCTGCACGGCTATTTCCTGCGCCGAGGTGATTTCACCAAGCCCATCGTCTACAGCGTGGACCGCAGCCGCGACGGCGGCAGCTTTTCCGCGCGGCGCGTGGTGGCCGTGCAGAACGGGGAACAGATCTTCATCTGTTCTGCCTCGTTCCAGGAGCCGGAAACCGGCCTGGAATATCAGGCCAGCATGCCGAAGGTGCCGCCGCCGGAAGAGCTGAAGCCGCTCGCCAAGCCCTCGCAGGCGGAAGTCGACAAACTACCCGAGAAGCTGCGGCGCTGGCTGGAGATAGAAAGGCCTTTCGAGTTCCGTCCGGTGCAGAAGTACAACCCGCTGGCGCCGGTGGCCAGCGAGCCCGTGCGCCAGATCTGGGTGCGCGCCGTCGACAAACTACCCGACGACGACACACTGCATCGCTGCCTGCTGGCGTACGTGTCCGACTACTGGCTGCTGGACACGTCCACCATGCCGCACGGGGCATCGTTCCTGCGCGGCAACCTCATCATGGCGAGCATCGATCACGCCATCTGGTTCCATCGCCACGCGCGGGTGGATGACTGGCTGCTGTATTCGCTGGACAGCCCGTCCAGCTCCGGCGCGCGCGGTTTTGCGCGCGGAAGTTTCTACACGCGCGACGGCGTCCTGGCCGCCAGCACCGCGCAAGAGGGTCTCATACGTCTCGTGCAGTCGCAGCGCTAGGCTGGGTACTCACCGCGGCGGCGCTGTGCCCCCCGGTCCACGCCGCGAATGCCGATGATCGTGATTCGTTGATGCAGCTTTGGTCGGGGATCCACGACCTGTCCGAAGAGCTGCTGGCCGGGTTCGAAACCGAGTCGCCGCTGGCCACCATGCGCGAACAGCAGCGCATCCAGGTTCACGTGCGCCGCATCGCCATGCCCTGGCTGGGCTCGCATGTGCTGTACGTCGAGGAGTTCCCCTTCGATCGGCCATTCGACGCGCGCCGTCGTGTCGTGCTCACGGTGCTTCCCGACCGCGCCGCGGATGGCGCGCTGCTGGTACGCCAGTACACGCGCAAGGCCGACTCCGCCACGGGCGGGTCGTTGTCCGCCGATGACCTGGAGTCGGCGCCGGGCTGCGATCTCTATTTGAAACGCGAAGGCGCGCAGTTCCGCGGCGGTACGCGTGGCCGCGATTGCCTGGTCAGCGAAGCCGGCGAACCTCGCTGGCTGGACTACCGCGTGGTGATCGGCGACGGAATGTTCTGGTATCGACAGCGCAAGCTCATGGTGGCCGACAATGAACTCACCGAGGAGATCGCCGGTTTTCCGCACGTGGCGGACGAGGCGCGGCTGTTTTCCTGCGGTATCTCCTGGGGTGCGGATTCCGGGCGGCGACGCGCGCTCGAGGGTGTCGACCTGCACGATCGGGGCGGGCGAGTGCGTTTCAGGACTCCCGACGGCCGCGAGTTGTTGCTCGAGCTGCATGGCCGCGACTGGCCCTTGTCGGAAGGGCGTGAGTCGCTGGTGCTGATCCTCACGGATCCCAGGACCGACGAGGCGATTGGTTCCAGCTGGACCTCGTTAGGCGCCGCGCGCGTGGGCCTCGACGTGGGCTGGCTGGCGATCGACTGCGCGCCGGTGGTTTCCGAAACCGGCGAACAACGTTCCTGACGTCCCGCTAGAACAGGCCAGCGAGCCAGTGAAACAGGATGAACAGCATCCAGATGCCCAGCGCCGTCAGCGTGGCGAAGACCAGGACAATCGCGAGCGGAATCAGGATCAGCCCGCGGCGGCTGCGGCGAGTCGCGCGTTGCGGTGTTCCCATCCACGCGTCGAGCAGCGCGAGATTGCGTGTCTGTGCCTTGAACGCGAAATCGAAGATGTCGCCCAGCACCGGGATCATGCCGACGAGTGCGTCCAGCGCAATGTTGGTCAACATGTGCACCTGGATCACGCCGGGAGCGCCGAGATTGCGCGCTACGCGCAGCGCGTAAACCGCCACCAGCGCGCCGGCGATGTCGCCGAGGCCAGGCACCAGGCCGAACAAGGCATCGACACCGAAGCGCCACTTCGTTCCCGGGATGGCGAACGCCTGGTCGAACAGCCACTGGACCGACCGCAGCCGCTCGAGATCGCGGCGGCCTCGCTGTTCGCGATCGTCACCCCGTTCATTGCCGGCGCTGCCGTCCACGCGCCTAACCAGCTTCCGCGGGTCGCGCGGCGATCAGCGCCTGAATTTCCGTCTCCAGCGCGGGATTGAAGCGGGCCGGGTCCTCCATCATCAGGAAGTGCCCGGCGCCCGGGATCACGACGGCGCGGAATTTCGGCAGCACCTTGCGGATGCGCAGTTCGTTGACGGGTTCGCCCAGATCGGAGTTGATGGCAACGATGGGCACCGCGATTTCCTTGAGCGGCGCGGCGAAGTCGTAGCTCAGCACCGCGCGCATCGCGGGGATGGCCACCTTCGGCGGCGACAACGACATGTCGTAGGCGATTTTCTGCGCCAGCTGCGGATCCGCGCCCGGCGAAAAGAAATGTGTAGCGACCACCTCGCGGGTGTGGCCGATGAAGTTGGCCTCGAAGGGCTTGAGGATGGAGTCCAGCTGCGCGGCGCTGGGCAGCGGCGCGCCGATGGTCTTGAAGGTGTCGACGCCAATGATGCCGATGACGCGGCTCTTCAGCAGGCGCGCGGCCTCGATGGCCACCGGCCCGCCCATCGAATGCCCCACGAGGATGAGTTGCCGGTTCGGGATGGGCGCGACGGCCGAAGCCACGTCCTGCCCGAAGCGCTCCATGCCCCAGTCGCTGCGATTGGCATCGGTGCCGCCGTGGCCGGCGAGATCGACCGTGACCACGGTGTACCGGCTCTTGAGCACGGGCACCTGTTCGCGCCAGTAATTCGAGTCGCAGGACCAGCCGTGAATCAGCACCAGCGCCGGTTCATCGGCTTCCGAGGCTCCGTAGACGTGGTACTGGACATGCGTGCCATCGGGCGAGATGACGATGCGCGGTGTGCCCTCGGCGGGCTCGGCCTTGTCATTCGCGGCGGCGGGCGGTGAAGGGGGAGGCGTTTCCTGCTTGCTGCAGGCGGAAAGGGCCAGGAGGGAGAGAACGAGAGCGGCCGGGGCCGCGGCGACGAAAGAACGCATGCGCCGCAATTTAAGCGAATGACGCCGCGTAGTCACCGATGGGAATGGAAGACGTGAATCCGGGGCTCTCGATGCCAAGCAGGTTCACCAGGCCGGGGATGCCGTGATCCGCTTCGGATTCGATGCGGAAATCGGGTTGCGGCTCACCGGGGCCATGCAGCTTGGGGCGGATGCCGGTGTAGTCCGGCGTGAGCGCGCCATCGGCGAGCCGCGGCCAGTAGTGCCGGATGGCCTGGTAGAACGAGGGCGCGCGCGAGGCGTTCACCGAGTAGTCGATGCGGTCTATCCACTCGACGTCGGGACCGAAACGCACGCGTTTGCCCAGGTCGAGCGTAGCGTGGATGCCGAGCCCGGCCGCATGCGGCACCGGGTAGATGAGATGTTTGAACGGTGAGCGTTCGGTCACCGTGAAGTAATTCCCGCGCGCCAGGCGCAGAGTCGGGATGAGGTCCTTTGGATAACCCTCGATGCGATTCAGCAGCTCGACGGCGCCGAGGCCGGCGCTGTTGACCACGAATCGCGCTCCGAGCTCGGCGGCCGCCTCGCCGCCGGTCCTGATCAGGAACCCGCCCTGGGCGCGCGCGATGCTTTCCACGCGGCAATTGGTCACCAGCGTGCCACCGGCGTTTTCCATGTCACCTTGCAACGCCAGCATGTACGGGTGCTGGTCGATGATGCCGCTGGTGGCGCACAACAGCGCGGCCGTACAGCGGACTTCGGGTTCGAGCTTGTGCGCCTCGGCGCTGGAGATCATCCGCACGCCGGGCACCTCGTTGCGGCGCGCGCGTTCCTCGAGGTTCAGCAGGACCTTTTCCTCGTCGTCGCCGTTGGCGATGACCAGCTTGCCGCAGTTCATGTGATCGACGCCGCGCTCCTGGCAGTAGGCATACAACGCGCGATTGCCGGCCACGCAGAAGCGCGCCTTGAAGCTGCCGGGCGCGTAGTACAACCCGGCGTGGATCACGCCGCTGTTGCGCGCCGATGTGATGGTGCCGTGATGGCTCTCGGCTTCGAGCAGCAGCACTTCGCGGCCCGCCAATGCCAACGCGCGCGCGGTGGCCAGCCCGACCACGCCCGCTCCGACGACCACGCATTCGACTCGATCCGCCATATACTCAATTTATCATGCAAGCACGAAACTCCCGCCGCCGTTTGTTGGTTCACATATCCGGCGCCTGCGTCGCGCTGGCGTTGACTGCCTGCGGCACCGCTGACAATCCGTACGCGAAGCTCGAGGATCCGCCGCTGGTGCAGGGCTCGCTGCATGTTGTCACGCTGGTGGCGGATACCGACGCGCCCGCCAGGAACATCGTCGACGATGGCTTCACTCCGGCACCGCTGCCGCCCAACTATCCACAGGCGACTGCCGTCGAGGCATCGATCTGGGGTGTGCCCGAGCCCGTCGCGGCGGCGGTCCAGCATTTCAAGGCGCCGGCGGGCAAGACGGACGTTCGCTTGCTGGTGATGCCGCTGGCGGCTCGCGGCCGCGAGGCCAAGGCGGACGTGAATCGCGCGTTCTTCCGTAACGTGCTGGGCGCGGATGTGCCCACCTGGCCCTTGAGCCGCCCCGCCGACGACTCGGTGCGCGTGCAGGTGTGGACCTATTTCGTGCCCGACATCGTCAATGCCAGCAAACGCCTGCGGGAGAGCGGGGTGCCGGTGATCTACGACCCCGTGGGCATCACCACGTCATACCTGGGCGATCACCGGACGCTGGCCATCCGGGCGCCGGATGGGACGGTAGTGCAGCTCGTTCAGAACTCGACGCGGTAGGTCAGATCCGCACGACCTTGCCCGGGTTCATGATGTTGTTAGGGTCGAAGGCCTTCTTCACCCGTTTCATGAGTTCGAGTTCCACCGGGTTGGCGTAACGCTCCAGCTCGAATACCTTGAGCTGGCCGATACCGTGTTCGGCGGAGAAGCTGCCGCCGAAATCGCGCACCAGGTCATGGATGGCGCGCTTGAGCTCGGGTTCGACGGCCTGCAGTTGCGCGGGCTGCGTGCCGGCGCGCTGGTTGATGTTGAAGTGCAGGTTGCCGTCGCCCAGGTGTCCATAGGCGACGAGCACGCCCTGCGGCACGTGCTGCGCCACCCAGGCCCCCGCGACTTCGATGAAACGGGGGACCTGCGACACCGGCACCGAGATGTCGTGCTTGAGGCTGGCGCCGTCCATGCGTTGCGCTTCGGGGATCGATTCGCGCAGGCGCCAGAAGGCGCCGCGCTCGCGCTCGTTCTGCGCGACGGCGGCGTCGGTGATCCAGCCTTCCTTGAGCGCCGACTCGAGCGTGTCCTGCAGCACCTCACCCAGCGGGTCGCCGATGCGGGAGGAAGACAACTCGCAGAGCACGTACCAGGCGGACGGCATGGACAACGGATCGCTGACGCCCGGGATGTGCTTCACGGTGAGATCCACGCCGATGCGCGGGATCAGCTCGAAGGAGGTCACGCTGTCGCCGCTGGCCGAACGCAGGGCGCCCAGCATTGATACCGCGGCTTCGGGGCCGGTCACCGCGACGAATGCCGTGGCATGCGAGCGCAACGCGGGGTGGAGCTTCAGGCAGGCCGCCGTGATCACGCCCAGTGTGCCTTCCGCGCCCAGGAACAGCGACTTGATGTCGTAGCCGGTGTTGTCCTTGCGCAGCCCGGTCAGCACGTCGAGCACGCTGCCGTCGGCCAGCACCACCTCGAGACCCAGCACCAGCTCGCGCGCCATGCCGTAGTGGATGACGTTGAGCCCACCAGCGTTGGTCGAAAGATTTCCGCCCAGCATGCAGCTGCCTTCGCTGCCCAGGCTGAGGGGAAGATAGCGATCCGCACTGGCGGCTGCCTTCTGCACGTCGGCCAGGATGCAGCCCGCCTCGGCGGTGAGCGTGTAGTTAGCCACGTCGATCGCGCGCACCCGGTTCAGCCGTGCCAGCGACAGCAGTACCTGGCTGCTGGAGGCGTCGGGCGTGGCGCCGCCGCAATAGCCGGTGTTGCCGCCCTGGGGCACCACGCCGATGCGGTGCTGGTTGCAGTGGGCCAGGAGGCGTGACACGGCCGCGATGTCGGGGGGCGCCACTACCGCCAGGGCATGGCCGCGGTACAGCTCGCGATGGTCGCGCAGCATGGGCGCGGTGCGCGCCGGGTCGGTGATCAGCGCGTCGGCGCCGACGGCCTGCGCAAGTCCGGAGAGGAAGCTGGCGTCATTCATGCGCCGGCATGATAACGCGTGGCCTTTCAGCCGCCGTGCGGAATGCTCCGCGGAGCGGTCGGGCCCTGCTCGACGCTACTTCGGCAGTGGTTTGATTCGCCGGGGATGATGATCGCGCACCGAAACCGGCACGGGCTTCAGGTCCCAGATGAGGCCGGTCCAGGACATCACCTTGAGCAGGTAATAGGTGATGTCGACCTCCCACCAGTAGAAACCCTGGCGGGTGGACGACGGGTAGTGATGGTGATTGTTGTGCCAGCCTTCGCCGAGCGTGATCAACGCGAGGAACCAGTTGTTGCGGCTGGAATCGCCGGTCTTGTAACGCTGCTTGCCGAACACATGCGACAGCGAATTGATGGTGTACGTGCCATGCGAGCACAACACCGTCGACACGAAGAAGCCCCAGATCAGCATCTGCCAGCCGTTGGTGCCGAGTTCCGGCGCCCAGGTCTCGAGGCCCTTGCCGAGGAAGAACAGGCTGATGGCCAGCACCACGGGCACGACGATGTCGAAGCGGTCGAGCGCGCGCAGCTCGGGGTAGTTCATGAGCTCGCGCACGCGCTTGAGGTCGGGTGCGAAACCCTTCTTCATCAGGAACCAGCTCATGTGCGCGCGCCAGAATCCGTGCTGGATGGGCGAGTGCGCGTCTTCCTTCTTGTCCGAATACTGATGGTGATCGCGGTGATGGGCCGCCCACCAGATGGGGCCGCGCTGGACCGCCGAGGAACCGAGTACACCAAACAGGAACTGCGCGACGCGCGAGGTCTTGAAACTCTTGTGCGAGAAGTACCGGTGATAAAAACCGGTGATGGCGAACATGCGGATGAAATACAGCGCGACGCAGACGATCAGCGCAATCGGGCTCCAACCAACCGTGAATACAAAGAGGCAGGCGGCATGCATGAGCAGGAAGGGCAGCGTGCGCACCCAGTCGATGCTGTCGGGGCCGTCGTGACGGGCCTGGGCATCGAAGGTCTGTGACTTGCTCGTATCGAACCAATGCATCACGGCGCGGGCGAGCCGCACCACCGGGTTACCCAAAGTCTGCTGCTCGGCACTCATGCGTACGGAAGATTCCTTGTTGAAGTCGGCGAATAAGACAAATGCACCGGCCGGCAGTTTGATCTGTCCGGCCGGTGCAGGCTTTGAACTGCTTGGCGATTAGCGGGCGCTGTTCAGTGCCGCGATCCGCTCTTCCAGGGGCGGATGGCTCATGAAGAGCTTCTGCCAGCCCTTCGGCGGGCCGCTGCGGATGCCGAAGGCCTGCATCTTCTCCGGCAGCGCCGTAGGGGAATGCACGCGTCTCAGCGCTTCCAGAGCGCCTACCATGGAATTGGTACCCGCCAGGTGCGCGCCACCCGCGTCCGCGCGGAATTCACGCTGCCGAGAGAACCAGGCCACCACCATGCCGGCCAGGATGCCGAGCACCAGCTGCGCGACGATGACCGTGGCGATGTAACCAATGCCCACGCCGTCGCGCTCATTCTTGAGCAGCACGCGGTCGACGATGAAGCCGATGACACGGGCCAGGAAGAACACGAAGGTGTTCATGACGCCCTGGATCAGCGTCAGCGTCACCATGTCGCCATTGGCGACGTGGCTGACTTCATGGCCCAGCACGGCCTCGACTTCGTTGCGACGCATGTTGTTGAGCAGGCCGGTGCTCACCGCCACCAGCGCGGAGTTCTTGTTCGCGCCCGTCGCGAAGGCGTTCGGGTCCGGCGAATCGAAAATGCCGACTTCGGGCATGCCGATACCGGCCTGTTCGGCCTGCGAGCGCACGGTATTGACCAGCCACTGCTCAGCCTCGTTGCGCGGCTGGGTGATCAGGCGCACGCCCATGGAGGTCTTGGCCATCCACTTGGAGAGCAGCAGGGAGATGAACGCGCCGCCGAAGCCCAGGATGGCCGAGAAGATCAGCAGCGCCTGGAGGTTCAGCCCTTCCCTGGTCAGATATCGATCGAGGCCGAGCACGGACACGACGATCGACAGCACCAGCATGATCGCGATGTTGGTGGTGATGAGAAGGATGATGCGTTTCATGGTCTTGGACTTCGCTCCGATGGGCGTGTTGTTTCTGCGGCAGTTCTGGCGGCGGCCGCCTGAATTTCAACGGCCGACGGTGAAAAGGGAATCGATATTAAAATCAATGATTTAGCATGAAATCCACGACTTCCGGGATGTCATCCAGGTTCAAGCGGTGGCCCGCATAACCCGAGATGGCCAGCCCGGGAGGCGCCGCCACGGCGGCAATGCCCGGATCGGCCAGCGCCAGCGGCACGCCAGGCCCACGAAATACTTCGACACGCCGGAGCCATTCGAGTTGCTTGTAACCCTCGATCAGCACGAAATCCACCGGCCGAAGCTCTCCCAGGAGGACTTCGAGGCTGGCGGGTCGGGGTGAGGCGGCTATCCGGGCCCATCCTTCATCCGAGGCCACGATGACTTCGGAGGCACCGGCGGCGCGATGCCGGTGGCTGTCCTTGCCAGGGATGTCGAGCTCCACCCGGTGATGGTGGGTGTGCTTGATGGTCGAGACGCTCAACCCGCGCGCATTCAATGCCGGGATCAGGTGCTCGATCAAGGTCGTCTTGCCGCTGCCCTGGGACCCGACGACGGCAACCACGCGCATGCGTTGCGTACTAGTTAGTAGTTGTCGTCTTCTTCGTCTTCGTCGAAATCGTCATCGTCGTCGTCATCATCGTCCTCGTCGTCTTCATCCTCGTCTTCATCGTCCTCGAAATCGTCGTCCTCATCCTCGTCGTCATCGGACTCGGACTCGTCCGCCCAGCCTTCCGGCTGCTCGGTGGGCTCGAGGTCGAGTTCGTGCCAGGTGTCCAGGTCGAGTTCTTCGATCTCGCCGTCGACATATTCGATTTCGACGAGCTCGTCGTCCTCATCGACCGACAACACGCGGAAGGTTTCGTCTTCCTCTTTGTTCTCGTACCACTTGCCCGGCACCGGTGCGTATTCTCTGCCCACGGAATTCAGCCTTGAATGAAGCCTTAAGGATGGAGGCCGGAGAGTGTAGGGCGTGCCTGCGAATGCGGCAACGGGCGGCATTGCGTAAGATCGCATCCCCTCATGAATACCGCAGCTCCACTAACTCGCGCGCGCCGCATCGTCGTCAAGGTCGGCTCGGCCCTGCTCGTCGATCAGGCCAGCGGGCAGGTCAACCGTCCCTGGCTGGAAACTCTCGTAGAGGACCTGCTGCGCCTGCGTGCACGCAATCAGGAAGTCGTCCTGGTGTCATCGGGTGCGATTGCACTGGGACGACGCGAACTCAAGCTCCCGGCCGGCGCCCTGCAGCTGGAGCAGAGCCAGGCCGCCGCCGCGGTAGGTCAGATTACGCTGGCACACATCTATAAGGAGTTGCTGGCTCCCTCCGGCATCACGGTGGCCCAGGTGCTGCTGACGCTGGAAGACAGCGAGCGCCGCCGCCGATATCTGAATGCCCGCGCCACGCTCACCTCGCTGCTCGATCTGGGCGCACTGCCGGTGATCAACGAGAACGACACGGTGGCCACCACCGAGATCCGTTATGGTGACAATGATCGTCTCGCGGCGCGCGTCGCCCAGATGACCAGCGCGGATTGCCTGCTGCTGCTGTCGGACGTGGCGGGGTTGTACACCGCGGATCCCAATCTCGATTCCTCCGCACGACTGATACCCGAGGTGCGGGAGATCACGCCGGAGATCGAGGCCATGGGAGGCCGCTCGGCGTCGGCCGTCGGGTCAGGGGGCATGGCGACCAAGATCGCGGCGGCGAAGATCGCCACCTCCGCCGGCTGCGCCATGGCCATCGCCGCGGGCGCACCGATGCATCCCGTGCGCCGGATTGAAGAGGGCGCCGCGTGCAGCTGGTTCCTGCCGGCTTCGAATCCCGAGAATGCGCGCAAGCAGTGGATAGCGGGCGCGCTGCGTCCCAGCGGCGCCCTCAGCATCGACGCCGGCGCCCAGAATGCCCTGCGTTCGGGAAAAAGCCTGCTGCCCGCGGGGGTGACCGCGGTCAGCGGCCGCTTCGAGCGGGGCGACACCGTGAGCGTGCTGGATCCGGCCGGCGTCGAAATCGCGCGGGGTATGATCGCCTACAACGATCGCGACGCCGCGCGGCTGGTTGGCAAACGCAGCGCGGATATCGAAGCCCTGCTGGGTTTTCGCGGACGCTCCGAAATGATCCACCGTGACGACCTGGTGATGATGCAATGAACGCCGCCGCCGACCAGACCATTCCCGCCGACCTCGCCGCCATCATGAACCGGCTGGGACAGCACGCGGCCGCCGCCGCATCGGTGCTGGCGCTGGCCACCACGGGCCAGAAGAACGACGCCTTGACGCGCATCGCGGGTTCACTGCGCGCACGGCGCGTGGAGTTGTTAGCCGCCAATGCCCGCGACCTGGAAGCCGCGCGCGCCAAGGGCCTCTCGGGCGCCATGCTCGATCGTCTCGCGCTCGACGAGAACCGCATCGAAGCCATGGCACGTGGCGTCGATGAGATCGCCGAGCTGCCCGATCCCATCGGCGCCACCATCGCTCAATGGACCCGCCCCAATGGCCTCGACATCGCGCGCGTGCGCGTGCCGCTCGGGGTCATCGGCATCATCTACGAGAGCCGCCCCAACGTGACCTGCGATGCCGGCTCGTTGTGCCTGAAGTCTGGCAATGCCGCCATCCTGCGCGGAGGCTCGGAGAGTGTGCACTCCAGCCGCGCCATCCATGCCTGCCTGGTCGAGGGCATCGTCGCCGCGGGATTGCCCGCCGCCAGCATCCAGCTCGTCCCCACCACCGACCGCGCGGCGGTCGGATACCTGCTCTCGTCCATGACGGACTACGTGGACGTGATCGTGCCGCGCGGTGGCAAGAGCCTGGTGGCCCGCGTGCAGGCCGAGGCGCGGGTGCCGGTGATCGGGCATCTCGAAGGTATCTGCCACGTCTACGTCGATCGCGATGCGGACCTGGCGATGGCGCGGGCCATCGTCACGAACGCCAAGCTGCGCCGTACTGGCGTGTGCGGTTCGGCAGAAACACTGCTGGTGGACGCGGCTTGCGCGGCCACGCACCTGGCGCCCATCGTGAAGGATCTGCTCGACGCGGGTTGCGAGGTGCGCGGCGACGGCGCCGTGCAGGCCGTGGACGCGCGCGTGAAAGCGGCGGCCGAGCAGGACTGGCACACCGAGTACCTCGACGCCATCATTTCCGCGCGTGTGGTCGATGGAGTGGATGCCGCCGTCGCGCACATCGGCCAGTACGGTTCGGCGCATACCGAGAGCATCATCACCGGCAACGCGGCCACCGCGCAGCGGTTCCTCGACCGTGTCGACAGCGCCATCGTGTTGCACAACGCATCCACGCAGTTCGCGGACGGCGGCGAGTTCGGCATGGGCGCGGAGATCGGCATCTCCACCGACCGCTTCCATGCGCGCGGCCCTGTCGGCGTGGAACAGCTCACCAGCTACAAGTACGTGGTGCGGGGCTCGGGGCAGACTCGTCCGTAGTCCCCCCTTTATTGGAGCTTGGCGATCTCGGCCAGCGCCAGGCTGTGTTCCCTGAAGCGGATCATCTTGATGTTCACCGCGGCCGCGAAGTAGTCGCGGGCCACCTCGGGCCGGCCGCGCGCCCAGTGCGCCTCACCCACGTAGAACAGCGCTTCGCACAGGCGCTCGTCGAGGCTGACGCTGGCGTATTCGTTGTCACCGGCTCGCACCTCGGTGACGAGTTCCGACTCCGAATACTGGTTCTGCAGGAACAGCAGCAGGGGCTTGGGCCAGCTTTCGGGGTGACGGCGCTCGACGAACTGCGGTTCGGCAACGCCCGCTCGCATCTGGGCCAGCCAGTACATGAGCTGCGAGTAGGCGGCGCGCACCCGGTCGGGTTCACTGGCGGCGGCGTAACGAAAGCGGCTGACCGCGTCCGCCCAGCGTTCCTCGACGAAATCGAGGTTCGCCGCCATGCGCGTGAGAAACACCGCGCGCGGATTGATCGA